>QEUW01000312.1 GCA_003577005.1 Chloroflexota bacterium | reverse complement strand
AGCATAGAGCCGGGTGAAATCCCCCACATAGACAAGACTCTCAGCGACCGCGGCCGACGAAATGATGGGGAACTCGGTATCATAGCGCCACACCTCGGTCCCGGTTTTTGCATCCAGCGCATAGAGTGCTTCCGCGGCGCCAACCAGCACCAGCCCATCTACTACTACCGGCGATGTGACATGGCCGCCGATGTTGTCATAGGCGCTCCCTACTTGCTCAAACCTGTGCTGCCACAGCTTAACGCCAGTGCCGGCTTCAAGGGCGTAGATAAAGCCGTCCGCTCCGCTTTCTGAACGCACATAGACGACGCCATCAACTACAGCGGGCGAAAAAAAGGCGCCGGCCCGCTCTTCACCACTATCCAGCGCAACCGCGTAGAGTTTGTTCGTCCCCTCGACAAAAAGCAGACCGCCGGCAATCGCCACCGGGCTGGCCTGTTCGGCGCGGTCGGCGAGTGTGTACTCGCTCTGAATATCGAGCGGCGGCTGGATCGCCTCGTTGGTCGTCCGGCTGCGCGCCGGGCTGAAACCCTCCATAGGCCACTCGGCAGTCATGTCCACCGGGCGAGGTGCGCTATGCGCACGGTTACAGCCTGCCAGCAGAGGAAGCACTAGCAGGACGCTAATCAAAATAGCACGACAACGGTCGATGGAACGCATCAACGGCTAGTCCAACGTGGAAAGAAACGATCTGACACCTGGGAAGACGATGGCTCGGTGCGGATGGCGAGATTATAAAGCAATGTCTACGCTGTGTCAACCTTTGTAAACGCGTGACACAATGGACCTGAGCGCCGCAATTGATTGGCAAGATACAACAAAGGCAACCGGAGTTCCTGTGACATTGCTTCGGTTACGGTCTGTTGGTCACGGTTCACATCCTGGCGGACAGCATAATATCACACTAGCGTCACTAGGTTCTACTGACATTTCAGCCTGCACAGCGGTGCGTGTACTTGAAAAGTGCGTGGCGCCTGAGACGTGCATCGCACCGGGCCGGCGCCACGCACGTGCGCTCCCTGGCCCGGTCATGCTCCGTCGGACAAATCAAAACAACAGTATTAAATCTGCACTAGGTTCTTTCGATATTTCGATGCAGGCCAGAGGTGCAACGCACTTTGGCAAGTGCATCGCACCAGCGTAAGTTCGCCAAATGTCAAAAGAACCTAGTTCAACCGGTAGGCGACTTTGGCTAATCGGTAGGCCATGTCGTGCGCCATTTCGTGGGCGTCGGCCATGCTCAATGCGTGGCGCGCGACCAGCCCGGCCAGCCAGTTGGCGCTGGCCCGCCGCCACAGGTCGTGCCGCGCTGGGATCGAGAGGAAGGCGCGTGTATCGTCGTTGAAGCCGGCTGTGTTGTAGATCCCCGCCGTGTCCACCACCTGGTCGAAATAGCGCCGCATCCCATTCAGGCTGTCGTAGAACCACCAGGGCGGCCCCAGCTTGAGAGCGGGATAGTGGCCGGCCAGCGGCGCTAGTTCCCGTCCGTACGTCGTCTCATCTAGCGTAAAGAGAATGAGCGCAAGTCGTGTGTCGTTGCCATATTTGTTGAGCAGCGGCTGCAACCCGCGCGTAAAGTCGACGGCGATGGGAATATCCGCCCCCTTATCGCGGCCAAAACGCCGGTATACCCATTCGTTATGATTGCGCAACGAACCAGGATGCACCTGCATGACTAGACCATCCTCCATGCTCATACGCGCCATCTCCATGAGCATGTGGCCGGTGAACCGTACGGCGTCTTGCGCACTGGCTTCTCCCCTGAGCGCCCGCTGAAAAATTGCATCGGCCTCGTGTGCTGAGAGTTCGCCGGTAAAAGGAGTCTGGACGGCATGGTCGGTCGCAACGGCCCCCATTTGCTTGAAGAAGGTACGACGCTCCTCCAGCGCCTGGATAAAGGTGGTGTAATCGTGTATCGCTATCTTACTCACCTGGCTGAGCGCATTGATGTGGTTGCGCCAGCCCTCGGTGTCAAGATTGACAACCGTATCGGGGCGGAAGGTGGGCAGCACGCGACCGCTCCAGTTGCCGGCGCGCAGGGCCTGGTGGTGGTCCAGCGGGTCGGTGGCGGCATCGGTGGTGCAGAGCGCCTCGACTTTGAAACGCTCGAAGAGGGCGCGCGGCCGGAAAGCGGGCTTGGCCAACTCTTCGCTGATCTGGTCGTACAGCGTCTGGGCGTTGGCGCCGTTGACCGGCAACGTGATGCCAAAGACGGTCGCCAGCTCGTCCACGATCCAGAGGCCGGTCGGTGTGCCACGAAAGAGATAAAAGTGGTCACAAAAACGTTGCCAGATCAAGCGGTGGTCCCGTTCAACCGCGGTGGCTTCCCCAGCTTCGTCGAGCGGGGCAAGGCCCAGTTGTTCCAGCGGCACACCCTGCGAATAGAGCATCCGAAAGACATAATGGTCGGGAATGATAAAGAGATCCGCTGGTGTGCCCAGTGCGGCGTCAGGGTCCGCCAGCAATCTTGGATCGACGTGGCCGTGCGGGCAGACAAGGGGTAGGTCTGCGATGCCGGCGTATAATTCACGCGCCCGCGAGCGGATCGATGGTTCCGGGTCGAAATAGCGATCCGCGTGGGGTGGGTGCATGTTTACAGAGGTGGTCATCATTCCTCCTTCTGGGTTGTTGGTCGTTTGGTGGCGTGCTGTAGCGTACTGGAAAGTGGATCGCTTGTCAATGGCAAAGCCTCGCTTCTCTTTTGATCAATTTGACAAGCAGCAGCTTGCGAGTAAAGTGATAGAGAGAGCCAGAACCCGGTTCCCAACCTGCTTCATGTCGAAACCGTCACTATCAATTTACACAATATACAATAGATACAATAGCGAAGCGCAAGAGTGAAAGGCGTTGCATGTCTCAACATGTCGTAGCCCCCAAACCAAGCCAGACAAAATCAGAAGAGCGGCGGGTGGCCGGTGCCAGTCACGATCTGGTCGATCTGCTGCGTCGGCGGGTGCAGGGCGAGGTTCGTTTCGACCGTTACACCCGGATGCTCTACAGCACTGACGCCAGCCTCTACCAGATCATGCCCGTCGGCGTGGTCGTCCCCGGCAATGCCGATGATGTCCAGGCTGCGGTGGAGATCGCCGCACAGCACAACGTCCCGATCCTGCCGCGCGGCAGCGGTAGTTCGCTGGCCGGTCAGGCCGTGGGCGCCGCCCTGGTTCTCGATTTTAGCAAATACATGGACCAGATTGTGGCAGTCGATGCCGAAGCGCGCACCGTCACTACCCAGCCGGGGATCAGCGTGGCCGTGCTCAACCGTCACCTGGCGCGCCACAACCTGATGTTAGGGCCAGACCCGGCCAGCGCCGACCGAGCCAGCATCGGCGGCAGCGTCGGCAACAACGCCACCGGCAGCCATAGCATCCTCTATGGCATGATGGCCGATAATGTCGTGGCCGCCTCTACGGTCCTGGCCGATGGCTCGTTGGCTCGCTTTGGCCCGGTGGAGCCGGGAAGTCTGGCCGCCTACGCCCGCAGTGATACGCTAGAGGGCCGTATCTATCGCGAGCTCCCGCATATTATCGAGCGTGCGTTGCCCGAAATCCTCACCCGTTGGCCTAAACATTGGCGGCGCGCCTCGGGCTATAATCTCGACCGGCTGGCCGCTGCGCTACTCCCGGCGGGCGAGCGCAGCCGTCTGAGCTACGACAGCCGCTTCCGCCCTTCTGCCGCCGACCCGGCGCTGATCGACCACTTCAACGTGGCGCAGTTGTTGACCGGTAGCGAAGGAACGCTGGCGGTCATGACCGAGATCACGCTGAAGCTGGTCCCCAAGCCGGCGCGCACTGCGCTGGTCGTTGTCCACTTCGACCATGTGATCGACGCCTGCGCTGCTGTGCCAACCATCCTCGAAACCGGGCCCAGCGCATCAGAGTTGATGGACAAACAGATGCTCGACCTGGCCCGCGCGCAGCCTCAGTGGGCCAAAAAGATCCACTTTGTCGAAGGCGACCCAGCGGCAGTGTTGCTGACAGAATTCTATGGCGAATCCGAAAAAGAGTTGGATGGCAAGATTGACCATTTGGAGCACCATCTGCGCAACAGCGGCTACCGGGGCGCTATCCTCCGCATCCTCGACCCCGCCCGCGTTGCCGATGTGTGGACGGTGCGTAAGGCCGGTTTGAATCTCCTCATGAGCCGTCGTGGCGACCATAAACCCATCACCGGCATCGAGGATGTGAGCGTCCCCCCCGAACGGTTGGCCGATTATCTGGGCGAGATTCTCGATTTTTGCATGGTCAAGAATGATATAGCCGAAGTGGCCGTCTACGCCCACGCCTCGGCCGGCTGTCTGCACGTGCGGCCGTTGCTCAACATGAAGAGCGCCAAAGATATCCACACGTTGCAGATCGTGGGCGACTTTGCCACCGACCTCTGTCTCAAATATAGTGGCGCCATGAGCGGCGAACATGGCGATGGTCTGGTGCGAAGCGCCCACAATCCCAAGCTCTTTGGGCCGGTTCTCTACGAGGCGTTGCGCGAGGTCAAGGCTGCTTTTGACCCGCACAACCTCATGAACCCCGGCAAGATTGTCGATGCGCCGCCGCTCACCGAGAATCTGCGCATGGGGCCGGGCTATCAGACGATTGCACTGGAGACGGTCTTCGACTGGCGCGGCGACCAGGGTTTTGCTGAGGCTATCGAAATGTGCAATGGCGCCGGTGTTTGTCGCAAACTGGGCGCCGGCACCATGTGCCCGAGTTACATGGCGACACGGGACGAACACGATACCACGCGCGCCCGCGCCAATGCGCTGCGTAACGCCCTCGCCGGTCGCATCCCCCACGATGAGCTTTACAGTGAGGAAATGTACGGTGTAATGGACCTCTGTTTGGGCTGCAAGGCCTGTAAAAGCGAGTGTCCTTCGGCGGTGGATCTGGCAAAGATCAAGGCTGAATTTCTCGTTCATTATTATCGGCGCAACGGGTTGCCGCTCTTCAACCGCCTGATGGGGATGTTGCCGACGCTCAACGCGCTCTTTTACAAGACGGCGCCCCAATTTGCGCCCCTTTTCAACTGGGTGTTGCGGAGCCCGCCAGCCAAGGCCATTCTAGCCCGGATTGGCATCCATCCGGCGCGCAGCCTGCCCTTCTACGGCACGAAGAGCTTTGAAATGTGGTTCGGGGAGCACAGAACGCAGAATGAGGGATACGGAGCGCAGAGCGCAGAACGCGCGAGGTCGGTGATTCTATTTCACGACACGTGGACCAACTACAATGAACGTGATATTGGGATGGCCGCAGTGCGCGTGCTGGAGGCCGCCGGCTACCAGGTGCAACTGGCTGCCGGCAGAGCGTGTTGTGGCCGGCCACTGATCACCGGGGGCCAGGCGGATAAGGCCAGGGCGGGGGCTGACCATAATGTGGCGTTGCTGGCGCCCTTTGCCAATCAGGGTGTGCCAATCGTGGGGGTCGAGCCGAGTTGTATTCTGACCCTGCGCGACGAGTATCTGACCCTGGCGAGCGACACAAAGCGAGCGCGTATCCTCGCCGCCAATGCATTCACCTTTGAGGAGTTCATTGTGCGCGAGGCCGAGGCTGGCCGCTTTGCTCCGCAGTGGCGCCCCCAGCCGGGCAAAGCGCTGCTCCACGGTCACTGCCACCACAAGGCGCTGGTGGGCAACGAGTCCAGCGTCGCCGCGTTGCGGCTGGCCGGTTACGAGGTCGAGGTGATTCCCAGCGGCTGTTGTGGCATGGCCGGCGACTTCGGCTATGAGATCAGCCACTATGAGATCAGCCGCGCTATTGGCGAAGATCGTCTCTTTCCTGCGGTGCGTGCGGCTACACCCGAGACGATCATTGTCGCCAGTGGCACCAGTTGTCGCCACCAGATCGCCCATTTTACCGAGCGTCATGCCATGCATCTGGCCGAGGCGTTGGCCGCAGCGCTGGCGTAACATATTGCTGTTAAATTCTCACAACCGCACAAGCACAAAGGAATAGACCATGATCCAGACACCCGACATCGAGCGCCCATCCAAAGAGTTGATCGAGGGACTCGCCCACATCGGCAGCGCAACCGCCAGCGGCGAACTGAGCCGGCTGGGGATTCGCGACCCATTCCTCAAGGGGCCAGTAGCCTGGACGCCAGGTAAAAGCGTCGTTGGGCCAGCGCTGACGCTCCAGTTTATGCCCAAACGGGAAGATCAGTACCGGGTAGATGAGTACGCTGACCCCGAAAAGCAACTGCACCGCCACGTCCTCTACCACACGCAGCCGGGCGATATTGTCGTGGTGGATGCGCGCGGCGACATGAGCAGCGGGGTCTTTGGTGAGATGATGCTCACCTTTTTCAAAGGCCGTGGTGGGCTGGGTGTCGTCATCGACGGCTGTATCCGCGATTATCCCCATGCTAAGGAGTTGGGATTAGGTCTCTGGTTGCGAGGCGTAACCCCCAATTTCCACACCCAGACCAATATCTTCCCTTTTGCTGTCAATGTACCGGTCGCCTGTGGCAACACACTGGTCATGCCCGGCGACATTATCATAGCCGATGACGACGGCGTGGTAGTCGTACCCATCGCCCTGGCGCCCCAGTTGCTGGCCAAGGCGAGCGAACATGCCGAATGGGAAGATTTCTCACGCATGAAACTTGCGCAGGGTGGTGACCTGCGTAAGTACTATCCGCTTTCTGAAGAGGCACGCGCGGAATACGAAGCCTGGCGCAAGACACAGGCAGGCTAAACCGACTTCGACTCAAAAATTTGAGTTGGCGTACGCGGTATTGATAGCGCGGTCAAGGGCGGCGGGGGTACTCGTTGATCCTCAGCGAGAAGCTTCGTTAGCCCTTATCTGCTCTGTTGGCGCGGGTGCTAATAGGGCACCTGCCCATCTGATACACCCCCCGCTTTCGTAAGCTCTATCTGAAACCACACGCTCCTGTTGAGTAAGTACCCGACCCTTCTGCGACGGATGTCGTCCGTCTGAACGATGAATCTCATACGTTTGGTGGATGACTGATCTATCGAAAATTGTCGTTTGGGCGCAGGAATACAGCTCTTTTAACGATATATACAGTGAGACAACCTTACGAACTGCATGAATTGTCTGTTTGAGATGCGGGCGGCGGTCCAGGCGGGTTGACACTGTGTTGGATGACGACCGGCAAGCGTCCCCCTGTGCGACGATAGATGCCAGAGGAACGGATGATCGTACGAAAAATGATTGTAAGAAACATATTTATTTATGCAGTGTTGGCAATTTTAGTAGTTGCAACAGACTGTTCCTCTAGGGGGGAAGCTACGCCGGTAGCAGTAGATCAAGCAATGCCCGCCCCTCTAAGCGCCACACCGATGCGGATATCGACCCTTGAAGCAACGATTGAAGGTACCTTTACAAGGGATCTCCCCGCTGAGCAATTCATCCTGAGTCTTAAGCAAGGAGAGCAGTTGCAGAAGGAGATGCCCGTCACCGCCTCGCCCCCATCTGCGGAGACGCCCGGAGAGACGGCAGCCAGTGACCCGGCCAGAGTAGAACTAGGACGGTTTGTGGGCTTCGACATACTGCTGCCGACGGGTTCGACGGTAGAAGCTATCGTCGGCGCAAACGTGCTGGTGGCGATCACACCTTACACCCTGGATGAAGCAGCACGCTTTGTTGAGCAAAGCATGCTTGGCGGCGGCTACACATTGGTTACCAAAGTCGGCCCCGCCACGGGCCAGGCCACTGACCAGGGTGATGACCAGGCTCATGATCAGATCGCCTATCTCTTTCAAAATGGGGCAAGAGTGGTCAACGTTACAATCGTGCCTGAAGGTGATCGGGAAACCAGAATTCACTTTGCAGCCTCAAGATAATTGTGCTCTGTCGTTAGGGGCGTTTACTACAACCGTTTACCGCTACTTGTGGTTTATCCTGCTAGTGGAATAACGGAATACAACCGAACGGAAACCAACTGTGGAAATCGGACACCCACTGACAGACACCCCTTGGAGTTCCACCTATACTAAACGGCATGTGGAAAATTCGTGCTGTTCTTACGTCAAAACATCTTCTCCTGTCCTTGCTGGCGTTGGTCTGTATTCTGCTGGTTCTCGTTGGCTGCGCTAGCCCTACCCGGCGTGTGGCGAGCGCCAGCGTCGTAGAAGCCTTGAGTCGCGGCCAAGGGGATTTTGCCCTGGCTATGGCACCAATACCGCTGACTTTCCCACGCGACCATGGCCCGCATCCAGAATACCGCACTGAGTGGTGGTACTTTATCGGCAACTTGACCGACGACCAGGGACGTCGCTACGGATACCAATTGACCTTCTTCCGCAGTTCGTTGGCGGCAGAGGTGCCACAGCGCGATTCGGAGTTGGCAACCAATCAACTCTACATGGCGCACTTTGCTGTCACCAGCGTTCCGGCGGGTCGCCATCTGAGCTTCGAACGGTTTAGCCGCGGCGCAGGTGGGCTGGCCGGCGCTCAGGGCGAACCATCTTTTGGTGTCTGGCTTGAGGATTGGACCGCCCGCCAAACGGGGCCTGGCACTTATGAGCTGACGGCCACCACCCAGCACGACGAGGGTCCTGTTGCACTCCATCTGACATTGCGCGAGACACGGCCCCCGCTCTTACACGGTGACGCTGGCTTGAGCCAGAAGGGTCCAGAGCCGGGCAACGCCAACTACTACTACAGCCTGGTGCAATTGGAGACCACCGGCGAATTGACGATAGCCGGCGAACGGCACAACGTTACGGGTGTCAGTTGGATGGACCACGAGTTTGGCACCAGCTTTCTGAGTGGCGACACCAAAGGCTGGGATTGGTTTGCCGTCCAGTTGGAGAACGGTATCGTGTTTATGTTTGGCGAATTCCACAACGGTTTGGGCGACGAGCGGAGCGTGTACGCGGGAACGCTGGCTTTGCCCGATGGGCGCCAGTTCAAATTGGAAGAAGCAGATTTCGAATTACACGCGCTCGGAGAGTGGAGGAGCCCACGCACGGGTATCACGTACCCCGCCGGTTGGCGGGTACTCTTTCCGGCTCACGAGATTGAACTCATGATCGAACCGCTCGTTGCGGACCAGGAAATGGATGTGACGTTTATCTACTACGAAGGAGCCACTCGCGTTCAGGCGCAAGTGGCGGACCAGAAGGTGGGTGGTGTTGGCTACGTCGAACTCACTGGCTACAGCGATGTAGCCGGCGGCTACCACCGCTGAAGTCCACAATTGACAGATTTGCGCGAACCCTGATTTGACAGGGGTCCACAAATTTAGTAAGATTGGAACTTACTTCAGGTGTACGTTTAACAACTCCAGGCGGTGGCAAAACCGAATGCAAAGGGGGCGGCAGCTAGTCCGGCCAGAGCTGGTGTGAAAATTTTCACAACCAGATTTGACAAGGCTGTGAGTGTCTGCTAAACTCAGCGCTTGTGCCTGGCGAAGGTCTGGGGTACAAGTGCGAAACCGGTAATCGGGAATTTGACGCCAAGCGGCGAGTGTGTTAGACTGGGAAGTCCTGCTAGCGGTGCATGCACAAAAGCGTGGGGCAACCAGCCAGTGGTAAGAGGTCGCGAGTTGAGGGAGGAACTGTAAGGGTCTTTACTTGACAGACTAGCGGGATGTGGTATACTGTATAGTCCTGCCGCCAATCAAGTAGGCAACCGGGCGAGCCAGCCGATGAGGCAGGCAAGCGAGGTTGGCGACAAAAGTAAATGAGATTACTTGACGGGTGGTGGGGGTTTTGGTATAGTAGAGGGCCTGGCGAAAGTCAGGGGGGCACATTAACAATTAAAGAGTGATAAGACAGCAGTCAATTCG
>QEUW01000311.1 GCA_003577005.1 Chloroflexota bacterium | reverse complement strand
TCTACACCTGGGGAGACGAGTGGGACCCGGCGCGCTGCTATTGTGTCGAAGGCCGCATGACGGTCGCGGTTGGCAGTTACCCGCGAGGCGCAAGCCCTTACGGATGTCACGATATGCTCAGCAACATCTGGGAGTGGACCTCCACAATTTGGGGCCGCCACCCGCACAAGCCCGACTATGCCTATCCCTACATTGCTACAGATGGCCGCGAGGATGAGAAGGCGGATCGCTCCTTCCTCCGAGTCTTGCGGGGGGGCATCACCAAGACGCCCGCAGTGGCTATTCGTTGTACTGCCCGCTATGGGAATTATCCAGATCGCGGGTTTACCAGCCACGGCTTTCGCGTCGTGCTATCTCAGGACAAATGAAGCATGTCTATCACAAAGGAGACCGAGATCGACTGGGGCTATCTGGCGAAACAGGTTAGCCACAAGCGGTGTATCCCGTTCATCAGCAACCGGGTGAGCAATCGCTATCTCTTCCCCGACCGCGACATTGTCCAGGCCTGGGCGGAGCAGATCGGCTATCCTTTCGCTGATCGTAGCAACCTGGCCCTTGTGGCTCAATACCTGAGCGTGTTGACCAGTGAAGGCAAGGCGCAGTCGGACTATCTGGATTTTTTGAAACGTGAATTGCTTGCCGATGCTAAGGCAAACGGGCTGAACGCTGCAAGCCCCTTTTTCGATACCTTGGAGGCAGAGCTAGACGAGTTAACACCGACGGAACTGGCGCATGACCTGGGCTTTGGCCGCTTTGATGTCGAACCGGACAACCCGTGGTGGCTGTTGGCGAAGCTGTCGCTGCCCATCTATCTCACCACGAGCTTTCATCGCTTGATGGAAGGCGCGCTAACGCTCTATGGCCGCAAGCCCCAATCCGCCCTCTACTGTTGGTCCGAAGAGTTGGAATCCCAGATCCCGCTGGAATTTCTTGCTGACCCGAAAGTACGCCCTACCGAAGATGAGCCGTTGGTCTACCATCTCTACGGGAGTGACGGCCTCCCCAATTCTCTGGTCCTCAACGAGGACAACTTTTTCGACTTTATTGAACATATCACCTATGATTTAGATCATCCCGACGAGGAGAATACCACTGGGCTGCCGGCGGTAATTTCCCGCAGTCTCTCATCGAGCGCCTACTCTATTTTGCTATTGGGATATAACCTGTATGATTGGGATTTCCGCGTCGCCTTCCGCAGCGCGATCAAGCGTCTGACCAAACGCCGGCGCGAGCTGAGTCTGTTTGTCCAGTTCGAGCCAGGGTCGGATGATAGTCGGGACGAAGGAGTAATCGCTCGTATCCACACCTATCTTGACGCTTATGCTCAGATCCATAATTTTAAGATCTACCCAGGCGATGTATGCAGCTTTTTGGTCGAATTGACCCGTGCGATGGGAAGGTGACGTATGGCTGTGGGTGTTGGCAACCCATACGTTGGGCCACGCCCGTTCACCGAGGCGGATAGCGAAAACTTCTTTGGCCGCGATCGTGAAAGCGAGAGTTTGGCTGCGTTGATTTCCGCTAACCGGTTGACCCTCTTTTACGCCCCTTCGGGCGCCGGCAAAAGCTCGCTGATCCACGCCAAGCTGATCCCCTTGCTCCGTCGTGAAGAGCAATTTACGATCTTGCCGGTGGCGCGAGTGGGGGTGGGGGTCGGCGACCGGCTGGTGGACGGCAACGCCAATATCTATGTGCGCAACCTCATCTCCTGGCTGGAGGCTGGCCGCACCGATAACCATCATGCAGCCGGCCATACGGCTGACCACCCCCTTGAAGGCCACACCGATCTTGCCGCCTATCTGCACCATCATCTTGCTGACCTGGCGGCGCAGGACACCACGGTCGCCGATCTGTCACCGCTGTTGATCATCGACCAGTTCGAGGAGATCCTCACCTCTTACCCGGATCGTTGGCAGGAACGTGAGGGCTTCTTCCGCCAGTTGGCCGAAGCCATGTATGCCCAGGAATCGTTGTGGGTGTTGCTCTCGTTGCGCGAAGAATATGTTGGCGCACTGGAACGGTACGCCTGGCTATTGCCCGGCAAATTGCGCGCCCGCTTCTACATGCGTCGTCTAAATCATCAGGCTGCCTTGGAGGCGATCGCACGGCCGGCTGCCCGCCACAACCGCCCTTTTGCCCAAGGAGTGGCCGCAAGATTGGTCCAGGACCTGGCCCAGATCCGCGTCGAGGGGGAGGGGTCAGCGACGGCGCCCGGTGAATTTGTTGAGCCGATCCAGCTCCAGGTTGTCTGTCAACGGCTCTGGGAGAACCTAGAGGCGCGCCCGCCCGGTCCCATCACAGCGGAAGATCTCGACCTGCTAGGCGATGTCAACCAGGCGCTGGCGCACTTTTATGACAGCGCGGTGGCTCAGGTAATGGCCGACCCGGCCGTCCACGTGTCCGAGCGCAAGGTGCGCCAGTGGTTTGGCGCCAAACTGATCACACCGGCCGGTACGCGCGGCACCGTCTTTCAAGGTGCAACGGAAACGGAAGGACTGGATAACGAGATAGTAGCCAAATTTGAAGAGCTGCATCTTATCCGCGGGGAACCCAGGGCCGGTGGCAAATGGTACGAGCTGGTCCATGACCGCTTTATCGAACCGATCCAGGAGGCCAATCGCGCCTGGTTTCAGTTGCACCAGAGTCCTATCACCCAGGCGGCGCATGATTGGGCGGCCGACGGCAGAAACCCGGCTAAGCTCTACTCCGGCAGCCTGTTGGCCGACGCTCGCGCCCAACTCCAGGCCCAGCCTGATCAGTTTACGGAACTTGAGGAGGAGTTCATCGCCGCCAGCGATGCGGCCGATCAGGCGCGCCGGACACAGCGACGACGTATTGTGACCGCCATCGTTACCGTCGTCGTGCTTACTATGATGGTTCTATCGGGTCTGGCGTTACGCGAGGCAGACCGCGCCAGAGATGCGCAGGCGACTGCCGAGGCAGCGCTCTCCCGTGTACGCGCTGAAAGTCTTGCTGCCCAAGCGCGCAGTGTCTATGCCCTGTCGCCGCCGCGAGCGTTGCTCCTGGTCATCGAAGCACTTGGGGAACGTGAAGGGACTGACCCTGTTCAGCAGATCGCAACTGTGCAAACCCTGCGCGATCTGCTGGGCCAGACCGGGGGCCTGCCGCTGGTGGGACACACCGATAGCGTCCTGGCAGTGGCTTTTAGCCCGCAGGGCGATTGGCTGGCCAGCGCCAGCTCCGATACCACGATCCGCCTCTGGCAGGCAGGCCAACCAACCGCCACACAGACGCTCACTCAGCATACTGCGTTTGTCAATGCCATCGCCTTCAGCCCGGATGGTGAACAGATGGCCAGCGCCAGTGGTGACGGCATAGTGCTGCTGTGGGATGTGACAACCGGCGAGGTAGACGAATTTTCGCTTGGTAGCCCAGCGAACGCGCTAGCCTATAGCCCCGATGGCGCCCAGTTGGCCGTCGCTGGCGCCGATGGGATGATCTACCTGTGGGAAACCGTTAACAATACGGCGCAGGCAACCTGGCCCGGGCACGATGGCCCGGTTCTGGCTATAGCATTCAGCCCCGATGGAAATCAACTCGCCAGCGCCGGCGCAGACTGGATGGTCCGTCTCTGGCAGACCAGCGACCCGCAGAGCGAGCCGCGCCTGCTGGCGGGTCATAGCGGCAATGTCAACGCCCTGGCTTTCCATCCCCACGATGATTGGCTGGCCAGCGGTGGAGACAACGGTGAAGTACGACTTTGGGATTTGAATACAGAGGAGACAGTGCAGCAATTCTACCAGGAACAGCCGGTCTGGGCTGTGGCATTTACCCCGGATGGGCTTGGGCTAGTTACCGGCAGCAATGACAACGTTCTCCGCTGGTGGGAGGATTTCGCCGATCCTGCGGCGCGCCCAAGGTTGCTCTACGGCCATGAGGCTGCTATCCGCGCCCTGGTCTTTGACCCGGCCAGTGGCCGGCTGGCCACTGGCAGCAGCGACGAGACGGTGCGCGTGTGGGATCTGAACAGCCCAGTCGCCGACCCACGCGTGTTGCGCGGCCACACAGGTTCTGTCAACAAGGTTGTCTTTAACAATGGTGGTGGCTTGTTGGCTAGCGGCGGTGACGATAGGGTTGTACGCCTGTGGCAACTGGATGGCCCTGATATAACATTCGAAGAACTGGGCCAACAAGAGCAGCCCATTTGGTCGCTGGCCTTTAGCCCTGATGATCGCTATCTTGCCAATACCGCCGGCAATCGCGTGCGAGTCAGGGCGGTAGCAACCGGCGAAGAATTGCTCTCACTGGATGCGGCGGAGGACAATCTGAACATTATCGCGTTCAGCAGACAAGGGGAGTGGTTGGCTGCCGCGGGGGCAGAGGGCATCATCCGCCTGTGGCGAGTGGCGGATCTGGCGGCTGACCCGGAGCTACTGCCTCGCCACCATAGCGGGGCAATCTGGTCGCTGGCCTTTGCGCCCGGCGGTGAACGACTGGCAAGCGCAGGCGAAGACGGCCAGATCTTGCTGTGGGACCCGGCGAACCCGGCTGCCGAACCACAACCGTTGCTTGGGGGAGAGGGCCCGCTCTGGTCAGTGGCCTTTAGCCCGGACGGCCGGTGGCTGGCTGCCGCGGGTTCAGACACCAATATACGGTTGTGGAATGCCCACGACTTTACAGGGCAACCCGCTGTGTTGGCCGGTCATGATGGGCCGGTATGGTATGTAGCCTTCAGCGCAGATAGCCGCCGGCTGGCTAGCGCAGGCGGCGATCAGGTAGTGCGTTTGTGGGACATGCTGCAACCGGATGCAAGACCCATTGTGTTGCAGGGACATACAGACCCTGTCAATGGTGTAGTCTTCCATCCTGGCGGAGAGTGGCTCGCCAGCGGTAGTGTAGACCAGACGATCCGGCTTTGGACGCTGCCTGTCGATTCGTTGGTCGCACTTGCTTGTCGTGTAGCAGGACGTAATCTATCCGAAGAGGAATGGAGCCAGAGTTTTCCCAATCAAAATCGTCGCAAGACCTGCGACAACCTACCGCTTGAGTGAGTAGGCTATGTGCGGTTAAGGCGCCCTGACCGTCACCGTTGCGGCCCGGTCATTCGTGCCACAGCGATTCGCCGTGCTGGTCGAAACAAGACAGAGTTGGTAGGTATAGCTTGTACCCTTCCGTAGCCCGGTATCAGCGCAACTATAGGTGCTGATGCGACCCACTGCCAGCCAGCACTGCCTGATGCTCTGGGGGGCAGAGCGAGGAATCGAACGTTCAACCAAAAACCAACCTTTGAGCGCGTTGCTCGTGCAACTCCAACTCAGGTCGATCCGACCGCTTGTTTTGGCAGGCACAGCCCGTAGCGTACAGGGAAACGAAGTCTGTCCCTGTCGTAGCGCCAAAGAATTGTTCGTCTTCGCCAAACTGGGGAACAATTGAGCGGTTGCTGTTGCTGTCTCGGCCAGGATGGCGGCGCCCAACAGTAGTATCAGCAACAATCGTAGTCCGATGCGAGCCATCACACCTATCATCCTGCACCTCCTCCTCATCAATTGGGGCCCGGTGTACGCACACTCAACGGATGCTCCAACATTACATAAATATAGCACGATTGATTCCTGTCGTCAATGGGTTTGCTACAGAGTAGCTGTTCCAAAGAGCTGGTGGAGGATGCATGAAAATGAGGGAAGAAACACAGCTTGGCCAGTGGATGGAGCAGAGACGTATCCCGGTCGAATCCTATGCCAGAGGTGCATCGCATATTCAAAGTACAATGTACTGGGTGGCTTCAATGAGGAGGTTCCTCCTCATCCGGCGCCAGGATTTCGCCAAGACGCACAAGAGGTAGAAAGACCTGGCTGAAGGGAACGGCGGCATCATGCGCAAGCTCGTAGAGGTCCGAAAGATTATCAGCGAGATCACGAAACTGGAGGGTGATGCGCGTCGCGCCCGGCTCCAGCAACCAGCGGAGTATCTCCTCGACCGGCAGCCACTCGCTCCACTCGCCATCCTCAGTGCGTAGCCGCATCTGTATGCCCGCCGGCTCCTCGTCAACCGTAATCTGGAGCAGAACGTACCCATCGTCTGTGGTCCTGGGATCAGCAAGTCTGAGACCGCCTGTGGGAGCAACCGTGTCCAGGGTGATGCTCTGGGTAGCGGTTGCCGAAAGATTGCCAGCCCGGTCGCGCCAACGCACCGAAACGGTCTTGACGCCATCTTCGGCGCTGAGTTCCCAGGTGGCTGTCGGGGTGTAGGTAACCCAGTTTGTGCCGCTCATCTCATCTCCCTCCCCAATCTCCATCTCGCTGACGCCAAGACCCACATCATCGGCGCTCAGCGTCAGCGTGACAACCCGGTGATTGGTGTACAAAGCGCCGTCATTGATCACAAATGCGCCGCTGGGTGCGGTGAGATCGGGTATCTCGATCTGGGCGTCGCCACCCCCATCCCGGTATTCGCTCTGGTTGCCGGCGCGGTCACGGGCGCGGGCGCGGAAGAAGTAGGTGTGACCCTCCTCGCCGCCAAAATGGCTCTTTGTTTCGGAGACGCCGACCAGCCAGTCGATCCACTCGCCGTCCAGGCCATCTCGCAGCTGGATGTCATAGCTGTCGAGGCCAGACTCATCGTCGATGCCCCCATCCCACACAACCCAAAAATCGAGCCATGAGCCCTCCGTATCTGGCTCGATGCGCGCCGCGACCACTGGGGCCGTCCGTTCAAGGCGCAACCCGGAAACCGAAGCTACGGCGCTCCGCCCGGCGCGGTCATAGGCCACGATCATGAGTTCGGCGCCATCTTGTACGGCTAGTGCGCTGGTCTCCAACTCCCATTGCCAGCCATCGCTGCCATCTGCGTCTACGCCCAGCCAGGTCCAAAATGGCTCATCCGCGCCGGCCTCATGAAAATAGAACTCTACGCGCTCGACCTCTGTCTCGACATCGACGGCCTCCACCTCGATCAGTTGGCGGAAGGCATGGAGCCAGGCGCCGTCGCCTGGGTAGACGATGGTGGCGACTGGCGGTTCTGTATCGAGCGCAACATGCAAGATGTAGGGGTGAGAGGCGATAGGAGAAACCGAACGAACGCTGACAAAGTGTGCTCCATTCTCCGGCACTTCAAAACGCAACACCAGGCTGGACGAACCATCGCCATCACCAGTCACGCTCAGCAGTTGCTCCCCGTCCGGGCCGTACAGTTCGATCACAGCATCAAGCATTGATCCCTGAACCGCAGTCTCCACAATGGCCACCAAAATCTGGCCGACAGCGCTGGAGACACGGTAGAGATCCCGATCTCCCACTGGGCAGATCACACCTTGATAAGAGACAGTGAAGGTGATAGGCGTTGCCTCGCCAAATGTATCGTTTGGCTCTGCCAGGTCGCCACAGTTATCCAGCCAGAGGGCTAGACGATGTTCCAGAAAGAGCAGATGACCCTGGTCATCCTGGCCGGTGAATGTCATGATTAGCAACAGACTGGTCTCGCCGGCTGTACGGGCGGCGATCACCACCTCCGGGGGCAGGTAGATTTCAGCGTCCCACAACGCCGTGTTGCCCACGGGGATTGTGATTTCATGGTCAACCGGTCCGCTGGGGTCAGCAAGGGTTGTCACCCCATCAAGCAAGGTGAACCGCACTGTGTACCGCTCAAGGTGGACGGTATGGACACCCGTAGCGGAAAAGGTATAGCTGGTTGTGATCAGTTCACCGCCTATCACGCCCAGTTCGTCCGGTGTGGCTGCGATGTGTACCAACGCCGTGGCGTCGCAGGCGCCGGTTTCCGCGCTGACGAGCGCGGGCGCCGATTCGACCCCGCCGGCAAAAGCTGTGACGGCGTACGTATGGTTGCTCCCTGGCTCCATCTCCCCATCCTGGTAGTGGGTGGCGTCGGCGCCAACCTGGCCGATCAACAGGCCGTCGCGATAGACAAGAAACCCTTCTTCGGCGGCGGATTGATCCTCCCACAGGAGGTCGATTTGTCTGCAGGATTTTGTTTGCGCGGCGATCCCTGTGGGCGCTGCCGGGCGGATGGTGAAATGCCACGCTTCGCTCCAGGGGCTTTCGCGGATCGGGTTGCGGGTGCGTACGCGCCAGGTGTATGTGTGACCAGCCGCCAGCGAGCTGTGCGTGTGGCTGAGCGTGCCGGTCCAGCCAAAGGTCGCTGCACCAACCGGGCCGCTGATCTCGCCCATATAGCGCTCTGCGTGTGGGCTGGCCTGCCAGGCAAAGTCAATTGCTTCCCCTTCGTCGAAATAGACGCCATCTGCCGGGCTGTGCAGCATGGGCGGGTCGGGCAAGGGGCAATCACTTGTATGCGTAGGAGCCGCGCTTTGGACCAGCAAATCTCCTGGACAATCCGGCGCTGTGTCGATGGAAAAAGCCTGGGTCGCCCATGGGCTGGCCTGGCCGGCTAGATTCCAGGTACGCATATGCCAGTAAAAGGGTCCGTCTGTATTAAACGTATGGTCGTAGCTGGTTTGCCCATTGGCAAGGCTGGTGTTTACGAGCCACGGCTGCGCGTCGGGGTCGGCGCTCTGGCTGAGGCGCAAGGAATAGCCGTTTTGGGCCGGCGCATTGGGACTCTGCCAGACAAACTGGACCGTACGGTTGTCGACAGTCTCTCCAGGGCCGGGCGCAACCAGGGCTGGCGGAGCGGGAATGCCTTCTGCCAGCAGCCAGGCGCCAATCCCCTCGACGGCGGTTCCCCGGCGCCACTTTTGGTCAATCAGGTTGAGCGTCCACCCGTCAGCGGTAAAGGCACCGGTGTCGGGAAAGCCCAGGTGGACGTGGAACCAGGCAGCGCCCTGGCTGGCGTAACCACACGCTTCGCTAAACGAGCCGGTCTTGAGCGGACCGATCAACTCCCCTTGGGTAAAGCTACGACCGACCGTCAGGCTGGGGCTATTGAGAAGATGCGTGTACATCAAGTTGCCCACGCGGATTGCGGTTGAGTTTTCTCCGGCAGGCGGCGAACACTTGTAGGTGATCGCGCCCGAGGCGGCAGCCAGCAGTCGATTGGGTGCATGGCCCAGCGCCGTATTGCCATCGGAGAGAAAGTCGACGGCTTTCCAGCCGGGCGTGATAGCGAAAAATTCGTTGTCATGGACGCCGCGGGCGCCGTATTGCATCCGCGTGCCCGGTTCCCAGGGTAGGACGTAACTCTCGGCCAGGAGCGACCGCCGTTGGCGTGGGTCGAGCGCAGCGCCGGCGAAAGGCTCTCCGAGTTGGGACGATGCTATCGCCAGCAGATGCGAAAACGCTGTTGTGCCTTCTAGTGCGCCGCTCCAACTGCCATCGGCGTGCTCTTGAAGGAGGATCAGCCCAAACCAGCGCCCATGGTCCAGCAGGTTCCAGTGCAGGTCGCCGGGTACATCCGCCAGACCCACCACGGAGACAAAACGCCACTCGCCGTGCAGCGCCAGATCGGTAATGGCGAAGTGTTCGATGCCGGTGGGCAAATCAGTCGCC
>QEUW01000310.1 GCA_003577005.1 Chloroflexota bacterium | reverse complement strand
GGCGGACTGGCTGCTGTGGCACTTTCCGCTCGACCAATATGGCATCCGCCCGCGCACGCTGATTGGGCTGCGTAATATCCTCTTTGCGCCGTGGCTCCACGTCGGTTTTGGCCATCTGATCGCCAATAGCATCCCTTTTTGGGTGCTGGGCTGGCTTGTCAGCCTGTCGGGTTTGCGCCAGTTCTGGCGCGTGACGATCTCTGCTATGCTGGTCAGCGGTGTGGCGATCTGGCTGCTGGGCCCGCCGCGCACCTTGCACCTGGGGTTGAGCGGCATCATCTTTGGCTACCTGGGTTATCTGCTCCTGCGCGGCTTTATGGAGCGTAGTTCACTGGCAGTCTTGCTGGCGGCGCTGGCCCTGCTCTTCTATGGCGGCATGTTGTGGAGCCTGGTCACCTGGCAGCCCGGCGTCTCCTGGCTTGGCCACCTCTTTGGTTTTCTTGGCGGTGCGCTGGCAGCCTACAGAAATTTGCCGCCAACACCCAATTCCCGTAGGATGTAGAAAAAAGATGTTATCTGTATTCTTGTGACAGCTGACGAGATGAATTGCCACCCATCATCCTGTCATCTTGTCAGCTTGTCATCTTATCATCTTACAAAAGGAGATCGATTGTGCATTTGTATCTGATCCGCCATGGACAGAGCTTTGTCAACCTTGCCGACTGGGATTGGAACGGCGGCGCCACCCTCGACCAGCCGCTGACCGAACTGGGCGAACGCCAGGCCGAAGCTCTGTCCGCCTGGCTCCCCCAACACGTGCCCGGTGTGGCCGGCCTCTATGCCAGCACCATGCGCCGGGCGCGCCAGACGGCTGAACCGCTGGCTAAAGTGTATGGCCGTATGATTCAATTTGACGACCGTGTCCGCGAAATCGGCAACAACCGCATCGACCACACCGCCTGGCCCGAAGGTGAGGCGCCCAGCCGGTACAATGCGATCTGGGCAACGGCTCGCCCCTTCTCGCCGACGATGCACGACGCCGAGACAAGCGAAACCTACATGCACACCCGCGTACGTGTGGGCCTCTTTATCGAAGAGCTGGCCGAACGCCACCGGGGCGAAAATGTTCTCGTCGTCTGTCACGGCGGCGTCATCGACTGTGCCTTTGACCACGTCTTCAATGTGGGCCCCTGGCGCCGTTGCGAAATGTGGACCAACAACACGGGCGTCACCCACTTCGAGTACGTCGAACACCCCGGCCGCGAAGTCTGGCGCCTCCACTACTACAACCGCATCGAACACCTCGCCGGCGCAGGGCTGGTGACGGGGTAAGGGAATGCGGAATGCGGAGCGCAGAATGCGGAATGTCAGCGGCTTCCGTGGCGCGATTTCGCACTCCGTATTCCTAACTCACCTTATGCAGACACAGCGATAGCAAAGCATAACACAGAGAGCGCCGAGAAGCCACGGAGCACACGGAGAAACTCCTGATGGCGCCACCCAGAGGGTTCCCGGCCCACTTCGTGATGCCGCAGGCGGCGGCTACGCCATCGCACTGTAGTCCCCCGCGTCCTCCGTGTCCTCTGGGTTCCTGCTGTACCTGCATACGGTGAGTTCCTAATATTCCACTTCTTCGCGCCGTTCGACCTTTGTTTCGTTGAGCACCAGGCCCAGGCCGGGGAGGGTAGGAAGGGTGACGGAACCGGCTTCTGGGCGGTAGAAGGGCTGGTGGAAGAACTGTTTGCTCTCCTGATAGCGGACGAGATATTCCACAAACGGAACGGCGGCGGGCGACTGGGCCCCGGCTACATGGAGCGCAGGGAGCAGCGAGTGGCCGTGTGCGACCACCGGCACCTCAAAGGCCGAGGCTAGGGCGCAGATCTTGACTTGTTCCGTGATCCCGCCCGTCCAGTCCGGGTCATTCTGGAGCACATCGACCGCTTCGTTGACCAGGAGTTCCTTGGTCTGCCAGCGGGTGTAGATGTGTTCGCCCGTGGCGATCGGGACGGCGGCAGCGTTGCGGAGTTTGCGCAGTTCGCTCACCCGTTCGGGCGGCACCGGCTCCTCCATCCACGTGGGGTGAAGCTGTGCGAGTTCGCGCACCATCTTGGTGGCATAGCTCATATCCCAGCCCATGAAGGCGTCGAACATGAGCGGGTAGTGAGGGCCGACGGCGCTGCGCACGGCCTGGGCCATGGCAAGATTTTTCTCCAGACCCACACTTCCGTCGCCCGGCCCATAACGGAAGAACCACTTCTGGGCAGTATAGCCCTGAGCTTTGTACTCGGTTGCCATTTCGGCGGCGGCCTCGGGCGTGGTAGCAAAACCCAACATGCTGGCATAGGCGGGCACCTCCGCCCGTGTGGGGCCGCCAAGCAGCCGGTAGACAGGCTGGCCCCAGGCCTTGCCGCGCAGATCCCACAGAGCACAATCGACCGCGCTGATCGCCGTCATAAAGAGCCCGCTGCGACCGTGGCGATCCATGCGGATCATCTGGTCGTAGAGCAGTTCGCCAGCCAGTGGGTCGCGACCGGTCAGAAAGGGTCGTAAGGTCCGGTGAATGTGAAATGCCTGCCATTCTTCGATGGGGCCAAAGCAGCCGTCAACGCCTTCGTCGGTCTTGATTTCGACGTAAAGCGCCTGGATCGCCGACCCGCTCTGGTAGCCGGCGCCGGCAGGGGTGTTGAATTCCGGATAAAGGTCCAGCGCACGCGCCTGGCGTTCGCCGGGTGGGAAGACGGGGCCATCGTAGTGGCCATGCACACGGAAGAGGGTGACGCCGGTGATCTTCATGCTCTTTTCCTCCAGATAAAGGGTATGCGTTCAGTATAAGACAGAGTCACGCAATTATCCAATTTGGGGCATATTTTGAGGCGCGCGCATATACGTGTCCATAAGGCGCGTCCGGTAAAGGCGGTGCACTTGTTGCGCAGCCAGGCTGACTTTTTCGTTTCTTGCCTGTGAACCTGGTATGATTGTATAAAATCGAAACGCTACGCACCCCTGCTGAAAGGAAATCACATGGTCGCCCAGAATTATTTCAATGCCAAAGATACTTTTGACACCGGCAGCGGGCAGGCGGTGATCTATCGTCTCTCTGCCTTGGAAGATGCGGGTATAACGACGATTGCGCGCCTGCCCTTTTCGATCCGGGTGCTGCTCGAGGCGGCGTTACGTCAGGCGGATGGATTTGAGATCACGCGCGAAGCCGTCGAAACGATTGCGCGCTGGAGCCCAGAAAGCGCTGCGAGCGTTGAGATCCCCTTCAAGCCGGCGCGTGTTGTGTTACAAGACTTCACCGGCGTGCCCAGCGTCGTCGACCTGGCGGCGCTGCGAGGAGCCATGGCCCGGCTGGGTGGAGACCCGCGCAAGGTCAATCCGCTGGTACCGGTGGATCTGGTCGTCGATCACAGCGTCCAGGTGGATCGCTTTGGCAGTGTCCTGGCGCTTTCGTACAACGCCGAGCGTGAGTTCGAGCGCAATCGCGAACGCTATGAGTTTCTCAAGTGGGGCCAGACGGCTTTCGACAACTTCCGCGTCGTCCCCCCTGCTACCGGGATTGTCCATCAGGTCAACCTCGAATATCTGGCGCAGGTTGTTCTCCTGGGCCCGCACAATGGAATGGAGGTGGCCTACCCCGATTCGCTCGTGGGCACCGACAGCCACACGACCATGATCAACGGTCTGGGGGTGTTAGGTTGGGGCGTCGGGGGCATCGAGGCCGAAGCCGTGATGCTGGGCCAACCCATCTACATGCTGCTGCCCGAAGTTGTCGGCTTCAAGCTCACAGGTGAACTGCCCGATGGCGCCACCGCCACCGACCTCGTGCTGCGCGTCACCGAGATGTTGCGCAAGAAGGGCGTGGTCGATAAGTTTGTCGAGTTCTACGGCCCTGGTCTGGACAAACTCAGCCTGCCGGATCGCGCCACGATCGGGAATATGGCGCCCGAATATGGCGCTACCATGGGCTTCTTCCCGGTCGATGACGAGACATTACGCTACCTCATCGGCACCGGGCGCAGCGAAGAGCAGGTCGAGTTGGTGGAACGATACATGAAGGAGCAACAGCTCTTCCGTACCAGTGAGACACCCGACCCGCTCTACTCCGACACGCTCGAACTCGATATGAGTTCGCTGACACCCAGCCTGGCCGGCCCCAAACGTCCGCAGGACCGCATTGAACTTAGCCAGCTAAAAGAGCGTTGGGCAGCGATCCTGCCCGCGCCGGTCGGGCCGCAGGGTTTTGGCCTGTCGGACAGCGAGATCCAGACGCGTGTCGAGGTCAGTTGTGGCGCGCCGGGCGCCCAGTCCAGCTTTGAGTTGACCCACGGCAGCGTGGTTATCGCCGCTATCACCTCCTGTACCAATACCAGCAACCCCAGTGTGATGGTGGGCGCCGGGCTGCTGGCCAAAAAAGCGGTCGAGCGCGGGCTGGATGTAAAGCCGTGGGTCAAGACGAGCATGGCGCCGGGCAGCAAGGTGGTGACCCGTTATCTTGAAGAGGCGGGGTTGACACCTTATCTGGAAGCGCTCAACTTTCATACAGTCGGCTATGGCTGTACCACCTGCATCGGCAACAGCGGCCCGTTACCCGATCATATCACCCAGGCCATCAGCGAGGGCAATCTGGTGGCGGCGGCTGTGCTCAGTGGCAATCGCAACTTCGAGGGGCGCATCAACCCCGATGTGCGCGCCAACTTTCTGGCCTCGCCTCCGTTGGTGGTGGCTTTTGCCATCGCCGGCACGGTCAACATCGATCTAGACAACGACCCGCTCGGCTATGACCCCAACGGCGCCCCCGTCTACTTGCGCGACATCTGGCCGGCGCAAGAGGAGATCAAAAGCGCCATCCGCCGCAGCCTCAAGCCGGAGATGTTCCGCGAGCAATATGCCAACGTCTTCACCGGCAACGAGCAGTTCAACCAGGTGCCTGTCGCCGGTGGCGCGCTCTTCCAGTGGGACCCAGAGAGCACCTACGTCAAGGAACCTCCGTTCTTTACCGACCTCACCCTGGAGGTGCCGCCGGTACAGCCGATCGTGGGAGCGCGCTGTCTTGCCATCATGCCCGACAGCACCACTACCGACCATATTAGCCCGGCCGGGTCCATTGCACCCAATAGTCCAGCCGGTCAATATCTCACCGAACGGGGCATCCCCCGTTCAGAGTGGAATAGCTATGGCAGCCGCCGGGGCAACCACGAGATCATGATGCGCGGCACCTTTGCCAATATCCGCATCAAAAATCAGATGCTCGACGGCGAGGAAGGCGGCAATACAGTCTATATCCCGTCCATGCAAAAGATGTCTATCTATGATGCCGCCATGCAATACCAGGCCGATAAGACGCCGCTGATCGTGTTGGCCGGTCGGGAGTACGGTACCGGCTCCAGCCGCGACTGGGCCGCCAAGGGGCCGCAGTTGCTGGGGGTGCGGGCAGTCATCGCCGAGAGTTTCGAGCGCATCCATCGCAGCAACCTCGTCGGCATGGGGGTGTTGCCTCTCCAGTTTATGCCAGGCGAAGGTGTGAGCAAGCTGGACCTCTCTGGCTTCGAGACCTATGACATTTTGGGCCTGAGCGATGAGATGCATCCGGGCCAGGAATATACCGTCCGCGCCACCGATGAGCGCGGCCTTGTCAAGGAGTTCAAGGTCATCAGCCGCATCGACACGCCGGTGGAAGTCAATTATTACAAGAACGGTGGCATTCTGCACACGGTGCTGCGCCGGCTGGCGGCCAGTTGAGCAACAGATTGTTGGTGGTCAGCCCCCGGATTCACCAGCAACTTGGAGACGATGATATGCAAGAATTACTTGAATTGCGTGCGCTCATCGAACAGGGTCGCTACCCTGAAGCCCTTGTGTTGCTCGGAGAATTAGATGAGATGAGCCACGAAGATAAGGTCAACAAGATCGGCAGTTTTTTGACCATCCTGTTGTTACATTTGATCAAGCAGCACGCCGAGCAACGCTCGACTCGTTCCTGGGAAGTTTCGATCCGGAATGCACTCCGTGAAATTTCCGCCACAAATAAACGGCGCAAAGCCGGTGGATATCACCTGACTGTCGAAGAGTTACAAGAAGCGATCGATGAAAGATATGCCGTCGCACTCGACTTGGCTTCAATAGAAGCCTTTGAGGGCCGTTATGACCCGCCTGAATTAGCCGAGATGGTCGATGAGGTGCAGGTCAAAGAACAAGCGTTGGAGATGATTTTGGAAGCTCAGTAGTCGGCGTACATCATTGGTGTGGTGCGCGCCACCGAGCGGAGGTGGTATGGAAGAACTGCAAGAACTGCGAACCTTCATTGAGCAAGGACGCTACCCAGAGGCATTGCTGCTCTTAGGGGAGATGGAGGAGATGAGCTATAGCGACAAGGTCAACAAGATTCAAAGCTTTTTGCAGATTCTCCTCTTGCATTTGATCAAACAGCACGCTGAGCAGCGCACCACGCGTTCTTGGGAGATTTCGATTCAGAACGCAGTCGATCAGATTGTCCGCTCAAACAAGCGTAGGAAGGCAGGCGGCTATTATCTGGAAGTGGATGAACTGCAAGGCGCGATAGACGAGATATACGCAAACGCGCTCCGGCTGGCATCGCTGGAAGCCTTTGAGGGGCGTTATGACCCGCCCGAACTGGCCGAGCTGGTCGACGAGGAGCAGATCAAAGAACAGACATTGCGCATGATCGTGGACGCTCAGTAATTTGACAACTACGGAACCTGGTTTTGGAAAATGATGACAAACAATCGATCTTTTCAACTCTCTCAGTGGGACCTATCTGAACTTTTACCCTCAACCGATGAGGCCGTGGTCAGCGACCGGCTGGCCGCGCTGGAGGAGAATGTGCAATCCTTTGTCACCCAGCGCGAGCGGCTCCGGCCCGACATCGAGCCAGCCGACTTTCTTGCCTTGCTGCGGCAATACGAGGCCATCGCCGAACAGGTTTACAAGCTTGCCGCCTACGGCAGCCTCTGGTTTTCGGCCGATACGCAGTCGCCGGCTGCGCTGACCTACCGCAACCGCATACAACAGGTCTACACCGATGTGCAGAACCGTGTCCTCTTTTTTGACCTTTGGTGGAAAGAGTTGAGCGATGAAGAGGCAGAGGCGCTGCTCCCATCCGGTGATGAGAACGCCGATTACCGCTTTTACCTGACCGACCTGCGGCGTACCAAGCCCTACACGTTGGATGAGAAATCCGAGCAGATTATCAATCTCAAAGACGCCAACGGTATGGAGGCGGTGCTCACGCTTTACTCTATGTTGACCAACCGCCTCGAATTCAACCTCGAAGTGGATGGCGAGGTCAAGACGCTGACGCGTGATGCGCTCATGAGCTATGTTCATTCTCCCCGGCCCGAATTGCGCGCCGCCGCCTACCAGGAACTCTACCGGGTTTACGAGAAAGAGGCCAACATCCTGGCGCAGGTCTACGTCAACCGGGTGCGTGACTGGCACAACGAGCAGGTCAGCCTGCGCAAGTACAGTTCGCCGATTGCCGTGCGTAACATCTCCAATGACATCCCCGATGCTGCCGTCGATGCGCTGCTGGAAGTCTCGCAGGCGAACGTTGATATCTTCCAGCGCTACTTCAAACTCAAGGCCGACTGGATCGGTCTGGAGAAGCTGCGCCGCTACGACATCTACGCCCCACTGACCAGCTCCGACCGCCAGGTGGACTACAGCGACGCAGTTGAGACCGTGTTGGACACCTTCGAGCGCTTTCACCCAACTTTTGCCCGCCAGGCGGCGCGTGTTTTTTCTGAAAATCACATCGACAGCGAGGTGCGCAAAGGCAAACGCGGCGGCGCCTTTTGCTCGACGGTGCTTCCCAGCATAACGCCCTGGGTCTTGATGAACTACACTGGCAAGATTCGCGATGTCGCTACGCTGGCGCACGAACTGGGCCATGCCATCCACAGCATGATGGCCGAGGAGCACTCGGTGCTCACTCAGCACCCAACGTTGCCGCTGGCGGAAACAGCTTCGGTCTTTGCCGAAATGCTGCTCACCGAACGGCTGCTGGCAGAGGAGCGCGACCCGATGGTGCGCCGCGAACTGCTTGCCTCCGCCGTGGATGATATGTACGCCACCGTGATGCGCCAGGCTTTCTTTGTTCTGTTTGAGCGACAGGCGCACGAGGCCATTATGGCGAACCGGTCACCGGAGGAGCTACACGACGATTACATGAACAACCTGCGCCAGCAGTTTGGCGACAGCGTCGAACTCCCGCCCGAGTTCCAGTACGAGTGGGTGTCGATCCCTCATATCTATCATACTCCCTTCTATTGCTACGCCTATAGCTTTGGCCAGTTGCTCGTCCTCTCGCTCTACCGCCGCTACCAGCAGGAAGGCGACGCCTTCAAACCGGGCTATATGAAGCTGCTCTCCTATGGCGGCTCGGCGCGGCCGGTCGAGATTCTGAGCGAGGCCAACATCGATATTGCTGACCCCGCCTTCTGGCAGGGTGGTTTTGATGTCGTGAACACCATGATCGACGATCTGGCGGCGATTACCGTATAGCGTATCTACAGGGCCTGTCTTCCCCAATGGGGTGGGGCAAACGAAGGTAGGAGATGGTTGCAGATTTGGGGTGAGCGGGCTATAATAGAGAAACCTCAGTTTTCTCCTCTCAGCGGGCGCACGAGCGATCATGACCGGTAACCAGGTGATGCGGATCTTGTATGTAGGGCGTAAGCTAAAGCTGGCTGATGCGCTACAGGCGCTCATCGACGAGCGTAACGAGCAAGTGGCCCACACAGGGACAGGCCGGCAGCCGGTGTTGACCTTTGCCCGAGTCAGTAACCAGCGCTTGGCGTTGCAGCGAGTACGTACCGAACCACCCGCAGTCGTGATAGTGGAACTGGAAAGGAAGTCAGAAAGCCGGGTGCGCTTTTGCGAGGTGGTGCGCTACCGTCTGCCTACTGTCTCTATTTTGGCCGTGGCAACTGCGGAACCGGAGAGGGCCGTTCATTTTGACGGCGTGGTCAAAATACCTGTAACGGCCCAACAGTTTTTTGCGACGCTTGATCGAGTGCAAAAAAATTGCACCGATTATCTGGTCAAATGCGGCCCAATCTCACTCAACATTGCCACCCGTACGGTGCGTACCCCCAATGGCGAATATACCATGACGCCCAAACAGTGCGCCTTGTTGCAAATGCTGATGATGCGCCACAACTCGGTTGTCAAGCGCAGCGACATCATGAATCTGATTTGGGATACGGCCTACCTCGACGACACCCGTACGCTCGATGTCCACATCCGCTGGTTGCGCGAACGCATCGAACCCGACCCCTCCAACCCTGTCTATCTCGAGACCATTCGCGGCACAGGCTACCGGCTGAACCTGATTTAATGGTCAACGGTCAACGGCCAATTGTCAATTGTAAATGAGTGTAAATGAGATCGAGCCCATACGAGCATCATTAACAATTGACTATTGACCATTGACCATTATCTAGTTCATCTTGCGGCGGACGTTGACGATGTTGGGGAGGCGGTCGATTTTGGTGAGGATGCGCATGAGCTGGGCGACGTCGGTGATTTCCAGTTC
>QEUW01000842.1 GCA_003577005.1 Chloroflexota bacterium | reverse complement strand
CATCGTCCTGACGGGCGGCGGGCCTGGGGATGCCAGCCGCAGCCTCGTCATGTATATCTACGAAAATGCCTTCCAACTGTTCAAAATGGGCTATGCATCCGCCGTGGCGATCACCCTCTTCATCGTCATCATGATGCTTACCCTGATCCAGTTTCGGGTGGGCCAGAGTTGGGTCCATTACGAATAAACCATACAGCACACTCAAACACGGCTTGATCCTCGCCCGACCATAGGCTCACCATCCGCCGGAGGCTAAGAGGTGGCGACACTCGAAACTACAGAATCAAGACCCACGAACATTGCCGAACACCGCAGCGACCGCGCAGGTCGCATCCTCTATAGCCTGCCCGACTACCTCGCCATTCTCCTGCTCTGTCTCGGCGCGCTCCTGATGATCATGCCCTTTATGTGGATGTTCTCCACGTCGCTGCGCCCCATACAGGAATCCTACAAATTGCCCCCGGCCTGGTTTCCCACCGAATGGCATTTTGAGACCTATGCCGCCGTCTTCCAGTCGTCGGTGCCATTTCTCCGGTTCGCCGCCAACAGTGTCAAGATCACCTTCTTTGTCACTGCCGGCCAGTTGATCACCTGCTCAATGGCGGGCTTTGCCTTTGGGCGATTGCGCTTTCCGTTTCGCAACGCCCTGTTCGTGCTGCTGCTGGCATCGCTCATGGTCCCCGGCCAGGTGACGATCATCCCAGTCTTCATCATCATGCGCTACCTGGGGCTGGTCGACAATCATCTCGCGCTCATTCTGCCCGGTCTCACCAGCGCCTTCGGCGTCTTTCTGCTGCGCCAGTTCTTTCTCACACTGCCGCAAGAACTAGTCGATGCCGCTAAGATCGACGGCGCCGGCCCGTGGACGATCTACTGGCGCATCGCCCTGCCACTGGCCGGGCCGGCGCTGGCCGCGCTGGGCATCCTGACCTTCAACGGAACCTGGAATAACTACTTCTATCCTCTGATTTTCCTAAATACGTGGGAAAAAATGACGCTGCCGTTGGGCATTACGGCCCTGCGCGGCTATCTTGCCAGCAATAGCGCCTCCGTCGTTATGGCGGCGATCGCGCTTGCCATCCTGCCTGTCTTGCTGATCTTCCTCTTTGCCCAACGCTGGTTCATCGCAGGCATCACACGCACCGGACTCAAAGGCTAACGTGCGGTTGTGCGCCCGCGCAGCGCCACGCCCCCTGCTTGCATCTCATGGCAAGCGGCCCCAAACTTGCCTCGCGGCCCCAAACTTGCCTCGCCAGGCCCAATCGGCTATACTATATCGGCTTTGGAGAGGTCGCATAGTCTGGCCGAGTGCGCGGGCCTGGAAAGCTCGTAACCTGAAAGGGTTCGAGGGTTCAAATCCCTCCCTCTCCGCCTTGGGCAACGTCATATTCGTGTGCTTGGATCGCTTCGTCGGCTGCTGGGTCCCGTGCGGCAGGACACTGCCAACCCCGCCAGGGTCGGAAGGCAGCAACGGTACGCAGATCGTCTTGGGTGACATGGGGTTGCCTGGTGTGACGGCGAAGCGATCCAAGCACACGATTTTTTTGCGCCTAAAATCGGCGACCCTTTCTTGCCCTATGTCAAGTTGATTACACAGCCGCTTACCCCGGCTGTGACCAAAGAGAGCGATCCGGCATGACTGCAACCGTTTACCTTGTGCGCCACGCCACCCCCGACTGGAGCCGCACCGACCTGCGCTATGACATCCCACCCGGCCCGCCGTTGACCCCCGCCGGGGAAGCCGAAGCCGCCCAACTGGGCGCGTTTCTCAAATCAATGGGCGTCGTTCATCTCTACGCCAGCCCCCTGGAACGCACGCTGCGCACCGCCACACTGGCCGCCGAGGTCGCAGGCGTAGGCTTTGACATCGTGGATGCCATCGCTGAATGGCAGCGCGGCGAAGCGGAGGACGATGTCCTGCAGCGGGTGCGACCCATGGTCGAGCGTGTGCTCGACGAAAGCCAAAGCGCGCCGCGCGCCCTCATCACCCATGGCGGGCCGATCCGCCTCCTGCTCCAAGACTTGGGCCTCCATCAGGCCGAGGTGGACTTCTATCGCCGCCAGTTCGACCGCGATAACCCCTTGCCCCCGGCGGGCGTCTGGCGTATCACGCGCCGGCCCGACGGCCAGATTGAAAAACCGGAACTGGTCTTTGCGCCACAGGGGTTCACCATCTACGTCCCGGCAGTCGTCTACGTCTAGCACAGTACGCTCCAGCCCAGCAGCTAGGGATAGAGCAGCTTCAACCACAGCAGCGTCTAGCGACTCATCTACGAAAGGTGCCTCTGCCATGACGGGTCCCGCAGGGTTCTTCGCCAAGCTCCAGGCGGCGGTCGAACGCAACGACTCCTTGCTTTGTGTCGGGCTGGACCCTCAGCCCGAACAGCTTCCCGCAGCCTTCCAGCACCGCGACCGCGCGATGGCGGACACGCTGCTCGACTGGAACCTAGCCGTGATCGAGGCGACCCAGCGC
>QEUW01000309.1 GCA_003577005.1 Chloroflexota bacterium | reverse complement strand
GAAGAGAAGATCGCCGTCCACCAGACTGGGCACAACAGCGGCGTGATCCATTCCGGCCTCTATTACAAGCCAGGCTCGCTCAAAGCGCGCAACTGTGTCGCGGGGCGTGAAGCCATGTATGCCTTTTGCCAGGAGCACGGTATCGCCCACGAACGGTGTGGTAAAGTGGTTGTAGCCACACATCCCAGCGAAATTCCCCGGCTGGACAATCTGGAGGCGCGCGGCCGGGCTAATGGGCTACAGGGGCTGCGCCGGCTGCGACCCGAGGAGATCAAAGAGTACGAACCACACGTGGCCGGGATCGATGGCCTGCATGTGCCCGAAACGGGCATTGTTGACTACAAACAGGTGGCAGAAAAATATGCCGAACTGATCCGCCAGGTTGGGGGTGTCATCCAGACCCGTACTCGTTTTCTCCGCTGCACCCGTACCCGCAAAGAATTGATTCTGCACACGACGCAGGGGGAAATTCGCGCCCACCACCTGATCAACTGTGGCGGCCTCCAGTCTGACCGGATTGCCCGGCTGTGTGGGGTGGAGCCGGGCGTTCAAATTGTCCCCTTCCGGGGCGAATACTATGAACTGGTTCCCGAACGTGAATTTCTGGTTAAAAATCTGATCTACCCGGTGCCTGATCCCCGTTTCCCATTTTTGGGTGTCCACTTTACCCGCATGATCCACGGTGGGGTGGAGGCCGGTCCTAATGCCGTGCTTGCCTTTCGCCGTGAAGGGTACACCAAGTCGAGCATCTCGGTGCGCGACCTGGGAGCGGTGCTCAATTACAGCGGTTTTTGGTCGCTGGCGCGCAAACATTGGGGGGTCAGCGTGGGTGAATTTCACCGCTCGTTTAGCAAGCGTGCCTTTATCCGTGCGCTGCAACGCCTCATCCCTGAACTGCGCTACGAAGACGCCCACCCCGCCGGAGCTGGTGTGCGTGCCCAGGCGCTGGCGCCCGATGGCGCGCTGGTCGATGACTTTCACATCGTCGGGGCCTGGCGCATGATCCATGTGCTCAATGCACCCTCGCCGGCTGCAACTGCCTCGCTCAGCATCGGCCAGACCATCGCCGAAATGGCGGAGCAGGAGTTTGTTTTTGGCGGGGATTGAAGAGATTCTGGAAGTTTGAGGAGATTCATAGAGATTTGCAGAGCTTTGCATTGAACGCCTCCCTCCAGCTTTCCAAATCCCTTCAAATCACCCTGAATCTCCCCGATCCCTCTAAATCCTCTCAACCAGAAAGCGAGGTACGCGATGGCGTCTGTTGCCGAAGTGCTCGTCAGCCACCTGAAGGAAGCTGGGGTGGGCGTGGTGTTCGGTCTGCCGGGCGGTGAAAATGTCCATCTGGTGGACGCTCTACGCCGGGCGGGTATCCGTTTTGTGTTGGTGCGCAACGAGAGTTCGGCGCTCTTTATGGCCGACGCCGCCGCGCGCCTGACGGGTAAACCGGGTATTGCGTTAACGACGCTTGGGCCAGGGGCCACCAATGCGGTGGCCGGCGTCGCCCATGCCTGGCTCGACCGGGCGCCGGTGCTTGTTATTACTGCCGAGACGCCCGAACACCTGTTGGCTTACCACACCCATCAGGTCGTTGACCTTGAGGCGATCTTCAGACCCATTACGAAAGGCGCCTTTCAAGTCCGGGCGGACAATGTGGCCGACCTTACGCCGCTCGCCCTGGCGCTGACGCAGGATGGCCGCCCCGGCCCCGTCCACCTCCGCCTCAGCAACGAAGAAGCCGCCCGACCCGCCCACCCTATCTCCCCATCTCCCCATCTCCCCACTTCTCCGTCCCCTCGTCCCCCCATTCCCTCTGATCTAGCCGCCGCCCGCGGCCTCCTCGCCCGCGCCCGGCGGCCCGTGATCGTGGCCGGGGTGGGGCTGGAACCGGAGCAACCGTACGCCGCGCTGCGCGAACTGGCTGAAGCCGCTAATGCGCCGGTGATCGTCACGCCCAAGGCCAAAGGCGCGCTGCCCGACGACCACCCCCTAGCCGCCGGTGTGATCGGTCTCACGCGCACCGACCCGGCTTACGAAATCCTGGACGAAGCGGATGCAATCGTCGCGGTTGGGTTTGACGTAGTGGAACTGGTCAAACCGTGGCAACAGCCGCAGCCGTTGGTCTGGGTGGCGCCGTGGCCTAATGCCGACCCTACCGTCGCCGCCGCGGCTGAACTGGTTGGGCCACTAACACCTACGTTGCAACAGTTGGCAGATTCGGCCTTTGCCGGCGTACTGGAGTGGGGTGAGACACGGGTGGCGCAGTGGCGAGACAACTTGGCCGCACAGCCATTGCCGGAACCGGCACCGGGGCGTCTGCGCCCGCAACAGGTGTTGCAAGCCTTGCGCCGGGTTGCGCCGCGCGATCTGTTGGTCACTACCGATGTGGGTTCGCACAAGATTCTCGCCGGGTTGACCTGGCCGGCGCTAGCGCCAAACCGCTATCTGCTCTCCAACGGCCTTTCTTGCATGGGTTTTGCATTGCCCGCCGCCATCGCCGCCAGCCTAGCGCTGGGCCGCCAACCGGCGGTAGCCCTGACCGGCGATGCCGGCCTGAGCATGGTGCTGGGGGAACTGGCGTTGGTCAACGAGCTGGATGTGCCAGTGATCGTCGTTGTATTCAACGACAGCGCGCTCGACCTGATCCGCTCGGCGCAGGTGCGGGCTGACAAGCCGGCCTACGGCACCGAGTTCAGCAACCCTGATTTTGTGCAGATTGCCGCTGCCTACGGTCTGAATGCCGTGCGGGTGACAGATGAGGCGGCGTGTGCAGCCGCGCTCCAAACAGCGCTCGCCGCCGGCCAGCCGTGCCTGATCGAGGCGCTGATCGATCCTGCTAGCTATCCAACCACACCGTGGCGCGCCGGCAATTAGGCTCTGTTGAAATTGATCCGGTTGCGAAATTTGTCAGAAACGAGTCGAAGATCCCACTCGCTGGCCCGGTGCGATGCACCTGAGCCCACTCGGCTCTCCGGATGCATCGCGCGTAAAGCGTGCAACGCACCGGTGCAATAATTGTTGACATGGCTGCGTTGAACTACAACATGGAATAGCCCTGGACGCACCCGGTGCAAAAAGCCGGTTTGACAGCGATTTCCGCCTGATCCATAATTCGTCTTGCGAAATTTACTGTTCATTTCTTCTTTGGCTACAGGAGATGAGCCATGCACACTGGGAACCCAGCTCTTTCCCGACGTACCTTTCTCAAATTGATGGCTGCCTCTGCCACTCCGTTGGCGCTGGCCGCCTGTGCTGCACCGGCCGGTCCGGCGCCCGCAAGCGGAGGCGAGGCGGCTGCGCCTGGCGGTGAAGTGGTCCAACTGCGATATGTGGCGATGGACTACGACAGCCGTATGCAGCCCGACACCCAGGCGGTGATGGACGCATTCAACAGCAGCCAGAGTGCAGCCAGGGCTACGCTGGAAGTCGTTGGTTGGCCCGATGGTAAAAACCTGCTGCTGACGCAGATCAGCGGCGGCCAGGCGCCCGACCTCTTCAACGGCTCCGGCCAATGGTTGCTGGAGTTCAATTCCGTGGGCGAACTGGCTCCTCTCGACGATCTCATGGGCCAGGATTTCCTGGCCAATTTCTGGGCGTCGGGGATCAATGCGATGACTGTGGACGGCAAGTTGTACGGCATGCCCTATTTTCTCGACCCGCGCGGCCTCTATTACCGCACCGACCTCTTTGCGGAGAAGGGCCTGCCGGCGCCAGCAACCTGGGACGACGTACGGGAGGCCGCACGGGAGTTGAACAGCCCGCCAGCGGTCTATGGCATTGGCCTGGGGCCAGGCGACTACTGGTGGTATGCCTGGGTGGGCGCCATCGGCGGCGGCAACAACCTGAGCAAGTGGAAGGAAGATGGCCGCACCCGTATCGCCGACCCGGAAGGTCTGGCCGCCGTCCAGTTCCTCGCCGACATTGTGCTCACGGACAAGACCGCCCAACCATCGCCCCACAACGCCAACCGTGACGCCGATCTCCAGCCCCTCTTCCTGGCCGGCCAGATGGCGATCCTGGAGACCGGCTCCTGGATGCCGACCATCATCAGCAATGACGCGCCCGATCTGCAATTCGACGTGGCGCCGCTACCGGTCGCCCAGGAAGGCATGAAGCACGCCAATGTCTTCTGGCCGGATTGTGTGATGATGGCCAATCAGAGCCAGCACAAAGAAGCGGCTGCTGAACTCCTCAAATTTATGTTCAACGCCGAAAACCGGTTGCAATTTGCGCTCCAACGTGGTGTGATCCCCGAACGGATCGATGTGGGGCAGGACCCCGGCTATCTCGACCCCAACGACCCGCTGACCCGCTACAAGGAATTCTTTGTGAAAGAACTGGAGACGGCGCATAACGTCTTCGAGACACCCTGGCCCGCCACGGGCAGCGAAGATGAGACAGCCGTCAACAATGCGCTGGCTGAGATCTGGCTGGGCGAAAAATCGGTCGAAGAAGCGCTCACCGCCGCTGCCGCCGAGATTGACGCCCGGCATGGCTTCTAAACGAGTGCTGGATAAAAACGACGGTGTTTTCGCCGCAAACACTATCGTTTTTATCCACCTACGAGGATAAGGATACGATCCGTGGCCAATCAGGTACTTTCGGCCTCTATCGAGGGGCCGCGACCGGCGTACGGCATCTTTGGGCTCTTGCGCGAGACCTGGCGAGAGAATAGGCTGGCCTATCTCCTGCTCATTCCCAGCGTGTTGGGCTTTGCCATCTTCCTCGTCTTTCCCATCGTGAGCATGGTGACCACGGCCTTCTCCACGGTGGATACGATGGGGCGTGTCCAGCAGTTTGGCACCCTGCAAAACTTTGTCGACCTGGCGCAAGATGAACGTCTGCCCATGATCATCCGCCAGACGGTGATCTTTGCCTTTGGCACTGTGGCGCTGGAGGTCATTCTTGCGTTCCCGCTAGCGCTGACCCTCAACACGTACTTTCCCGGGCGGGCGCTGGCCAAGGCGCTGATTCTCATTCCGTGGGCCATGCCCTACGCTGTTTCAGCCATCACCTGGCGCTGGATCTTCCATGGGCAGATGGGTTCGCTCAACTATTTCCTGAGCGAACTGGGGATCATTCGCGAATATGTGGTCTGGTTGAGCAATCCGGTATCAGCCTTTGCCGCCGCCATGTTTGTGGAAGTCTGGTCGTCAGTGGCCTTTATGACCGTTACCTTTCTGGCCGGCCTACAAGGGATTCCCCCGCACATTTACGATGCCGCCAAGATGGATGGCGCCGGCCCCTGGCGGGAATTCCGCGATATGACGCTCCCCCAGATGCGGACCGTCTTTATGATCGTGACCCTGCTGTCGATCATCTGGGCCTTCCGCTCTTTTGCGGTCATCTGGATTCTCACCAAGGGCGACCCGATCTACCGTACGGATATTGCCGTCACCTATCTGTACAAGCTGGCGTTTGAAAATCTCTACTTTGGCAAAGGGTTTGCCCTGGCCGTCTGCATCTTTGTCGTTCTCGTCGTCTTTAGCATTCTCTACACCCGCATCCTTGGTACACAGGATGAACGGTGAGACGGAACTCTATGATCACCACCCGAACGCTCAAAATTGCCGGGATTGTTGGTTTCTTGATCCCCATGGCCTTTATCAGCATCTTTCCCTTGCTGGTGATGATCTCCACCTCGTTCAAGACGAGCCAGGAGGTCTACATTCCGCCGCCGACCTTTATGCCGCGCACGCCAACCATTCAAAATTATATCGATATCTGGCAGGTGGTGCCGCTGGGAACCTATTTTTGGAATAGCCTGCTCATTGGCCTGGGCTCGACCGTCTCGTCGCTGGTCCTGGCAATCCCAGCGGCGTACGCCCTGGCGCGCTTCCGCTTTGTCGGCAAAGAGCTCTATGTTCTTTTTCTGCTCGGGATCCAGATGTTCCCGCCCATCGTGCTGATTTTGGGGCTCTTCCGCCTGGTGGCCGGCCTCAACCTGCTGGATAACCTGCTGACGCTGGTAGTGCTCAATGCCATCTTCAGTCTCTCGTTCAACACCTGGATCCTCATGGGCTATTTCATGACCATCCCGCCGGAAATCGAAGAGGCGGCCATGATGGACGGCAATTCGCGTTTTGGCGCCATGTGGCGGATGGTCATGCCGCTCTCGTGGCCGGGCATTACGGCGGTGGGCATCTTTAGCTTTATGAATGGCTGGAATGAATTTACCCTGCCGCTTACCTTTCTGCGCAGCCAGGACAAGCTGCCGCTCACCATCGGGCTCTTCAAGTTCGTAACCCGCTTCAAGGTGGAGTGGCATCAGTTGATGGCTGCCTCGTTCCTTGCTACCCTGGTCGTGGTCATCCTCTTCATGCTGGTGCAGGATCAGTTGACGCGCGGCATGGTGGCGATCAGTGAAAAGTAATACGTAATGCGTAGTGCGTGATGCGTAGTTCATAGTTTCGTATTACGGATCACGCATTACGCATTACGTATTACGCATTATTCGTCACATAGAACGTAAAAAAATAGAGAATCGGAGTTCGTATGGCGCGTGTTGTCTGCCGTAATCTATGTAAACGCTACGGTGATCAGCTTGCTGTCGACCACGTAAATCTGGAAGTGGCCGAAGGGGAGTTTATGGTCATCGTCGGCCCGTCGGGTTGTGGCAAGACGACAACGCTCCGCATGATCGCCGGGCTAGAGAGCATTTCTTCGGGTGAGATCCTCATCGATGACCAGGTGGTGAACCGGGTTGAGCCGCGCCACCGCGATATCGCCATGGTCTTCCAGAATTACGCGCTCTACCCGCACAAAAAGGTCTTCGACAACATCGCCTATCCGCTCCAGTTGCGCAAGACGCCCCGGCCGGAGATCGAGCAGCGCGTGCGCGAGACAGCCAAGCTCCTCGGTATCGAGCATCTGCTCGAACGGCGGCCACGGCAGCTTTCCGGCGGTGAGCGACAGCGGGTGGCGTTGGGCCGCGCCATCGTGCGCCGCGCACGGCTCTTCCTCATGGACGAGCCGCTGAGCAACCTCGACGCCCAGTTGCGTATCCAGATGCGCCGCGAGATTATCCGCTTACAACGCCAACTGCACATCACCACTATCTACGTCACCCACGACCAGGTCGAAGCCATGACCATGGGCGACCGCATCGTCGTCATGAGCGGTGGCTTGGTCCAACAGGTGGGGGACCCGGTGACGATCTACAACCACCCCGCCAACCGCTTTGTGGCGCGCTTCATCGGCAGCCCGCCCATGAACTTGTTCGAAGGTATCCTGGAAAGCACGGACGGTGCGCTCCAGTTGCGCACAAGTTTTGCTACGTACACGCTGCCGGTGCAACTGGCGGATGGCCTGCTGCGCAATCCGGCTGCAACCGGCGCTAAGACCGTGCTCTGCGGGATTCGTGCCGAGGATGTCAGCGTCGGTGACAGCGCGGCCGGGCAGCCGGGCGCACCGCGCGGGGTGATCGACCTGGTCGAACCGCTTGGCTCGGACACCTATGTGAGCGTGGCCCTGGGCGGCGATATGGTTCTGGCTCGCGCCAACCCGGATGCGCCCCTGCGCGAGTCAGAGCACACAACGGTTACACTCAACCTGCACAAAATCCATCTCTTTGACGCCGGCAACGGCCAAAATCTGCTCCTTGCGCGCTAAGGAATGGCGCGCTAAGGAATGGTTTGAAAAGGGCGAGTACGCCTGGTGCGTTGCACACGCAGTGTGCGATGCACCTGTGGAGGAAGCCCTAGCGTCCAGGTGCATCGCACCTTTCAGGTGCAACGCACCAGGCCGATGCCACCCTTTTCGGACAGCTTTTTAGCCCGACCTTGTCCATTAGCTGTCGCAGAGCCACAGCAGCGTAACGACCAATGGATAAAGTCGAGCCACGTACAGCGCTGAGTCGGGTGGATACAACCGGTGATTTCTCCTGCCGGAAAGGTGAGATGTTCTATCTTCGTAACCTGGATGTGTGGGCTGGCGGTGATTTTGGTATTCCGGGAAAGGGCTGGAGATGCTCTGTTTGACCAGACGCGCATGGCCCTTTCCCGGAATGCCGGACAGGAGTGGCGTAAAATCTTGAACGGCACCCATCCCCGTCCGACGATTGGCGCCTTATTGGGCTGCGCAGTAGGCTTGTTCTGGTTGTTTTTCGGTTTCCTATATCCGGTATGGGTGGCAGCGCAAGCGGCATCACCTGGCTGGGCTTCAACCATCTATCTCCCGCTCACTCTCCAGCAAGACGGGTTAGCGACGATAAGCCGTTCGGTAGCGAGTACACCTATCGCCGTGTCGCCCGACGATAGCACGATCTGGGTCGCCAATCCCGATGCCGCTTCGGTGAGTGTGATCGACGCTGGCTCGCTGGCCAAGACGCACGAGATTCCTGTGGGGCAGGCGCCGTGGTCGCTTGCGATCGCGCCCGCCGGTGACCGCGTCTACGTGGCAAATCGCACCGGCGGCTCGCTCTCCATCATCGACGCCCGGCGCCGCGAACTGCTGCAAACCATTGCTCTGGGCCCTGAACTGGGTGGAATTGCGCTCAACCCGCAGGGTACATTGGCCTACCTCACGGTCACTACCGCCGACCAGGTAATCGTCTTTGATACCGAACACCTGACGATTACGGCAGCGATACCGGTTGCGCCGCTGCCCTCTGCCCTTGCCGTCACCAGCGGCATTGATGCGGATGAGACCGACGAGCGCATTGTCGTGACCCATCTGCTCGCTCTGCCGCGACCGGGTGGGGGCGAAGCAACGGACGATGGTCGCCAGGGACTAGTTACCGTTATCGATTCGTCTACCGGGTCGGTGAGCGCCGAAATTGCGCTGGCGCCCGACGAGCACGGCTTCCCCAATCTGCTGGCCGGATTGGCGCTAGTTGGCAACCGGGTCTGGATTCCGCATGTACGCGCCGCGCCGGCGTTGCCCAATGGCCTGACCACCACCGTCTTTGCCGGGGTCGCCGCGCTCGATCTGGGAGAGCAGCGGGAAGTGCCAAGCGCCGCCCTCCACCTCAACGACGCCGATACCTTTGGCTCGCCGGTGAACAATCCAGTGGCGGTTGTGCCCGCACCTGATGGTAAAACGCTCTATGTCGTGGCGGCCGGCAGCGATCTGGTGGAAATCGTTGATTTGGCCGACCCGGCACAACCGCGTTTGATCGGCTTCTTGCCCACGGGCGCCAACCCGCGTGGCATGGCGCTCGACGCCGGTGGCCGCCGCGGCTATGTGATGAACTATCTGGCGCGCTCCGTCACTGTGCTGGACCTGGTCAATCTGCAAGTTGATGCAGAAATACCTGTGACGGCTGAAACGCTGGATGCTGAAACTTTGCGCGGGAAGATTCTCTTCCACAAGGCCACCGATCCCCGTCTCTCCAAAGGATCGTGGATCTCGTGCGCCAGTTGCCACCCCGACGGCGGCTCTGATGGCGTCACCTGGTTCTTCCCCGACGGGCCGCGACAGACTCCTCCGCTCTGGAACGCAGGTGTTACGTTGCCCTGGCACTGGTCCGCCGCACTCGATGAGCCACAGGATGTGGAAGAGACCATCCAC
>QEUW01000308.1 GCA_003577005.1 Chloroflexota bacterium | reverse complement strand
ACGCTGTAAAGCCCCACGCTGGCTTCGCCGGCCAACGGGCGCAGAATCCAGATGTCGATGCGCCAGAAGATGGTGGCGAGCAGGTGGTTGACCATCAACGGGCCGCTCACCGGCAACATCCACCGTTGTAGCGACCAGTCCCACCGCCATTCGGGCCGGAAGAGGGTGACGCGTAACAGCCGGGCAAACCAGAGCACCTGGATCACATTGACCAGCAGGCTCACGGTCGCCAACCCGACAAAGCCGTATCCCAACAAGAGCGCCAGCGGACCCAGGATGATCTTGATCAGATTGCACGCAGTGCTCACTCCAGCGGGGTACTCCATTTTTTCAAAAGCGTGGAAGGCGCTGCTCAACGCATCAGCCCAGTTGGCAAAGAGCATCGAGATGGCCAGAATCGCCAATGCCTGCACCTCTTGCGCGCCGATGGGTTGCAGCTCCCAGGCGAGCAGGCCGCCGAAGGTAAACTGATCCGCCGTGCGATAGACGTACGCTACCCCGGCCAACACCGGCAGGCTCACCAGCCAGAGTAGCGTGCGCAACGCCAGGACATTGGTCAGGTAGCGGCTGGATTGGTTCTTGTCGGCGCTCACGTCCCGGGTGAGCAGGGTGCCCAGCCCGTAACGGCTGACGATCTCAAACAGGCCATAAACGGCGACGACAAAGTACCAAGCGCCCGTCCCTTCCGGCCCCAACAGGCGCACATAGAGCATAGCATAGGCAAAGTCGAGCGCCTTGTTGGCCAGGCTCAGCAACATAGGGGCCAGCGAGTTCTTGGCCACTGTCTGTACTTCGCGCTCGCGGGCCGCAATCCTGCCGGTTGCCAACCCATCTACCGGCTCGATCACCGCCTCCGGCCGGTAGTAGCGTCCCCAGAGCCAGTAGAGCAGCAGCAGCCCGGCGGCCATGACTGCCACAAAGCTCAGATAAAGCCCCAGCTTAAAGCTCATGGGCGTGTAGACAAACCGCACCGTCCACTGGCCGGCGGTGGGAAGGTAGACGGTGCGGAAGGCGCTATTGGCGCGATAGATGGTCAGTTCGGTTTCATCGCCCTCATCGCCGCCAAAGGGACGCAGGTAAGCCTTCCAACCGGGGAAATAGGCATCGGTGAGCACCAGCCAGCCGCGGTCACTCAGGTTCACGTCGATAAAAACGTCATTCGCCGTATAGCGGCTGATGCGCACCTCGCGCAGCTGCGGGCTGGCCGGCGTCAGCGCATGTTCTTCAATTGGGGTCTCTTCTAAAAAGACTACGCTGCTCAGATCACTTTCTGGTAGCGGCTGTTCACCAGTCAGGACCACCTGTGCAGCGGGTGTGATAAAGACCCGCTCCAATACCTCCAGATTTTCGTAAACTGCAATGCCCTCGTCCCGATAGATTTCACGCCAGCCCGGGTTTGGGACGTAATGCTCGGTCAGCACATACTTGACGTTGAGCAGATCGAGCAAGGGATTGTCCAGCACGGCATAGACATCGCCGCCAGGGTTGCTGTAGAGCGGCGCGATACGATTGTAGAGCAGTTCATCCGCCTGCGGCGCGATCTGCTCCACAAAGTTCACATACTGGCGCGGGATTACCGAATCATACCCCCGCACATCCTGCCATCCGTAGAACATCCCTACATTCGCATTAAAAGTCTTCTCCCCCGGCACATTAAACGTCGTAAAACGCCAATCCGTTAATAATTGACAATTGTCAATTGTCAATTGACAACTGTCACGCCCTTCTCGTTCGTTGAGAAACTTGACCACCGGTGGTACATTGTCTGGATTGAGCGGCGAGAGGGCAGGATCGCTGGCTGGGTTGAAGCGCCCGTGCGTGGCAAACAGGTCCAACATCACAACGGCGACCAGGGTAAAGAGCGCAAGGCGGGTTCGGGCCGAATGCTTCTGGAAAGATTGGGCCATCAGCCACCAGACGAGCGCGCCGCTTGCCAGCGCAAAGAGGCCAAAGCGCACCAGATTGGCGGCCTGATAGCTCCAGAACATGCGGCCATCGGCGAAGGCCATCTGCGCCAGATCGCTGCCATCCACCAGCCGCTGGCCCAGAGTGATAAATGGCTCAGGAACAAAGAGACTGACCCCAACGAGGACGAGCGCGGCTAGACCGGCGAGCGCTGCCAGTAAAGAGAGACTGGAGACTAGGGACCGGAGATTGAAGCGCAACCCAGTCTCCGGTCTCCAGTCTCTAGTCTCCAAAATGACCTGTAATCCCACCCCAGCCAACACCGCCATGCTCAACGTGAACGGAAAGACCCAGCGAAACGGGCTGTGGAGTTGATTCCAGCCGGGCAGACCGTAAAAGAGCAGGGCGTAGAGCGGTGTGCCAAAGGCGAAGAGCAGCGAGAGGAGGGCGAGGATCGTGAAAAAGTAAATGTGGTAACTGTGAATTGGGGATTGTGAATTGTAAACTGTAAATGGGCCGGTATTGGAGACAGAGCGGCGATGTAATCGCTTGGAACCAAGACGGTAGGTTGCAGAGATGACGGCAATGGCGGCCAGGAGCCAGGTGGCAATGCCAAGATAGTTGCCGCCTTCGACGTAATTCTTGATGCCCCAAAAAATGGTGTCGGTGGATTCGCCCAGCGCATTGACCGTGGCCGGGACCCACTGGCCGCTCCAGAGGTCGAACCACCAATGATGGCTCGGGTTGCCAAAAACGTCCGGCAGCCAGAAGGTAAGCACATGGCGCGTGGGCCATGCCCAACCCACTACCTGCTCATAGCTGGCCGACCCTTCGCGGAAGTTCAAGGGCAGCAGTTCCAGCAAGGGGATCAACTGCGCCCCACCCGCAGCCACACCGAGAACAGTCATCACAAGAAGCCAGGCAGCTAGCTTCAATATGCGGAATGTGGATTGCGAAATGCGAAATGTCTTCCGCCGCTCTGCACTCCGCGCCCCCCGTTCGATTGTTCGCCAGGCGACAACCAGCCGCATGAGCGTGTAGGCTCCGGCCACCAGCAGCGTGTAGTAGAGGAGTTCTGGATGGCCAGCCAGGATCACCAGCCCGATGACCGCCATCCCCACGAGCAGATAGGGGATGGGATGGAAGCTATGGATGCCCTTGCTCTCCTGTTTGCGGATGATCGTCTCGATGATCGCCAGGAGCAAGGGCATCCAGACCGCTGCCGCCAGAAACATGGTGAAGACCACGCTGACGATGAGAAACCCGCTCAACATGAAAACAACGCCGCTCAGAAATGCCGCCGGTCGCCGCATCCCTAACACCCGGCCCAGGATGTAGCTGTTCGCCCCGGCCAGGCCGATGTGGAGCGCAGTAAACCAGCCGTAGGCAGCCTCGAGCGGAAACAGATAAAAGAGCAAGTTGAGCGGGTAGAGCGTGCTGGCTTGCCCCGCAGCCAGAAAGGGAATCCCGGTGAAGATCTGCGGGTTCCACAGCGGCAGTTGCAGATCGCTCAGCGTACGGCGGATGTGGAGCTTCCAGACGGCGTTCTCCAACACCAAATCGCCACGGTTCAAAGCGATAGAGGTTGTCGTAGGGCAGCAGCGTTGCACCGGTGAGCGAGGGAAAAAGCACCGGCGCAAACCAGGCCAGCGCCAGGAGAAAGAGAGCGGCCAGGGCCAGGAGATCGGCGCGGTAAGGACGCAAGCGGTTCATGTAGGGATTCAGGATCAGGATTCGGGATTTGGGTCTGGACGGCTGTCGCCAATGCTCCATGCCCAATGGTCCATCTCTGTTCGCTCCGCAGGGTGATCGACTTCACGTTTTTGTCGCTGTAACTGTCGATAGCGCCAGCGGATTTGCCAGGTGCGCCAGGCAGATTCGAGCTTCACCGGCACGTCGAGTTTGCTCTGGCCGATGCGCCGGTCCTCAAAGTGGATGGGGATCTCGATCAACCGGTAGCCCAGCTTTTCGCACAGATAGGCCATCTCCACCTGGAAGCTGTACCCGTTGCTGCGTACCTGGTCCAGGCCGATGCCCAGCAGCGCCACACGCTTCCACAGTTTGAAGCCGGCAGTCATATCGCGAATGCGCAGTCCCAGGATCATTCGACTGTAAAAATTGGCCCACCAACTGAGCAGCCGTCGCCACCACCCCCACCCCTCGTCGAGGCTGCCGCCCGGCACATAGCGGCTGCCGATGACCACATCAGCGTCAGTGGCGAGCATCACCCCCAACATCTGGGGGATGTAGTGTGGTGCGTGGCTAAAATCGGCGTCCATCTGCACGATAAAGTCAGCCCGATCGGCCAGAGCACACTTCATGCCCGCCACGTAGGCCGCGCCCAGCCCTCCCTTGCTGCTGCGGTGGATCACCCGGATTGCCGGTCGTAGCTTGCCATCGACCCGCCGCTGATAGCGTTCAGCCAGACGGTCGGCCACCGCACCGGTGCCATCGGGCGAGTTGTCGTCCACGATCACCAGTTGCAGGTTGGGCAGTGGCAGTTGGAAGAGCGCCTCGGCCAACGCCGGCAGATTTTCCGCCTCGTTGTAGGTAGGGATGACAATCGTCAGCCGGATCGGCGATTGGCCCGATGTTTCCACGTTTGGCACAGCTATCCTCGCTACCGGTTTTGTGCGTGTGATACAAGCAGACGGCAGATTCTATCATGATACCATAGCTTGGTCAATTGGGTTGTGAATCTGTGTCAGGTACAATGATGACCAACCAAACCGTATCCCATAAACCAAAAGGAGAGACACCTTTGTTGATCGACTATTTTTCAGCCCGCCAGGAAGAGATGCTGGCGGTGATCGGCGAACTCGTGAGCCAGGAGACCCCTAGCCACGACAAACCGCGGCTCGATGCCTTTGCCGAATTGCTGGCCGCACGGATGCGCGCCGCGGGCGCCCAAGTGACGATCATTCCCGGTGGCGAGCGCGGCAACCATGTACGTGCGGTCGTTGCCACCCCACAGACGGACCCAAATGCACAGCCTGCTCTGGTGCTCTGCCATTACGACACAGTCTGGGCCGTGGGTTCGCTGGCAACGCACCCCTTTCGTGTCGAGGAGGGTAAAGCCTATGGGCCGGGCATCTTCGACATGCAATCCAGCCTGGTGCTCGCCGAATATGCGCTGCGGGCAGTGCGCGACCTCAGGCTAGAACTGCCCCGGCCGGTGACGGTCTTGATGACTTCAGACGAGGAGATCGGCAGCTACAGCTCCCGGGCGTTGATCGAAGAGGAGGCGCGGCGGTCCGCATATGTGTTGGTGATGGAATCCCCCCTGCCGGGCGGTGTGCTCAAGACCTCCCGTAAAGGTGTAGGTGGTTGGGAACTGAACATCACCGGTCGCGCCGCCCACGCCGGGATCGAGCCAGAGAAGGGCGTCAGCGCCATCCAGGAGCTGGCGCATCAGGTCCTCAAGCTCCACAGCCTCACCGACATGGAAAAAGGCACGACCGTCAACGTCGGTGTGGTGGAGGGGGGCACTGTGTCCAACGTCGTAGCGCCGCACGCCCGGGCTCTGATCGATGTCCGCGCCTGGACACAAACGGAGGCCGACCGAATCACTGGAGCCATCGAGGGTTTGCAGCCGGTGACACCGGGCGCTACCCTCGAGGTTCACGGCGGCTGGAACCGTCCTCCGCTAGAAGCGAAGGTAACACGTGACCTGTTTCACCGTGCGCAGGCCATCGGTCACAAATTGGGCCTGGATTTGCAGGAAGGGAGCACCGGCGGTGGCAGCGATGGCAACATCACCGGTGCGTTGGGGGTCCCGACACTCGACGGGTTGGGGGTTCCCGGCGCCGGCGCCCACGCCGACCATGAGCATATCGAGGTCGATCAGATCGCCGGCCGGGCGGCGCTGTTGGTGGCGTTGTTGTTGGAGTTATGAGCCCTTTTATCACGGGCGCGCCGGCGCAGCGGAAAAAATAGTGTTGAGAATTCCTGCCCGTTCTGCCGGCGTCGCCCAGCGAGGTTGCGCATATTCCTCTAACACACCAGTCAATACCTCGGTGCTGATGACGCGACCATTATAGATGGTATGCCGGGCATACAGTTCGGTGCGCGTCTCCCAGCTCCACATCTGGTCGAAAAAGAGATTGCCCAGCCCGTAGACGATGATCCCCGGCCCGCCCTGGTCGAGATAGCCGTACGGCTCCATGGCCTGGGGCACGTGGCTCTGCACGCCGGTAACAATGTGAGCGCCGGCAGCGCGTAGCTGGCGGAATTCGCTCACCTGCGTCGGGAGTGGGTAGGGACTGTAACTCTCCTCGAATTGGAGTTCCACAGCGACAATGTCCACTGCTTGGGCGAGCTGGCGCACCGATTCGAGCAGCATCTCTTTGTGGTCGTAGTAGTAGCAGGCGCCTGGCTGATCCTCGGTGGCCCAGGCGCCGGGCGGGCCAAACGCCAATGCGGCCACAAAGGCAAAGGTGTTACCGTTGTGCTCCCAGTAGAGCGGTGCGCAGGCCTCTTTGATGTTCATGCCGCTGCCGTAGATGGGGATATTGTTGTCACGATAGAACTGAAGCGAACGGCGGGCGCCCTCGCGGCCAAAATCGTTGACATGGTTGCCGCTCAACCCGACGATGTCTGTGCCGACTGCCTCCAGCGTGGCCCAATAGGAGGTGTGGCTGCACAGGATCAGGTTGTTCAACGTGTTGTTGACAACACAATCATCGAGAAAGGGGACCTCATTGCTGATGTGGGTAATATCGGCTGCGGCAAAGGTGCTGGAGATGATGGCGGCGGGATAGAGCACGCCCATGCGCTCCATACGGGCCGCGGTGGCGCGCGACATGGCGGTGACGCCGGTCATGAGCAGCGTCGTCAACCGTCCGCTGTCGCGATTGGTGGCCGGCAGCAATTCTGGCTGTAAGAGCGGTGCGATCAGCGGCGCCGCAGCGCCATCCACTGTCAGGCTGACTGCAAGCGGGTAGCGAGCCGGGTCCAGCTTGCTGTCGAGTACGTTGATCCCATCCACCGTTAACACCTTGTAGTGTGGGTCGAGCCGATCGAACGAGAGCATACCCACGGCGCCGGGTGTCGCTTCGAGCGCAGGTAAGAGCGCATCGGCCGCGATCACGCGCGCCGCCGTGGGTCCCCAGTGTGCGGCCAGCAAGTTGGCTACATCCAGCGTCACCAAGAGTGGCGCTGTTCCCTGTCCCTGCCAGCGTTGCTGTAAGTCGACCAGGGTAATGTCATCTTGCACCGTGGCGAACGGAACCACCGCAGCAAAGTAACGCTCGATGAGCTGTATGCTGTTTGCGCCAGCGCCAGCTACCTTTACCTGCACGCTGGCGTTCTCTACCTGGTCGAGGAGATAGAGCGGCAGGCGACCATTTGTGGTCTCCAAATAGGATGTGGCGTTGAACGTAGCCATCATCTGGCGGGAAAGGGTTTCAGGTACGTTGGGTGCAATCCCTACGGTCACCGGGCCGTGAATATCACCGGCGGGGAGCCGTGTATCGCGGATCGTCAACGAACAAGCGGCCAGCAAGAACAGCGGCAGCGCCAAAGAGGTCGTGCGCAGCAAGAAAGTCGCAACAAGATGCTTCATCTTATCCTTTGGTTGAGAACGTCGATCGGGCGCGGTCCATATTCGCTACGAGTATAGCAAAGGCCGCATAGCCAGGCAAAGCCAGCCGAACTGTACTAGGCTTTTTAGAAGATACGCGGTTGGACCTGCCAGCCAGATGGTATCATGGTAGCAACATCATCACAGAAGGGTCAGCGCCTCGTGGGTCGCCCGTTCCAGCGTCATAGCCTCGCCTTCGGCCTGAGCAGCGGCAAAGATTGCAACGTCAAGTTCGCTGCGCAACCCGTGTACAATTTTGTCGAAATAGTGCTGAGCCGTCGGCGGCAGATGCAACCGCCTGGCCGAGCGTAGCGCAGCGGCCGCACCGGCCAAGCGTACAGCGGCAGTCGGTTGCCCTCGTGCAACTGCCAGGCGGGCACAGGCTTCGAGCAACCAGAGTGCGACCTCTTGATCTTGTCCCGGATGAAGCAGGTTGGCGCAGTCACGCAAGGCTTGGATAGCCCGGTCAGGATCATGCAAGTCAAGGGCGCTGTGACCCAGGTTGATCAGCGCATAGCAGGCGCCCAGCCAATCTTCAACCTCCTGGCACAAACGCAGGCTCTCCTGCGCCAGTATCATCGCTTGTCGTGAATCATCCCGGTGCAGCGCCAGCATAGCCAGATTGTTGAGCGCGTATGCCTCAAAGCGAACATAGCCAACTTGCCGGCAGCGTGTAATACTGGTTTCAAAGTAAGCCTGGGCGCGGGCGGCTTCATTCTCCATGCGCACATAGACCATGCCAAGATTGAAGAGCGCGCGGGCAACCTCTTTGTGATTGCCCAACTCCTCATCGAGGGCAACTCCCTCGGTCAAGAACTGGGCCGCAGGTTTCAGTTCGCGCAAACGCATCGCCAGCAAACCCAGCCCATTGAGCACTCTGGCAATGCCTTCTCGATTTCCAACGGCCCGATATAAAGAGAGCGACTCCTCATAAAGGGTGCGCGCCCGTTGGCTTTCACCTCGTAGCCAGGCCGCGCGACCCAGGCTGCTGAGCGCAGCGGCAGTGGCGGCGGCGTCTCCGGTTTCACGGCAGAGCGACAGGCTGGTTTCTAACAAGGGAAAAGCGGCTTGTAGATCATGCTGTTCTAGCGCCAGTTGGCCTGCGGCCTGATACGCTTTCCCCTGCAACCCGGTCGCAGCTGGCCTGGTAAGGTTCAACGCCTGCTCCAGCCAACGTCGTCCCTCGCCAATGTGGCCGCGTACCTCCCAAAAGGCGCGTAGAGCGCTGCTCAGACGCAAAGCGGACTCACGGTCATGCTGGTCTAGCGCCCAGCGCAAGGCCCCGCGTAAGTTATCGTGCTCGTGCGCCAGTTGATCCATCCACTCAACCTGGCCGGCGCCGGCCAGGTGTGGTTCTGCCGCTTCGGCCAACGCCAGGCAGTAGACAAGATGGCGCTGCCCGGTCGTTTCCGCTTCACCCAATTCGGCCAATTTTTCGGCGGCGAACTGCCGGATCAGAGGGTGCAGGTCATAGCGGTCCGCTTCGCCGCGGCGGAGCAGCGACTTGGCCACCAGGGCCGACAAGACCGGTAACGATGCCCCGGCCACCTGGCCCGCGGCCTGGCGGGTAAAGCCCCCACGAAAGACGGACAGCCGGCTGATCGCCTCTTGCTCTTCATTTGCCAACAGCTTCCACGAATAGTCGAACACGGCGCGCAAACTGTGGTGGCGGCCCAACGAATCGCGCCGGGTGACGGATAGAAAATCGACCGTCCGCTCGATCTCGTCGGCAATTTCATTGCAAGAGAGGGTGCGAACCCAGGCCGCTGCCAGTTCAATACCCAGCGGCAAGCCTTCGACAAGACGGCAGATACGCACGACCGCAGGTAAATTGTCACGGGTCAATGCAAAGCTGTTTTGCACCCGGCGGGCGACCTGCAAAAACATGGCTACGGCGCTATTGCGCTCAGCGTGCGTTACCGTCAAGGCAGAAAAGTCGTTTGCCAGTTCCGGTGTAGACAAACCCTGTAACTCGAACAGCCACTCCCCGTAAAGACCCAATGGTATGCGTGAAGTGATGAGTAGCTTGACACGCCGCGTTTGGGTGAGAAGTGCGGCCAGGAGTTCGGCCCCATCTTGCTCGCTATCGCCTGCCTGGTTACTGGCCGGCACAGGTGACAACAGGTGTTCCAAATTATCCAAGACCAGGAGCAGCGCTTTGTCCTGTAAATAACCAATGATCTCTCTCTTTGGGTCAGCGGGCATAGAGAAAGATAGACCCAGGGTGTTGCCAATCGCCGGCAGGACGAATTGCGGCGCACTGACACCCGCCAGGGGCACAAAGAAGACCCCGTCGGCGAAGTCGTCTTGCAGGGTTGTTGCAGCCTCGAGGGCGAGCCTTGTCTTGCCGACACCGCCGAGCCCTACCAGGGTCAACAACCGGCATTCCGGGTTGCGCAAGAGCTGTTGCACCTCGGCCAACTCTACCTGACGCCCCACCATTGGGGTCAGTGGCGCGAGTAGACGGCTGGTGCGCGATGGAGGCGGGGCTGAGGGGGCCGGCGGCTGAACCTCCCCCAACCGTTCGGTTCGCAATTCGGCGCGCGCCACTTTGACAAACTGTGCGTGCGCATCCGCCGGGATCTCCAGTACCTCGGCCAGTAGATGGGCAACCTCGCGTGAGGGTCGCCGCTCATCGCTTTCAATTTTGCGGATCGCCGATATAGAGAGACCGACCCGCTCGGCCAGTTCGTCTTGGGTCATATCGAGGGCCCGGCGTCGGCGGCGCAGCCACTCTCCGAAGGAAGTAATCATGTCCACGCTATTATTTTATCACAAGTGTTCTTGATCTGGTTGTGGCGAGTCTTCTTATCGCTCGTGGTGCGGTAGGGCCTGAGATGCGACCGGTCTTTTCTGTAGAATATCTGCGGGCTCTCTCACTATACCGGCAGCGCTTGCCTGATCAGGTTGATCCTGGCGTGGGGGCGCATGTACGGGCCATGAGCGCAAACTCTTCTTCCGCCTTCGGGTAGTCCCTCCGCGCCATTTGAGCCACCAGGGATCGCAAATGGCTGCTGCCCAGGGCAGCTCGCCCGCTCAACTGCTCAAGATGGGATCGAGACTGAGCCATCTACCAGAGTTGATTTTTGAAGCTACAGTTTCCTGATTATAATGGCAACGCCTGACAACGGTCCGGCAGTGGTGATTGATCTTTGAACTGGCAGACTTGTGTTTGTAAGTATCCGGCCTCTGTTTGTCTTAGCTGGCGCAACTCTACTCCTGACGCTTGTGAGCATTAGCCTGCGCCTCGTGGCTGTCCCTGAGCCTACTCCAGACCAGGCGATTACGCTCGCAAAAGACACAGCTCTCTTGGGTCCCAATGGCGTGTCTGCCGGCGCGACGCCTGTGCCGGCACCTGTGGCTGTTACGACCACAGCGACAACCTCATCCCTACTTGTGGCCCAAGATAGTCTCCAGATAGAGGCACCTGCCCCCGGCGGTGTCTTTATCGAGGCTGTTGCACAAGATGCTGATACCTTTAACCCTCTCCTGACCGTCAACGAGACTAGCCAGGCAGTTGCCCGGCTGCTCTGGCCGGCGCTTGTCGGCCAGGACCCGCAGGGTGGATGGGTCACACCCACTGGGCTCGCTGACAGATGGGAGTGGTCGGACGATGGCCGCATCTATACATTCACCGTGCGTAGTGGCGTCACCTGGAGCGATGGGCAGCCTGTCACAGCGCAAGATGTCCAGTACACCTTTGCCGCCCTGGCCGACGAAGACGTGCAGAGCCCCTTTCGCGCCGGTCTACAAGCTATCGAACAGGTTACTGCACGGGATGACCACACCGTTGTGGTGGCACTGACTAGAGCCGATTGTGCTGCACTGCATCTGTTGCGGCAGCCGTTGCTCCCAAGCCATCTTTACCGCGTAGACTTTAGCGACTTGCGCGAGAATCCTTTCAATACCGCACCGGAAGTCAGTGCCGGCCCCTTTCGTTTTGCCGAATGGAAACCGGGCGAGGAGATCCGCCTGGTGAGGAACCCCACTTACTGGCGAGGTGCGCCCCACCTGGATGAATGGCGCTATCGGATTCTGCCCGATGCGACGCTGCGGGTTGCCCAGTTGCTGGCTGGTGCCGTCGACGCCACGTTCGTCCCATCCGACCAGGTGGAGGTAGTTCAAGGCCGGAGGGAGATCACCCTTTATCAGTTCCGAGCCGATAGTTATAGCTTTCTGGCGCTCAACCTGGCCGACCCGCAGAATCCACAGCCAGGGCAAGATGCAACCGGTGCGCAGACTCCCCAGCCGCCTCATCCGATTCTGGGTGATTCACGGGTTCGCCGGGCAATTGCGCTGGCTCTCGATTATCCACAACTACTTGAGGCGGCCTACGACGACCAATACTACCGCCAGGCCAGCTACATTTTGCCCAGCGTACCCTGGGCATACACCGCTAACCTGCCCCCCTATGAACTCGACCGGGTGCAGGCGGCCAGCTTGCTCACAACCGCCGGCTGGACTGATAACGATGGTGACGGTATCCGTGAGCGGGACGGCATTCAATTGGCGCTGGCACTGCTCACCAATGATGACAGCGCACTGCGGGTTCGTATTGGTGAACTGGTGCAGCAGCAACTGGCACAGGTTGGCATCGAAATCCAGTTTACACCACTCCCATTTGAAGAGATGGCAGATACCCTGCTCGGCCAACGCTTTGACCTGGCGATAGCAGGTTGGGAGAACGTTGGTCCCGACCCGGCGACCAGCACTTTCTGGCATAGCCGCGACGATCTACCAGGTAGTGGTCTTAACTTCGTCAGTTTTCAAGATAGAGAAATAGACACCTGGCTAGATGCAGCAGCGCAGTGGCCTGGGTGTGATCCTGTAGCGCGAGGCGAGCGGTACAGGGGGGTTCAACAGCGGCTGTACGAACAGACAGCCTTGATTCCCCTGGGGGGACCGCTCCATACCTGGGCCTACCGGGCGCGCTGGCAAAACGTCCGGCCTGGGCCGTGGGGGGTGTATGCGTGGATGCAAAATTGACCCGTTTTGCATCCACGCATATTTGACAACGGAGAGCAGGTCTGTTATTATATAGACATACCTCAAGGCGCAAGTTTAACAACTTCCAGTCAGTAAACAGGATGCAATCAGGACGGAACATTGTCCTCGTTGAATCAAGATGTGAAAAACTTCGCATCGGGATTTGACAAGCGTAAACGTGTCTGTTAGGCTAAGCGCTTGTGCCTGGCGAATAGGCAGGTCTGGTTGTGGTGGATTTCAAATACCAGGCAAGAGCATAAATTGTGATTGCGAGAACTGGGATTGAAATTTGACAGCCAAAAGCGGTTAGGGTATACTTTGAAGTCCTGCTCACGGTTGGGTATCTGAAAAACAGATTCGAGCATTACGGAATAGCAAAGGCAATGTGCAAATTGTAATGCAGGATACTTGACGGGTGGTGGGGGTTTTGGTATAGTAGAGGGCCTGGCGAAAGTCAGGGGGGCACATTAACAATTAAAGAGTGATAAGACAGCAGTCAATTCG
>QEUW01000307.1 GCA_003577005.1 Chloroflexota bacterium | reverse complement strand
ATGTCTATGAACTTTTTTGGCGGGGGGTTGTCGATGAATCCGCCGTCGAACCCGCGGACATTGGCCCTCTCGACATCACCGGCGCTGGGGGCGTAGTGAGTGCTGAGGGTATTCTCATGCGCGCTTCAACGCTGTTGGACGCCAACTTCCAGACCGTCGATGGTGCACGAGGCGGTGGGATCGATGATATCTTACTCGATGCTGCCAACGGGCATATGGAACTTCGGCACTCCCCGTTCCCCTTAGTGCCTTTATTTGGGATCCGGCAGGTGAACTGCGTCTAAATATCGAAGAGGAGCGCCTACAGGACTTTCCCAACGTGGGCACAGACTGGCCTGACGTGGCCAATCCCAACTGGGATGACCAGGTGACTCTCTTCTGGCGCGAACGGGGGATTGACCCTGGATTCGATGTTACAGAGGCGTCGAATACCATTCTGCGCGCATCTGAACTCCTTCAGTTTCCTGTGGCCGACATGGGCTCGGGTGCAGGCACGGTCGTAGATCTGCTGATTGCATTGGGGGAAAACCGGGCCAAGTACATGATCCTTGCCCAGGGGACAGGTACAGCCGATAGCCCACGAGTTGCCGCGCCCTTTAGTGCCTTTGATCCTATGGCGTTTGGTGATGAGTTTGTCTTTGACCCCAACCTTGACCCGGCCGTTATGCGCTCGGCGCCGCGCTTTGATCCAACTCTCTTCCCTGGGCCAGGGCATATCGACAGCGCGGCGCTCGACGAATTCGACCTGTATTGGGAACAGCAGGGTTATCCGGTTCGGGTGAGAGAAACTCAGTGATAATACAAAATCCGGTTGTTCAGTCAAGGAATGTGCCAGAGAGAAACGGCGGTGCATTCCTTGACTGAACAGAAGGATTCGGTATAAGTATGCCAGGAAAGATAGGGATCAGCGTGGCGCTGGCCAGTCTTATTTTCCATCTCACTGCGAGTAGAGTCTGGGCACACCCTGACGCACCCACGGCGCCGCATGATCTCTGGCGCGCATGGAACTGGGATCTGCTTCTGATCCTGGGTTTGGGGGTTGCGACATGGCGCTACGGCACCGGGCTAGCAGAACTCTGGCAGCGGGCCGGTCGTGGGCACAGCGTGACCTTCTGGCGGGCGGGTGCTTTCTATGCCGGCCTGTTTGCCCTTTTTGTCGCGCTGATTTCACCCCTGGATGCGTTGAGCGGTGTCCTCTTTTCGGCACATATGGTGCAACACCTGTTGCTCATTGTCGTGGCAGCTCCGCTGTTGGCCTTTGGCTGCCCGCCATCCATGCTTTGGCGTGGGCTGCCCCGCCGGAGCCGGCGGTCGCTGGCTCGCTTTTGGCGGCAACAGCCGGCTCTGCGAGCCGTAAGCCATTTTCTGACCCAGCCATCGATGGCCTGGTTGATCCATGGCATTGCGCTTTGGGTCTGGCATGCCCCGCTGCTTTATGAAGCGGCAGTGCTAAATCCGTGGATCCACCATCTCGAACACACTAGCTTCTTTGGCACTGCGCTATTCTTTTGGGTCGCGTTGATCCCATCTGCTCGCCGGTCCCAGTCACGGTATGGTATTAGCGTGTTGATGGTCTTTACAACTGCGATGCACAGCGGTTTATTAGGTGCGCTGCTGACCTTTTCGACGACCCTCTGGTATCGCGTCTACCTCTTTACAACAGCCGCATGGGGAGTGACCCCGTTGGAAGACCAACAGTTGGCTGGGGTGATTATGTGGGTGCCGGCCAATCTTGTCTACTTGGTGGCGCTGTTGCTCTTGCTGGGGCAGTGGCTTACGACTTTGGACTCTACTCTTCGTGACGGTGCAGCAGCGCGGACAGTAGTGGGGCCACGTACGGGAAAGCTCGTGAGAATGGAGTGATCGCGCTTCGATGAATGATTCACCAAGAACGGTCCAACCCGTAACCCCTGTCAGCTCCGACTCGCAGCAACCTATCAACTCGTGGGCGTCAGTTGCACCACCCATCGCCTGGTGGTGGATCTCCCTCGCCGGTGCAGCGGCCATCATCTTTGGTCTTGGCTTTCTGAGTGTCATCGCGCTCTTTGCGCGCCCTCTGGCCTTTTTTGTGCTGGGGATCGCTATTGCCGCCGCATTGGCCCCGCCCGTGACCTGGATGAGCCGGCGGATGCCGCGCGGAGTTGCAGTCGTTCTCATCTATGTATTGCTGTTTGCCATCTTCGGAATGCTTGGCTGGATGGTCTTCCCCGCCTTTGTCGAGCAGATCCGGGCCTTTGCCGACTACATACCGGAACAACTGACAAACTTGCAGCGGATGATCGATGAGCAGGGCGCGCTGAATAGAGGGGCTCTGGCGGAACCTCTATTGGATGGACTCACCGGGATTGGTGGCTGGCTGCTCTCACTGCCCTTGGCAATAGCGGATTCAATCATAAATCTCGTAATGGTGCTTTTTCTGGCGCTCTACGCATTGATTGCCGCCCCCAGAGTCGAGCGATTTGTCATCTCGTTTATACCATCTGGGCGGCGAGCAGACGGCGAACAACTGTTAGAAAACATGAGCAACGCCATGGGGGGCTATATACGTGGGGTTGTCATTGGGGGTGTTCTGGTTGCCGTGATCACCTTTGTTGCCCTCTCGCTTATAGGGGTGAATTACGCTTTGCTCTTGGCAGTGCTGGCCGGTCTGCTGGAGATCATCCCGATCCTGGGGCCATTTATTTCAGGCACAATTATTGTTTTGGTTGCGTTTCTACAATCCCCGGAACTGGCGCTCCTGGCGCTAGGCTTTGTCCTGATTTTGCAGCAGATTGAAGGAAATATTCTCACTCCTAACATCATGAGCCGGCAGGCCCACATCTCACCCCTGATGAGTCTGCTCGCTATCTTTGCCGGCGGTGTGGTCGGCGGGTTGTTGGGGGTGCTAGTGGCGATCCCGCTGGTTGGGGCCTTCAATGTGCTGATCGTCGAGGTAATTGCACCAATGGTGCGCCGCTGGACAGGCGCTGAGCCACCTGCTGCACCATTCCCTGTGCCACAGAAAATGGAGGAAACATGATTCGAGAACGAGCATCAGGCCAGCCACGCACAATCTCAGACGAAACCGAGGCGCTCCATCCGCTGCACATTGAGCCGGATAGTGCACAGCCGCCGGCCACCTATCCATGGGGACTCTAGGTTCTGTCGGCATTTCCGTTCAGACCAGAAGTCAGCATTTCGCGCAGGGCTGTGATACGCAGGATGTGCAGTAGGTATCCATATTTTAATGCTACACTTACCTTTTTTGTCTACGAGACGTGACTTTCTTATGACCCCGTTTGTATCTCTACCTATTTACATAAGAGGTCTCACCAGCTAAAGTAATCAGTATTGCCAGAATTTCGTAATTTCCCAATTTTAGTGGCAGATCTTGCTGTCCCATCCGCTCAAAAGGAACGCCTGACGCCAATGATCCGAATAGACCTTGACCTCAGACGTTTAGGCGCAACCATCGTACTTCGCCGACTCGTCATACTTACGATTCTCGTTCTCTGTAGCCCTCTTATCAGCGGTTGCCTGCCGCGCGCTCTCACCAACCCAGAAATCCCATCTACCCTGGCTCCGCGCGGGCCCGGCGCGGCGGAGGTCGCCGACCTCTGGTGGCTGATGTTTTGGTTGGCAACGGCCGTCTTTGTGGTTGTTGCCGCGCTGCTGCTCTATCTGGTCTTCAGCCGGCGGCAGCGGATAGACAACGTGGAACCGGACCCTCATTCGCCGGGCAACGTCCAGTGGATCTGGTGGGGTGGCGTCATTGTGCCGGCTATCATTCTGGCTGTCGTTCTCTTTTTTGCCATACGCACCAACATCGTACTGGCCAATCCACCCACGGCGCCAGCCTTTACGGTGGAAATCATTGGTCACCGCTGGTGGTGGGAGGTGCGCTACCCTGACTACCAATTCACAACTGCCAACGAAATCTGGATCCCTGCCGGCCAGCCTGTCCTGCTCCGGTTGGCTTCCATCGACGTGATCCATAGTTTCTGGGTGCCCGAACTACACGGCAAGATGGATCTGATTCCCGGACAGACCAACACCATCTGGATTCAGGCGGATACACCTGGAACCTATCGCGGCCTCTGCGCCGAGTTTTGTGGTCTCCAGCACGCCAAGATGCAGTTTATCGTCATCGCCGCTCCCCCTGATGATTTCACCGTCTGGGCCGAGCGCCAGCGATTGCCAGCGCCCGAGCCGGCAGCAGAGCAGATCCGCCGCGGGCAGCAGATCTTTCTCGGCTCGGCCTGTGTCTACTGTCACACCGTCCAGGGAACCAATGCCACCGGACGGCTGGGCCCAGACCTCACCCATCTCGCCAGCCGCCAGACACTGGGCGCCGGGATTCTCCCCAATACCAGGGGCACCCTCGGCGGGTGGATCAGTAACCCGCAACACATCAAGCCCGGCAATCTGATGCCTCCCTCCGACATTACGGGGGAAGACTTGCAGGCGCTGCTTGATTATCTGATGACCTTACAATAACAGAGCCTCGGTACGACACACAACCACCGTTTTACCAGTTCTCAGTCATGTGTAGCGGAATCACCCACGGCGCACAGAGAAATCAGAAATCCTTATCCACCGCTTCCAATGCCAGAAGAGGATCGCATGACCACATCTGTCACTACGCTCAACACGCTCGAACGGACCTGGCGGACGCCCACCGGCTTGATGAATTTTCTGACAGCGGTCAACCACCGCGCGGTAGGCGCCCGCTATCTGGTTACCGGTTTTGCCTTCTTTGTCCTGGCCGGGATTGCGGCCTTGCTTATGCGTATCCAGTTGGCTGTGCCCGAAGCGACCTTTCTCAACCCGGACTTATATAACCAGATCTTTACAACGCACGGCACGACTATGATGTTTCTTTTTGCCGTGCCCATCATGGAGGGGATGGGTATTTACCTTGTGCCGCTGATGGTCGGCGCACGCGATATGGCGTTTCCCCGGCTGAACGCATTTGGCTACTTTGTCTACCTGATTGCCGGGGTGACCATCTGGATCAGCCTTTTTTTTGGTCATGCGCCGGACGGCGGCTGGTTTGCCTATGTTCCGCTGACAGGGCCCCTCTATTCGCCGGGCATTGGGATCGATTTCTACGCCACCATGATCACCTTTTTGGAGGTTGCGGCGCTGGTGGCGGCGGTCGAACTGATCGTGACGATCTTTACGCTGCGGGCGCCGGGCATGTCCATCAACCGGATGCCGCTCTTTGTCTGGGCCATCCTGGTCATGTCTTTTATGATCGTCTTTGCCATGCCGCCGTTGATGGTGGCGAGCGTCGAACTGGCGTTGGACCGCACCATCGGCACCCATTTCTTCAACCCGGAGGCGGGCGGCCAGCCGCTGCTCTGGCAACATCTCTTCTGGATCTTTGGCCACCCTGAGGTCTACATCATCTTTATTCCAGGGCTGGGCATTGTCTCGGCGGTCGTCTCTACCTTTGCCCGGCGTCCCATGGTGGGCTATACCTGGATCGTGCTCTCGTTTGTAGCCATCGCATTCTTCAGCTTTGGCCTATGGGTGCATCACATGTTTACGACCGGCCTGCCGCCGGCCGGTCTCAATTTCTTTACCGTCGCCAGTATGGTGGTCGGCATTCCCAGCGGCATTCAGATCTTTGCTACCTTGGCCACTCTAGCCGCGGGGCGTATCGTGCTCAAGACGCCCCTGCTCTATGTGATTGGCTTTGTCATCGTCTTTGTCCTTGGCGGGGTCACCGGCATCATGGTGGCAGCGGTGCCCTTTGACGACCAGGTGCATGACAGCTACTTTGTCGTGGCGCACTTCCATTATGTGCTGATCGGCGGCGCCGTCTTCCCCCTCCTTGCCGGCATCATCTACTGGTTTCCCAAAATCACCGGGCGCATGCTCGATGAGCGGTTGGGCGTCTGGGGCTTCTGGCTCACCTTTATCGGCATGAATGTCACCTTTCTGCCCATGCACCTCACCGGGCTATGGGGCATGCCGCGGCGTGTCTACACCTTTATCCCTGGTCTGGGGTGGGAGTGGCTCAATCTGCTCTCGACGGCGGGCTCGTTTATCCTTGCCGCTGGCATTCTCGTCTTTGTTGTCAATGTTTTCCAGAGCCTGCAGAACGGAACCCCCGCCGGCGACAATCCGTGGGGTGCAGGTACACTTGAGTGGGCGACGACGTCGCCGCCAGCCCCCTACAACTTCCGGGCGGTCCCCGAAGTACGTAACCGAGAGCCACTCTGGCACCCTGTCCCCCACGAGTATGAGCAAGATCTGGCCGACCCGGCGCGTGACCGTTTTGGGTTGCTCTTCGAGCGCCGCGAAACATTGGGCAGCTCGGTGCTGGATGCCATCCCCCAACAGCGGGTGATCCTACCGGGGCCGACTCTGGTGCCGTTTCTGCTTGCCTTGGCGGTTGCCTTTGTCTTTCTGGGCCTCTTGATCGACCTCTGGCTGGTGCCGGTTGGCGCTCTCATCGTCTACATCCTCTTGGTTGTTTGGCACTGGCCCAACGAGCAGGAGCAACAGATGGAATACGCCATGGCCGGCCCACCGGGTTCGCTGCCGACAAGCACCGTAGCGGATAGCTACGGCGTGCGGCCACCTTTCTGGTGGGGTATGGTGGCGCTGATCTTAATCGAAACCGTCGTCTTTACCTCGCTGGTTGGCTCCTATTTTTATCTTTGGGCAGGTGCGCCCGAATGGCCGCTGAACGGCATCGACCCGCCCGACCTGTTGCTGCCCTCGATCAACGCGCTCATTTTGATCACCAGCAGCATTCCAGTTTACATAGCCGACCAGGGCATCCGTAACGGCAACCAGCGCCGGCTCAAGATCGGCATGTCGGTTGCTGCGATCATGGGAGTTGTCTTTCTCACCCTCAAGTATATTGAGTACAGCAACCTGGACTATAACTGGGCCACCAATGCCTATAGCTCGATTGTGTGGACGATCACCGGCTTTCACAGCGCCCATGTCATCGCCGTCTTATTGAAGGTCTTTTTTGTGGGGACGCTGGCGTTCCGTGGCTATTACAATGAGCGGCGTTATTCGGCGGTGACGGTAAATGGCCTCTACTGGCACTTTGTCGTCGTAGTTTGGATCCCCCTGTTCACTGTTCTCTACCTGGCGCCTCGCTTTCTCTAGGTCGCCTGAGAGCAAAGGATTTGCTTGAAACCCGTTCGTACAAGCGTTAAGAGGAGTTCTGCATGGCTGTACAAACCGTCGAACCACGGGAATACCAATCGGTCTCATTGCGCCAACTCTGGTTCAGCCTGGGCACTGGAGCCGTGCTCTGGAGCGTACATCTGGTGGCGAGCTATGCTATTGTCGGGCTGGCCTGCGAACGAGGGCTGCTGCTCCATGTTGTGTGGCAAGGCATGAGCGTCGTTCGCTGGGTTCTCCTCATCTTTACGCTTGTTGCGGCCGCACTTGTGCTTTACGCGACCGTTCTGGCATACGCCAACTGGCGCCATCTGAGCCCGGCAGAAGAAACAAACGGCGATCAACCGGCGGGCCGTTTTCGCTTTATGGCGTTGACCGGCGCGCTGCTCAACGTGCTCTTTTTGGTGTCGATTTTGCTTTCAATTGGGCCGACACTCTTCTTGCCTCTCTGTTAGGAGGTACGCAGGTGCGCGCCGGTGCCGTGCCCGATGATGACGAGGACGAGGAGGAGGGCGACGAGTCGTTGCAGGCGGCGCAAGAGGAGACGGGATAGGAGCAAATGAATGGTTCAAAGAGCCAGTTGGATCGCCAAACTTGCAGGGATCGCACTTCTGTTGCTGGGGTGTGAAACGCTAGGGGTAGAACCCACGCTGACTCCTGTCGACCCGCGCCAGCCGTTGCCCACCCTGGCGGTCCGTGTTGAAATCCAGATTGAACCGACACCCACAGTGGCCGAGCCACAAGTGACAGGAGAAGATGCCGAACCCCCCGAACTACCGACCCCACCCGACGGAGATGGGGCGGCCACCGCTGAGACACCAGAGGCCCCGGCAGCGGATGCAACCCCCGCTGCCGGCGAGATGACAGGCGGGGCCGAGAGTCCTGCTCCAGCCGAGACGCAGGCCGCAGAGGATTCTGATTCCGCCGAGCCGTCCGGTAACGGGGAGGAGTTGATCGTTCAGGGTGAACAGGTCTACCAGGCCAACTGTGCCACCTGCCACCAGGCTGGAGGCGAGGGGACCTCCGTCTTCCCCGCGCTGGCCGACAACGCTCTCATCCTTGAAGATGACCCGGCCGCAGTGGTCGATGCGATCATCCACGGGCGTGGTGAAATGCCGGCCTTTGGCGACGCCCTCTCGAACGAGGAAATCGCCGCGGTGGCCTCCTATATCCGCAATGCCTGGGGCAATCAAGCTCCCCCAGTGAGCGAGGAACAGGTGGCCGAAGTCGCACAGACGAATTGATCCGCTCAACGTTGTTCTGCTGTACAAAGATGGAAACAGGTAGGAGTGACAACACCCGTAGCCGAATGAAAGGTGGTGCAGGGGCTATGATCAGAGCCTTGAGAAGCAGCTGGCGTAAGCGCGGCAACTGGCGCGCCAATGCCAATCCGCTGCGCTGGTCGCTGGTGCTGGTCAGCAGCGTACTGATTGTCACCGCGCTGCTGGCTGCGTGCGCCGAACCAATGCGCCCGCCGAGCCGCGCCGCAGCTGTGGCCGCAACACCCGCCCCCGGCGAGGTGCAGCGCGGCTGGCAGCTGATCCAGGATTATGGCTGCCACACCTGCCATACGATTCCTGGGGTGCCGGCTGCCAATGCCCTGGTCGGCCCGCCGCTCACCGACTGGGCGGATCGCCACTATATTGTCGGTATGATCCCGAACACACCGGAAAATGTTTCCACCTTTATCCAGCACCCGCAATCTTTTCGCCCCGGCACTGCCATGCCAGACATGGGTGTGACCTCAGAAGACGCACGCGCGATTAGCGCCTACCTCTACACCCTACGGCGCGACCGGGTCTGGAATCCGCTTGAACTGATGGGCTGGCGCCTCTGGTAAGATCAGACCGAGCGTGAGCCGGGGTAGAGTAGACTACGCTTCGCCTGTCGGGGATGGGCGAGTGAGGAGAGAGAACATGGTACAATTTGCACAGAGATTTCTTCGCTTGCTGCTGGCGATGATCCTGCTCGTTGCCGGTTGCGCTCCAGGGGGGCTAGCACCGCCACCTTCACCGACACCTCTCCAGCCGGAGGTTGCTCCAGTAATCGTTCAGATTGTGACCCCTACTTCCCCTCCTGACGAGCCGGCGCCCGAATCAGAAGCGGCAGAGGAGGAATCAGAGCCTGAGGCTCCCCCTGCCGATGCGTCAGAGGAAGATGCCGCCGCTGCGGAAGAATCTGCGACCGCCGAAGAACCTGCCGCGGAGGAGAGCTCCGCCGGCCAGGAGAATGCCGCTGGGGAGAATGCCACCGCCGCCGAAGAACCTGCGCCGGAGGAGGAGGTGGATGCAGCCCAGTTGATGAGCTTGGGTGAAGAAGTCTATACTGCCGAATGCGCGACCTGCCATCAAGAGGACGGCCAGGGGACCAGCGATTTTCCCGCCCTGGCAGGTAACGAGTTTGTGCTCGCCGAAGACCCAACCCCCGTGCTCGACGTCGTCTTGCATGGGCGGGGCGAAATGCCGGCCTTTGCCGATTCACTCTCCGATGAAGAGATTGCCGGTGTCGTCACATACATCCGCAATACGTGGGACAACGAAGCTGCTGTCGTCAGCCCCACCCAGGTACAACAGGTGCGCGAGGGAGAGGAGGCGGCACCAGCAGAAGAG
>QEUW01000012.1 GCA_003577005.1 Chloroflexota bacterium | reverse complement strand
TCAATGACGCACGTACGGCTTTCCAGGCAAGAGGAGAAACCTATCCGCCCTCGTCACCGCTGGCGCATCTGGCGCGCACACTCGTTGCCACCGGTTGTGTCCGCTTTGGCGAATTTAGGCTCAAGTCCGGCGTGCTGTCGCCGATCTATATGGACCTGCGGCGGCTGGTGACCTATCCTGCTGCGCTGCGCCAGGTGGCAAGGGCCTACGCAGACCGGCTGCGCGAGTTGCGCTTTGACCGGCTGGCCGGTATCCCCTATGCGGCGCTCCCAATTGCCACCGCCATCAGCCTGGAGATGAACCGCCCGCTGATCTACCCCCGGCGCGAGGCCAAAGAGTACGGCACACGGGCCACGGTGGAAGGGGAGTTTACACCAGGCGAGACCATCGCCGTCATCGATGACCTGACGACGACCGGTGGTTCCAAGTTCGAGGCCATCGAAAAGCTCGAAGCAGCGGGACTCGTCGTGCGCGATGTGGTCGTGCTCATCGACCGGATGCAGGGCGCCCGCGAGACGCTGGCCGCGGCGGGTTACCAGTTGCACACCGTCGCAACGCTCCCGGCGCTGCTCGACGAATGGCAGCGGCAAGGGGCGATTACATCGGCCCAACATGCGGCGGTCACGGACTTTCTCCAGCAAGCACAGGGATAAAGCGGGAGGAGTCCACCGTGATCTACCGGGCTGTCCGGCCCCTGCTCTTTCGCCTCGACGCCGAGCGCGCCCACGCGCTCACCTTGACGTTGCTCCGCTGGGCGGGAAGTTTTGCGCTCGCACGGTTCGTTTTGCGGAGTCTCTTTGCCTACGAGCGGGCTAGCTTGGCGACCGAACTGTTTGGTGTCTCGTTTCAGAATCGGGTCGGCCTGGCCGCCGGATATGACAAAAATGGGGTGGCCGTCACGGGTCTGGCGTGTCTGGGCTTCGGCCACCGGCCGCGCATCCACCGTGTGCCAGAGGCGCAGGCGCTGATCAACAGTATGGGTTTCCCCAACCAGGGGGTCGATGCGCTGCGGATCCCCTGCGCCCCGCTGCGGGTCGGCATCAACATCGGCAAAGGAAAAGAGACGCCCATCGAGTCCGCCGCCGAAGACTACTGTTTTCTCTTCGAGCGGGTCTATCGCCAGGCTGATTATGTGGCGATCAATGTGAGCAGCCCCAACACACTCAACCTGCGCCAACTCCAGGGCCGGGCGGCGCTTGAAGCTCTCTTGACCACGGTTACCGCGCTGCGCGACCGGCTCACCCCGCGGCGACCGCTCCTGGTCAAGATCGCACCCGATTTGACCCAAAGCGAGATTGCCGATGTGCTCGATGCCATCACACACAGCGGGGTGGATGGCATTATCGCCACCAACACGACAACCGCCCGTACGGGGATTCCCGCCCGCTATGCCGCCTTGCCCGGCGGACTGAGCGGGGCGCCGTTGCGTGGCCAGGCCACCGCAGTGATCCGCTCTATTGCTGCGCAAACCGGCGGGCGGCTTCCCATCATCGGTGTAGGCGGGGTCATGACGCCGGCTGACGCGCTGGAGAAGCTGGATGCCGGTGCGCACCTGGTGCAGCTTTACACCGGCTTGATCTACAGCGGGCCAGGGCTGGTGCGGCGGATCAACCAGGCCATCCACAAACGGGTGGGCTAACGGAGGGGGAGAAGCCAAGCTTTGCAACAAGCTCGCTTCTTCCCCCTCTGCTCACTTGCAAATCTGAACACTTTGTGTCATCCTTTGCCTGCTGCGCACCTGGCCCCGTGGGTTGTGCGCGCTGTCCCAACGGTTCAAACCATCATCAGCTTCTGTTTAGGAGGTTCCCATGCCTACGAAAGCCCGTGGCGCGATTTCGCGCACGCCTGGCGCTCCCGTCAGCATCGAAGAATTCACGATCGACGACCCCGGCCCGAATGAGGTGCTGGTGCGCATCCTGGCCTCGGGTGTCTGCCATACAGATTATGGGGTGAAAATGGGTGTCTATGGCAGCGAAGGCTATCCCTTTATCCTCGGCCACGAGGGCGCCGGTGTGATCGAAGCCGTTGGCCCGGGTGTGACCAAGCACAAAGTCGGCGACCATGTCATTCTGGCCTGGCGCGCCCCTTGTGGCGAATGCCGCTTCTGCCGGGCCGGCAAACCCAATTTTTGCGCCGCCAGCCTCAACGCCGAAAAGCGCATGCGGACGCACGATGGGATTACGCTCAATCAGGTATTGGGGATCGGCACCTTTTGTACCCATACGCTTGTCCACGCCGACCAGGCGATCGCCTACGACGCCGCGCTGCCGGCGCCCCAAATGTCGCTCATCGGCTGCGGTGTGATGACCGGCGTCGGCGCTGCGCTTTACGCGGCTGGGGTCAAACCGGGGTCGAGTGTCGCGGTCTTTGGCTGCGGTGGCGTGGGTGACAGCGTCATCGCCGGCGCCAGACTGGGGGGCGCCACGACCATCATCGGCGTGGATATCGACCCCAAAAAGCTGGAATGGGCCAAGGAATTTGGCGCCACCCACACAGTCAATGCCGCCGAGGTAGACCCGGTCGCCAAGATCAAGGAGATCACAGGCGGCAATGGCGTCAACTTTTCGTTTGAGGCGGTGGGCAAGGCGCAGACACTGGACCAGGCGCTCTGGTGCCGTGACCTGGCCGGCACCTGCGTGCTCATCGGCGTGCCCGGCCCCGGCCCCGAGTTGACGTTGCCCTTACAGAAATTCTTCGACCTGGGCGGCCATCTCTGTGTCTCCTGGTATGGCGACTGTCTGCCCACGCGCGATTTTCCCCTCCTGGCCGACTGGTATCGTCTGGGCCAGTTAAACCTGGACAAGGTCGTCAGCCGCACAATCTCGCTCGAAGAGGTAGACGAGGCGTTCGCCGCCATGGAGCGAGGCGAGACGTTGCGGTCGGTGATTGTTTTTTAATCAGGGTTAGGGATTAGGGGAAAACGGCGGACCCTACCCTAATCTCTAATTGTACTGACACATGAGGTAAGAGAGCTTCATGGGAGGTGCAAGGCACTTTTCAAGTGCATCGCACCTGTAGCACCCTATCTAGCCTGATGGGTCAATACACCTAATTCCTAATCCCTAATTCCTGACTCTGCCAAAACGAATCGAGTGAACCATGTTCGACCTCATCAAAGAACTGACCGAATTGCCCGGTCCGGTGGGGCAGGAGGGGATCGTGCTCGACCGGGTGGAAACGCTGTGGCGCGACCTGGGTGTCGATGTGTCGCGCACAAAAATCGGCAATATCGTGGCCCGTTGTGGCGGCCAGGGACCAAAGCTGCTCCTGGTCGCCCACGCTGACGAGCTGTGCTATCTGGTGCGCTCGGTGGATGCACAAGGTTATCTCTATCTAGCGAATGGGCAAAATTGGGTACGCACAACTGGCAACCGCAATGCTTTCTACATGGGGGCGCGGGTCAAGGTCCTCGCTCGCTCCGGGCCTATCCCGGGTGTGATCGCCACCACCACCGGCCATCTGGCCTCGCTCTCGCTCCCCGAATTGACCGAACTCACCTGGGATGATTTCTGGGTAGATACCGGCCTCAGCCGTTCGGAACTGCTCGCCCGAGGAGTGACGCCGGGCACACGGGTCATCTGGGATCAGGCCACCGAACAGTGGGGCGAGCACGTGGTGGGCAAAGCCCTGGATGACCGGGTGCCGCTGGCTGTCATTACCGAGGTGGCGCGGCGGGTGCCCCAGGCGGAGTTTGGCTGCGAACTTACGCTCGCCTGCACTGTGCAGGAGGAAGTAGGTCTCATCGGCGCCTTTGGGCTGGCGGCGAGCGAACAGTTTAACGCGGCTATCGCCGTGGAGATCGGGCTGGCCGGCGACATCCCCGGCCCGGCGTCGCGCTGGATGCCAACGCGGCTAGGCGGCGGGCCGATCCTGGTGCATAAGGATTCGCTTGTCCACTACGACCATGCGTTGACGACGCGGCTCGAAGAGGTAGCGAGCCGGGCCGGCATCCCGATCCAACACGCCGTCTTTGGGTCGTTTGGCAGCGACGGCTCGGCACTCATGAAGGCCGACATCCCAAGTGCTTTGGTGGCCTTTCCCGGTCGCTACACCCATACGCCATTTGAGACGGGGCATCTGGGCGATATCGAAGCATTGGTCGAATGGCTCTGCGTCTTTGTGCGCGAGGGGATGTGTGAAGCGTAATGCGTGGTGCGTAACTGCGAGCGTCGCGGATTACGCACCAGGCTCATCACTGTCGATCCCTGGTGAACCGCTTTGATTTCACTCAAGGAGAAGAACTTATCCCATGCACGAAACGATCAGGCTCTGGCCCAACGGCGCACCCGGCTCTGAAGGCTGGGCACACTACGAGCAGAAGACCCACCACCACCCGCCGTTCAACATCACGATTGTCCGCAACGTAACTGACCCCACCTTGAGCGTACATCTGCCCGACCCCGCCGTCGCCACCGGCGCGGGCGTCATCGTTTGCCCTGGCGGCGCATTCCACATTCTCGCCATCGACCACGAAGGCTATGACGTGGCCGATTGGCTCACCGCACATGGCGTCGCCGCCTTTGTGCTCAAATACCGGCTGATCCAGACTCCGCCCGACGACGACGCGTTTGCGCAGCAGATGCAGGCAAACATGCAGAATCGCGAGCAGTTGCGGCAGCGGATCGCCGGAGTCCAGCCGCTCGCCGTGGCCGACGGACAGGCAGCGGTGAAACTGGTGCGCCAGCGCGCCGCCGAATGGGGCATCGACCCCGAACGCATCGGCATGATGGGCTTTTCGGCGGGGGCCATGCTTACCATCGGGCTGATCGCACAGAACGAAGCGGAGAGCCGGCTCAACTTTGCCGCGCCCATCTATGGTCCCGTGTGGGACAAATTTACCCCTCCGCCCGATGCCCCGCCTGTCTTTCTGGCCGTCACCGATGATGACGAACTCGCGGCCCGGTCGTGCGCCAACCTCTACCTGGCCTGGAAGGAGGCCGGTCGCCCGGTGGAGCTGCATATCTATGCCCAGGGCGGCCACGGTTTTGGCATGCGCAAACAGGGGCTGCCGGTGGACCACTGGATCGAACGCTTTGACGAATGGCTCCAGGCGCAGGGGTTGAAGGGGGCGCGAGGACGATGATCACTGCGAATACCGCACGAACCCGCTGGGCATCGACGTGACCGCGCCCCGGCTCAGTTGGCGGCTACAGAGCGACCGCGCCGGCGCCCGCCAGACGGCCTATCGCATCCTGGCCGCCAGCGACCTTGCTCGCTTGCAAGAAGGCCAGGCCGACCTGTGGGACAGCGGCAGGGTCGAATCGGAACAGTCGGTGCATGTATCCTATGCTGGGCCACGGCTGAACTCGCGCCAGCGCGTCCACTGGAAGGTCACTGTGTGGGATGAGGCCGGCGATCAGCTCCGGAGCGAACCGGCCTGGTTTGAGATGGGGCTGTTGAAACGAAGGGATTGGAAGGCCAGGTGGATCGGCGCGGCGCTCACCGGCGGCCCGCGCACCAATGTCCCGGCGCCCTATCTGCGCAAGCCCTTTTCGGTGGCGGGCAAGGTTCAATCGGCCCGGCTCTATGTCACGGCGCTGGGGCTTTACGAATGCTCGATCAACGGCCAGCCGGTAGGGGACGATGTCTTCAACCCAGGCTGGACGGATTATCACAAACGGGTGCAGTATAAGGTCCACGATGTAACCGGCCTGTTGCAGGAGGGCGAAAATGTGCTCGGCGCCATTCTTGGCGACGGGTGGGCCGCCGGCCATGTGGGGATGGGCGCTCGCCAAAACTATGTGGACCGCCCCCGGCTGCTGGCGCAATTGGAGGTCACCCTGGCCGATGGCAGCCGGCAGGTCATCGCCACCGACCGCGCCTGGAAGCACCAGTTTGGGCCCATCTTGGAAAACGATATGCTCATGGGCGAAGCCTACGACGCCCGATTGGAGATGCCAGGCTGGAACGAACCCCGGTTCGACGATAAGCGTTGGCTCGCCGTGGAGCTCTTCGACGACCCTGGCGTGGCGTTGGTCGCCACCAACGGCCCCACCGTGCGCCGCATGGAGGAGCTCATGCCCACCAGCGACCCGGTGGACAAGGGCAATTTTATGGCCCGGCGCACTATTTTTGACCTGGGACAAAACATGGTCGGCTGGGTGCGCTTCAAGGGCAGCGCGCCGGCAGGGACGACGGTCACGCTGCGTTTTGCCGAGGTGCTCGACGATGAGGGCGATCTCTACACCACCAATCTGCGCGCCGCCCGCGCCACCGACTACTACACCTTCAAGGGTGAAGGTGAAGAGGTTTGGGAACCAAAATTCACCTTTCACGGCTTCCGCTATGTGGAGGTGACCGGCTACCCTGGCCCGCTGACCCGCGCTGCGGTCACCGGTGTGGTGCTCTATTCCGACATGGCGCAGACGGGAGACTTCACCTGTTCGGACCCCCTTGTCAACCAGCTTCAGCACAACATCCTCTGGGGGCAAAAGGGCAATTTTGTCGATGTGCCCACTGATTGCCCCCAGCGCGACGAACGGCTGGGCTGGACGGGCGACATCCAGGTCTTTGCCCGCACCGCCGCCTTTAACATGGATGTGGCCGGCTTTCTGACCAAGTGGGCGCAGGATGTGGCCGATGCGCAGAACGAGGCGGGGATGGTCCCCGCGGTCGTGCCCAAGGCCAGCATCCCGCTGCCCGACGGTGGCCCGGCCTGGGCCGACGCCGTCATCATCTGCCCGTGGACTGTCTATCTCTGTTACGGCGACACGCGCATCCTTGAGAACAACTACGAGGTGATGCGCAAGTTTATGGACTGGATGGTCAGCGCCAGCCCCGGCTATATCCGCTGTGCGCCCGATTACGAGGGGTGGCCCGGCTTTGGCGACTGGCTCTCGATCAACGCCAGCACCCCGCGCGACCTTATCGGCACGGCCTTTCTGGCCTACGACGCCCACCTCATGGCGCAGATCGCGGCGGCGCTGGGCAAGCAGCGCGATGCCGCCCGGTATCGCAAACTCTTTGCCGAGGTCAAAAAGGCTTTTGGCAACCGTTATCTCAAGGGCGGCAAACTACCGGCCAACGCCGCGCCCGCCTCGCGAATGCGACAGATGATGGATGGCGCCGACGCCATCTCGCGCGGCACGCTCAAGGCAGTGGACTACGGCCCCATCACGTCGGAAGTCTTCAACACCGACCTCTTCACACCGACGCAGACCGCCTATGTGCTGGCGCTCCACTTTGGCCTGCTGCCCGAAAAGCTGCGCCCGCTCGCCACTGCCGAACTGGTGGCCGACATCGAGCGTCGCGGGATGCACCTCTCCACCGGCTTTGTCGGCGCACCTTATCTGCCCCATGTGTTGAGCAACAACGGGCGGCTGGACATCGCCTATGCGTTGCTGCACCAGAAGACATGGCCCTCGTGGCTCTATTCAGTGACACAAGGCGCTACTACTATCTGGGAGCGGTGGGACGGCTGGACCGAGGAGAATGGTTTCCAGGACCCTGGTATGAACTCGTTCAACCACTACGCCTACGGGTCTATTGGGGCGTGGCTTTACAGCACGGTAGCCGGCATCGAGATCGACCCGGCGCAACCAGGCTACAAACACGCGATCCTGCGCCCGCAGCCCGGCGGCGGGTTGACGCATGCCAGTGGCCGGCTTCAGACGCTCTACGGCGAACTGGTCTCCGAGTGGCAGGCTGACAATGGGACGTTTGAATGGAAGGTCGTCGTGCCGCCGAATACGACGGCGACCGCCTATCTGCCGGTGGAAGAAGGGCACACTATCAGGCTGAACGGCTCAGCCGTCAGCGATACTGTTCACAAACTGGCCTCTGGAGAATTTCAGTTTACCGTAAAACAGTAAGGCTCGCTAGGGTCTGCTGGATTTTTATCCGCAGATTGAACCCTTCCCGGAAGAGGGCAAAGATGGCTGGCCGAGCAATCCGTTCCCGCCTTCTTCCGGGAAGGTCTGCGGCAGGCCCCACATTTCGGACACACCCTACAGGGACCCAGCGTTGTACGCTGTCACCGCTTCCACACGCTATCCCGCTGCGATTCACAGGTTTACCACAAGATCTTGACGACTTCTTGATATTCGTCGTATAGAATTGGGGCCGGGGCGCCAATATCGGGAACTTCGGTATCATCCTTCCTTTTTCTAACGGCGGATATGGTATGCTAGGCTCTGTCGATCTGCGGCAAATTTTCTCAGGCGCGATGCGCTTGAAAAGTGTGTTGTACCTCCGATCTCAATCGAAATATCGTCCGAAATATTGTCCGAACCTGGCTTTGAAGTGTTCGTTTTGAATTCTAGTATGAACGACTGAATCGAGGAGGCGCTCTTCACAATCGATATAATCGATACGCATGGAACTGAGTATGAATGATCCCTCTGATTCTCCGGTTGGTATAGGGCAATGGCGCCTTCAACGCCTCCGTACGAGGTTGCATGGCGCAACGCCATTTGCCTCCGGTGTACTGGCTACCTTTGCCGCCCTCCTTTTGTACAATCTTTTTATCCCCGATCCAGATCGAGTAACCCAGGGCGATGTCAACGAATCGGTGGCTGTGGCCATTGCATCGATCACGCCGCCCCCGCCCCATGCGCCCCTGATCTATCAGGTCATCCGCCCCTCGCTCGTGCTGATCCAGGCCAATACCCTGGGAGAGGATGAGGAGGAAGGCCGGGGGCTCGGCACCGGCGTTGTGATCAACGACAGCGGTGACATTCTCACCAGCTTGCACGTGGTGACAAACGCCGTCGAGATCGAGCTTGTCTTTGCCGACGGCACCGAATCCCTGGCCGAGATCATGGTCGCCGAGCCCGAGTCTGACATTGCCGTGCTGCGCGCCAGCCAACTGCCCGAACTGCTTGTCCCGGCTGTCCTTGGCAATCCCAATGCAGTTCGAATTGGGGATGAAGCGTTCGCCGTCGGCCACCCGCTGGGGCTCTACGGCTCCATGAGTAGTGGTGTCGTCTCGGGGCTCAACCGCACTTTTCGCCCGCCGAACAGCGACCAACGACTCGAAGGCTTGTTCCAGATTGACGCGGCCGTCAATCCCGGCAATTCGGGTGGCCCGCTTTTGAACCGCAACGGCCAGGTGATCGGCATCGTGACTGGATTGGCCAACCCGACGGAAGACAATTTCTTTATCGGCATTGGCTTTGCTGTGCCTATCAATGTGGCGGGGGGCGCCGCCGGTCTGCCGCCGTATTGAGAGAGGTAGACCGGTAGACAAGAAGACAACCCAGTAGACCTCTTCCCTCCTGTTTCTCTGTCTACCGGTCTACCCTGACATGGAGAACACACGTGGACCCAAGCACGAAAGTTGACAATGGCCTGCCCATGGAGCGCCTCTTGTACGAGGTCAAGAAGATCATCGTTGGGCAGGATCACTTGCTCGAACGGCTGGTGGTAGCGCTGCTGGCGCGCGGCCATATTCTGGTCGAGGGCGTGCCCGGGCTGGCCAAGACGATGGCGATCAAGACGCTGGCCGAAGCGATTGGGGGCGAGTTCAAACGCATCCAGTTTACGCCCGACCTGGTGCCCGCCGACCTGGTCGGCACGCGCATCTACAATCAAAAGACGGGTGAATTCAACACTTCCTTTGGGCCGGTCTTTACCAATCTGCTGCTGGCCGATGAGATCAACCGCGCCCCGGCCAAGGTGCAGAGCGCCCTGCTCGAAGTGATGCAAGAGCGGCAAGTGACCATCGGGCGCGAAACCTTTGCCGTGCCCAACCCCTTCCTCGTGTTGGCGACGCAGAATCCCATCGAGACCGAGGGCACCTATCCGCTCCCCGAAGCACAGGTAGACCGCTTTATGCTCAAGGTGCTCGTCGGTTATCCCAATGCAACTGAGGAGTTTGTGATTGTGGAGCGCATGACCGGGGCGCTGCAAAAGGTGCAAAAGATCATGACCACGCAGCAACTCTTGGGCCTGCAACAGGAGGCCGACCGCGTCTATGTGGACCCGGCGCTGATCGAATATGCCGTCAAAATGGTGAGCGCCACACGCAAACCGGCGGAGGTTGGGCTAAAAGAATTGCAGCCCTATATCATGTTTGGCGCCAGCCCGCGCGCTTCGATCAACCTGATCCTGGCGGCGCGCGCCCTGGCTTATGTGCGTGGACGCATGTATGCGCTGCCGCAGGATGTGCTCGACATGGCGCTCGACGTGATGCGCCACCGTCTTGTGCTCTCGTACGAGGCGCTCTCGGACAATCTGACCGGCGATGATCTGTTGCAGCGGATCCTCAACCGCATTCCCATGCCGGAGGTGCCTCTCCATGAGCATGCCAACTTCCGCAGCAACGCCTGAAGGCATTCTCCTGCGTCTGGACTGGCAGGTCATCCGCCGGCTGGATGGGCTGCTCCAGGGTGACTATCGTAGCCTCTTTTTTGGCTACGGGGTAGACTTTGCCGACCTGCGCGAGTACCAGCCGGAGGACGATGTTCGCTATATCGACTGGAATGTCACTGCACGCATGGATGCGCCGTATGTCCGCCAGTATGTGGAAGATCGCGAAGTCACGGCCTGGTTTTTGCTCGATCTAAGCCCATCTATGGATTTTGGCGCGGTGGGGAACTTGAAGCGCACAGTGCTGGTCGATGTCGTCACGACGCTGGCGCGGCTGCTCACGCGTCACGGCAATCGCGTCGGTGCGCTCTTCTATGGGACGCGGGTCGAGCGGACGCTGCCGGCCCGGAGCGGGCGACGCCATCTGTTGCGGCTGGTGAACGATCTGCTGCGCCAGCCGCCGCTCCAGAAGGCGCCGTTCACCGATCTCTCCCCTTTGCTCGAAGCCGCGCTCAACAGTGTGAAACGGCGCTCGTTGCTCTTTATCGTTTCTGACTTTGTCTGTGCGCCAGGATGGGAGCGGGCGCTGACCTTGCTCAGCCGCCGCCACGAAGTTGTGGCCGTCCGCCTGTGGGACCCGCGCGAGATGGAGTTGCCCGACATCGGCCCCATCATCATGGAGGACGCCGAAACGGGGGAGCAACTCTACGTCGATACGCACGACAAACGATTCCGCCAGCGCTTCCGCGAGGCGGCGCTGCGGCGCGAAGCGGCCCTAAACGACGTGTTCAAGCGCGCTGGCGTGGATCAATTGGCGCTCTCGACCGAGGATGACCTGACCCGCGCCATCGTGCGCTTTGCGACGCTGCGTAAGCAGCGCAGAAGATAGTTATGAATTGTGAATTGTGAACTGAGAATGTGAATGGGTCGAGCGACTCGTCATTCACAATTTACAATTCATAACTATCTGGGGTTTAATCAATGTCATTCATCTGGCCGGCGATGCTGGTCTCGCTCGTGTTGATACCGCTGCTGGCTGCCCTCTATCTGCGGATGCAGCGACGGCGGCGGCAGATGATCGCCCGTTACGGCACGCTTGGATTGGTGCGCGAGGCAGGCGGGCGTCCGCTTGGGGTGCGCCGCCACCTGCCGCCTATCCTCTTTCTGACCGGGCTGGCGATCTTGCTGGTGGCGCTGGCGCGACCGCAAGCGGTTGTCAGCTTGCCTCGGCTGGAGGGGACGGTCATCCTGGCCTTTGATGTTTCAGGCAGCATGGCAGCCGACGACCTGGAGCCGACGCGCATGGAAGCGGCCAAGGCGGCCGCACGTGATTTCGTTGCGCGGCAGCCGCCCACGGTGCGGGTCGGCGTGGTCGCTTTTAGCGACAGTGGTTTTTCGGTGCAACCGCCCACCAATGAGCAAGAGGCGCTCCTGGCGGCGATCAACCGTTTGGGGCCTGAACGCAGCACCTCGCTTGCGCACGGGATCGTCACTTCGCTCAACACGATCTTTGCCGATGCCTCACAGGCGCCCCGTCTCTATAGCAACTACACACCAGCGCCCACGCCCAGCCCTACGCCTGTGCCCGCAGGAACGTACGCGCCTGCCGTCATCGTGCTGTTGACGGATGGCGAGAACACCACGCCGGAAGATCCCTTCGAGGCAGCACAGGCAGCAGCGGATCGCGGGGTGCGCATCCACACCGTGGGGATTGGTAGCCCTGAGGGGGCTATATTGGAGCTCGAGGGCTTTTCGGTTCACACACGGCTGGATGAGGCGATGCTCCAACAGATCGCCGAGCAGACTGATGGCGTCTATTACAACGCTCAGAATGAAGAAGAACTGCGCGCTATCTACGAAAACCTCGACACGCAACTGGTGGTCAAGCCGGATGAGATGGAGGTTACCTCGTTGTTTGCCGGCGCTGGTTTTCTCTTCTTGTTGGTTGGGGGCGCCTTTTCGCTGCTGTGGTTTAGCCGGGTGCCGTGATAGGACGGGCAGGATGCCAGACGTGCGCAGGCCCAAGCCCGCACCCGTTTTGTCTCTGCCCAGGGGGTGATAGATGGACTTTCTCTGGCCCGGATTCCTCCTTTTGCTGGGGTCGATTCCCCTGATTATTGCTGCTTATATCTGGATGCTGCGCCGGCGGCGACGCTTTGCCGTGCGCTACTCAAGTTTGTCGTTGGTGCGCGAGGCGATCTCGAAACAATCGCTGCTACGACGGCATCTCCCCTTTGCCCTCTTGCTGTTGGCGCTGGGCAACCTGACGCTGGCCATGGGCCGGCCGGTCTCTGTGGTCCAGGTGCCAGCCGGCGAGGTGACCATTATCCTGGCGATCGATGTATCGCGCAGCATGTGCTCGACCGATATACCGCCCAATCGCTTGCAGGCGGCGATGGCTGCGGCGTTTTCGTTTATCCAGCGCCAACCACCCAGCACGCTCATCGGCATTGTGGGTTTTGCCGGTTTTGCCCAGTTGATCTATCCCCCCACATCCGACCAGGAGATACTGGAGGATGTCGTTGCCAGTCTGACGACTGGGCGGCGGACGGCCATCGGCAGCGGCATCCTCGAATCGCTGGACGCCATTGCCGAATTCGACCAAAACGTTGCCCCAACGGTGCGCAATCCCGATGACCCCCAACCTACACCGGTGCCCAGGGGCGCCTATGCGCCAAGCATCATTGTCTTGTTGACCGATGGGGCGAGCAATTCCGGCCCGCACCCGCTCGATGCGGCGCAACAGGCAGCCGACCGGGGTGTACGCGTCTACACCATCGGCTTTGGCACCGAGCAGGGGGGCATGATGGATTGCGGGCAGGGCTATTTTGGCGGCGACCCGTTTGGTAGTAGCGGTATTCAGCCCTTTGGCGGCGGCGGTGGCAGATTTCGTCGCGGCATCGATGAGGAAACGCTCCAGCGCGTCTCCGACATGACCGGCGGTGAGTACTATTCAGCAGAAAGCGCCGACGAGCTGCACGCAGTGTTCGAGAGCCTGCCCACCTCGCTCATCACACGGCCGGAGATCACCGAGATCAGCTTTATCTTTGCCGGGATCGGTGCATTCTTGGCGCTGTTGGCGATTGGGCTTGCGCTGCTCTGGCAACCTTTGTCGTGAATGCCGGTGCGTTGCACTCGCAGAGTGCGATGCACCTGTGGCGCCAGATCCGATAAAGTGCATCGCACTCTGCGAGTGCAACGCACTTCAGTCACTCCCAATCCAGGTCGCGCACCAGATCGTTCAAGGAACGTCTGCCGGCCTTCTTCTTGTCCTGCCCCTGTATCTTCTCGGCTCCCTTCTTGGCGACGATGCGTTTGGCGATGATGTCGGCCATGATATGGTCCGGGATGGTGCGAGGCTGTTGTGCCTGCCATTCCACGGCCTTTTGCCCCGGCACACAGATGTCGAGATAGGGGCAATAGGTGTGGCCCCAGTGGTCGAGCGGCAGGGCATCGTCGGGCAGGCGGTCTTCGGCCAGCCCCTCCAACATCGCTCTGACTCGCGCCAGCAGGTCGTCCATCAAGATTGGGTCGGGGTAGACCTCGTAGGCCAGGTGTTCCAAGTTGTCGCGGTTTTCGTAATAGACGATGGCGCCCTTGAGCGGGATCGCACCCTCATAGTATTTCTCAATCCCCCACAGGTAGATCTGCGCCTGGCGGATGTGCTCCTCTTTGGGCACCCGCGCCGCCTTGAGTTTGTCGAACTCGCTGCCGGCTGTTGTCTTGAACTCCAACGCCCAGAAGCCCGCCGCTGACTCATCCGCCGTCTTGCCGGGTGGAATATAGAGGATGCCGTCGCAAAAGCCGTGGATGCGATACTCCTCGATCTCAAAGAAGACCTCCTGCGCCAGACAAGTGCGCGAGAGACCGCGCTGCAAGCGGCGGTGGCTGTCCGTGCCGACGGAGAGGATGCGATCCACCCGCGCATCGAAGGGCGGCTTGGGTTTACCCTGCAACTCAAAGGCCACATAGAGCAGACACCCTTTGGCCAGGGACGACGGCTTGATGTAGGGCTGTTTCTTCTCGTCGCGCTGATTGGCTACTTTCAACCACTCGACCGCATACCCTGCGGCGCTGCGTGCTTTTTTCATGCTTCTCCCCCTATGTGTGTGAAGGTGAGGACGCATCCTTCCCCACCCCTTGCCATTCAGGTAAGGGCGAAACACTGTCAGCGGATGTCGGGAGCGGATTGATCGGATTGATTTTGAAGAATCCGTTTCTATATTTTAGTTCGCAGAGCGGATTACTTTGCGCAAATCCGTGCAATTCGTACCCAGAATCCGTTGACAGCTTTCTGGCCTCCTTAGCTTCATGACTGTGACTCCTTCACACGCTTATCTTGTCCTCCGAAAGAAATAGCGCGTCTCCCCGGCGGTGTTGATCCCTTCCAGCGGGTCGACGCGGAAGATGAGTGGGTATTGGCCGGTAGCGGTTCCAATCGCCAGGGCGTGGTGCTGGCGCAGCCGGCGGACAAAGGCGGCCATCGTCTCATAATCGGTAGCAACCCCGCGTGACACGTGGCGCACATCGTCCTCAAAGGGGATGCGCAGCAGGAAGAGGTTGTCCGCCTGGCGTAGAATCGTCTCGTCCAGCCCGTGGATCATGTTGGTGACAAAGAAGCTGGTGATGCCCAGATGGCGGGCGCGTGTGACGATATAGTCGATGCTCTGGCGCGAGACGTAGAGATGCGCCTCTTCAAAAAAGATAAAGGGGAACCGGTGGTTGTTGTGCTCGATCTCCCACAGACAGAGGTCTTTGACCAGCTCGATGATCGCCTGGACAAAACCCTCGCGCGCCAGGTTCGAGAGGCCGGAGATGTCGATGACCAGCGCGCCCCCCTCGCGGATCATCCGGTACTGCACACCCAGCGAGGCGGCCTCCTGCGGGTTGCGGGCGAAGATCTGCGTGTTGCGCACCGCCTCCAGCCGCGAGCGGATGGCTCGGTTGACGATGAGCGAATTGGAGCCACTGCCAAATTCGTTCTCTTCGGCCATCTGCATCAACTGTTCGAGACCGATGTAGGGTGCGCGGCCGCGCTGTCGCTCCATCTCTTCCGCCTCGGACCAGAGCTGCATGAGCCGGTTCTCAAAGTGGAGCGCCGAAACTTCGGGCAGGCCGTAGCGCTGCATCAGCGTCATCAGCGGGGCAAGGCCAAACTGGCGCACGCCCAGGCGAAAGTTTCCTCCGGCCTCGAGATGGATGATCCCGCGGCGCAGCACTTTGCCCGTGGCCGGTTCGGTCTCTACCCTGGGCAGGTGGATGTATTCGCGGTTGATGTCAAAGACGATGCACGGCGCGCCCTGGGCAATGAGTTGGAGCAGCACAACCTTGCTCAAGTGCGATTTCCCGCCGCCCTTCACTCCTGTGATCACATTGACCTTTTCCAGGTCTTGCCCTTCGACGCTGAACGCTCGCCCGCCCAATGTGTAACCCAGCCGGATGGGATTGCCAAAGTCGCGAGTGGCGTTGGCAAAGACCTCCTCGTCGGTGGTGCGTTCCACGACGACGTCGCGCGTGGGGATCCAGCCGTCCCACTGCTCCCAGCGGTTGATTTGCCATCCGTCTAGCTCGGCTGCATGGCCGTTGGCATTGCCCATGTGACGACCTTTCTGATTTTGGCAATGGCTAGTTTGAGGTTGCCCATCTCAGACAGCCCTGCCGCATAGAGTTTGGAGAGTTCGTTGGATTCTGCCTGCGGGGTTTCGGCCACCAGCTCCAGCATCTCCTGGAGCAGCGCCGGATAGCTCACCGTGCGAAATTCGATGACCTGGACGATCAGCCCACGGTTGCTGCCTTTTTCGCGCAGCGAGAGATTTTCGCCCACGCGCAGGTCTTCCTCTTTGGGGTTGAAGACCAGTTCAACAATATCACCCTTGATCTGTCTGATCTGCACGTTCATGGCGCCTCCGCTTTCGGCTATTTTGAGCTCTGTTTGAAAACCGGTTCGAGTGTAAAGGGAAGAGTTGTGCAAATTCCGGTTTTCAAAACAACCCCAGCATAACACCGGAACAAAAAAGGTGAACATTTGTTTACCTGCGGCATTATAGAGGAAAAAGCTCCCCTTGTCAACCCCCACCACAAAATCTAGTTGTTGCGGACAACCGTAATGCTACATATAGGACACCGGACAGAGCCTGATTCGTATCCAACGCAAGAAACTAGGGGGAGTCGAGTGCGCACGCCCGCAACTGAATGGCAATTGCAGATCACCCTGCTTGCTCTTGCAGAAATTGTTTTGATTTCGATGCGCCTGGTCGATCTATGGTATAATCAAGCACGACGATCCCTTCCCACAGCGAGGCGCACCATGAGCAAGACGCTGGGCGACCGCCAACGGCGCATCCTTGGTTTTATCACTGAAAAGCAACAAGAAGGCTGGACCCCCTCGGTGCGCGAGATCGCCGATGCTGTGGGGCTGCACTCCAGCGCCGCTGTCCAGAAGCACCTGGACAGCCTGGAGCGCAACGGCTACATCCGACGGTTGCCGGGCAAGGCGCGGCTGATCCAGGTGCTCAAGCCGCTCTCACGCACGGGCGAACAGTTGTTGATCCCAATTGTGGGCGAGGTTGCCGCCGGTTTGCCCATTCTGGCTGAAGAAAACATTGCTGGCTACCTTACCGCAGTTAACGAAGAAGTGCTGGCGCGGGGTGGCACCTTCTTTGCCCTCAAGGTGAAGGGCGAAAGCATGATCGACGCCGGCATCCTACCTGGCGACCATGTGGTTGTGCGCCAGCAGGCGACGGCCGAGAATGGCGAGATCGTGGTCGCGTTGGTCGAGGAAGAGGCGACGGTGAAGCGCTTCTTCAAAGAGAACGATCACATCCGTCTCCAGCCGGAAAATATCCAGATGGAGCCGATCCGGATGCGCACCGTGCAAATCCTGGGGAAAGTCGTGTCGGTAGTGCGCCAGATGTGAGGGAGGGGTGTGGAGGTGTAGGAGTCGTTCGCAAACGATCCCTACACCTCCACGCTGGTGAACCGGTATTGACAGATCCTCGTCTCCTTGTATTCCTTTGTCAGGCACCTCTAGGACGGCGTCCCTTCTCGATTATACCTTTTTCGACTCTTTGTGCGATAATGGCCGTAGAAATAAGGAACAAATGATGCCCCGGATTGGCCGGGGCAAGACCGAACCAAAAAGTGAGACTCCTTGAATCCATCGTCTAATCCTTCTAACACAGAGCCTGCCAACCCACTGCCCGCTGTAGAACTCGACCAGTTGCCCGACGCCTTGCGCGCCGCAGCTGCCCGCGCCGGCTGGACAAGCCTCATGCCTGTCCAGGCCAGGGCGCTTCCTTATCTGCTCGCCGGGCGCAACATGATCATCCAGGCGCGCACGGGCAGCGGCAAGACCGGCGCCTTCCTCCTGCCCATGCTGACGCGGCTGGACCCGGCGCGCAACCAGTGCCAGGCGCTCATCCTCGTCCCCACGCGGGAACTGGCTCGCCAGGTGGGGCAGGAGGCGGAGACGCTCTTTAGAGACAGCGGTCTTCGCACCGTGGTCGTCTACGGCGGTGTCGGCTATGGCGCACAGAATGAGGCGCTGCGGCAGGGTGCCCAGGTGGTGGTAGGCACGCCTGGACGTGTGCTCGACCATCTGCTCAGACGTACGCTCGTGCTCGACCATCTGGAGATGCTCGTCTTTGACGAGGCTGACCGCATGTTATCCATGGGCTTTTACCCGGACATGAAACAGATGCAGCGCCATCTGCCCGCCCGCGACATCCACACCTCGATGTATTCGGCCACCTTTCCCAGCTATGTGATCCGCACAGCCTACGAGTTTATCCCGCAACCCGAATTTCTGACGCTCAGCCGCGACCACGTGCATGTCACCGACACGGAGCACCTTTTTTACACCGTGCCCGATATGGGGCGTGAACGGAGCCTGGTGCGCATCCTGGAGGTGGAGAACCCGGCGTCGGCCATCATCTTCTGCAACACCAAAGCCCAGGTTCATTTTGTCTCGGTCGTCTTGCAGCGCTTTGGTTATGACGCCGACGAACTGAGCGCCGACCTGGCGCAAGACGAACGCGAGCGGGTGTTGGGGCGAGTGCGGGCGGGGACGCTGCGTTTCCTGGTGGCGACCGACGTGGCAGCGCGCGGGATCGACATTCCCGAACTCTCGCACGTGATCCAGTACGAACCGCCCGAAGACCCGGAGAGCTATATCCACCGCGCCGGGCGAACCGGGCGAGCGGGGGCTGCCGGCATCGCCATTACCCTGGTAGGGAACCGCAGCGAACGGATGAACCTCGACGCCATTGCCAAACGCTACAGCATCGACCTGCAAGAGCGCTCCCTCCCGTCGGATGCCGATGTCGAGGCGGTGGTGGCCGAACGGCTGACCGCACTGCTCGAAGCCCGTCTGCGCGAGCGAGACCGGCTCCAGAGCGAACGGAGCCGCCGCTTTGTGCCGTTGGCGCGCCGGCTGGCCGAGAGCGAGGATGAGACCGCCATCATCGCTATGCTGTTGGACGATTATTATCAGCAACTCCTCCACGCCCCGTTGACGCCACCCTCGACCGCCCCAGCCGCTGAGACGCGGGGCCGACCACAGAATGGGCGACGGCGCCGCCGACGGCCACCTCGTCGCCGGTAAGACCTCATCTAATTCTTTTGACATTTGATGAATTTACTCAGGTGCGATGCACTTGGCAAAGTGCGTTGCACCTCTGGCTTAGAACCTATCCGAATAACGGTTGTGGGTTCGACAACTACGCCTGCGAATAGAGTTGGCCACAGAGTTATTCGGATAGGCACCTAGACTGAAATGTCAAAAGAACCTAGTTTAGTTGACAGTTGATCGCACGCCAGAGAGAAAGCCTCACTGCTGGCGTAATGTCAACCAAACCTCGTACAGTTCGGCCCCAATCCGGTAGTAGGGTTTGAATGGCGGCGCAACTGCTCTTCCAGTGCAGAAAGGCTCGCTGCCATTCAATTCCCCATTATTGGACTGTGGGCGCCATCGATTGCTGTTGTATGCGGCCAATTTGCACTATTCGGCCACAGAGATTAGAATATATGTTCTGATTCGAGGGTTATCGAAACAGTTGACCCGTTTGGAATCAGCGAAAGTGGCATCTGGGAATAGAAGCGCCTTCTGACCAATTCAGGGAGTGCCTAATATGGCCCAACTACTTGATCCGATCACGTTTGCCAAACAATACATCGACGCCAATTACGACCGCCCGCTCAGTCTGGAAGAGATCGCCAAGCAAGTACATTTTTCCCCTTATCACTTTTTGCGCTGTTTTCGCCAGCAGTATGCCTTGACGCCCCATGCCTACCTGACGCACCTCCGCATGGCGCGGGCGAGAGAACTGCTGGCGGAGACCGACCGATCCGTCACAGAGATCTGCCTGGATGTGGGGTATGAAAGCCTGGGCTCGTTTAGCGCTTCGTTTCGACGCTATGTGGGGCACTCACCCTATCACTACCGCGCTCGTGTCTTTCAGAGTGTACAGATTGCGCGAACGGCTGAGCGGTATATCCCCTATTGCTTTATCTTTATGCGCGGCTGGGGACAGAGAGTCGATAGCCAAAACCGAACTCGCTTGCCGCAGGAAGTGCAATCGCTGTAGGCACTTTCTGTGCCCTCACATAATGCCACCAAGTCGTGCTACCAATGATCGCAATTTTCAAGAAGCAAATCTGCTCCGCTTCCGGTATGATGGATACGACGGGTTGCAGAACAGAGTAAGGCCAGAGAAAGCCACTTCGTTCGCTGTCCATTTCACGCTCAATCGAAAGCATAAGGAGAAAGCAGATGATCAATCGATTATCCCATGCCACCATCTACGTGAAGGATCAAGAAAGCGCCCTGGCCTTTTACACCGAGAAGCTGGGTTTTGAGGTGCGGACTGACGTTTCGTTTGAGGGAATGCGCTGGCTCACCGTTGGCCCCAAGAATCAGCCTGATCTGGAGATGGTTCTCATGCCGATTCACGGTGGCGCGCTGGATGAGGAGACGGGCGCGCTCATGGCGACGCTCCTGGAACGGGGCGCAATGGGGACGGGTGTCCTCCATACTGATGATTGCCGCGCTACGTATGAAGCATTGAAAGCCAAAGGGGTAGAGTTTATCTCCCCACCACAAGAGCAGATGTACGGGGTTGAGGCCATCCTCAAGGACAACCAGGGCAACTGGTTTAGCCTGACCCAACCGCGCCCACAGCCTGGTGCGTAGCGCCTGATCATAGCGGTTGTGACGCCTGCGGAGTTCGCACGCCCATGTGCGAACTCCGCAGGCGTTTCTGCCATCAGAAGCTGTGTAGGGTGCTTGCCATCCACCTCATCGAGTTAGTGAGTCATCGCAGCTACGAGGGGATGCGCACCCGCCGCGTGATCTGGCCATTGCTCTCCCAGTAGGTGAGCTTGTTGGCGAGCAGCGGGTCATCCGCGGCCGGTTGCACATTGCCGGCGGTATCCACCGCGCGCGTGGTGATGGTGTGCTCACCCGGCGTGGGATTGGCCCAGTTGAAGCTCCAGAAGCTCCAGGCGTACTCGGCGCGCTGCGTGCGGTCGAGCCGGGCCCGGCGCCAGAGACCGTCGTCGATTCTGACATCGACATGGCGGATGGGTGCGCCCCAGGCCGCGCCCTCGATGTGGTAGCCGCTGTTGCGCTGCACCACGCGCGCCGGGGCCGATTTTAGCAAGGTTCGCCCTACCGAACGCTGCGTCCAGACCGCTTCGTCCTCGCTGCCTTCCTGGCGCACGGTGACGTAGTCGCGGGCCATGAAGCGATTCATCAGCCGAGTATCCCAGACCTCGATGCGTTGGAGCCACTTGACATTGGCGATGCCAAACCAGCCCGGCGCAATCAAGCGCAAGGGAAAACCGTTTGGTTGCGGCAGCGGTTCGCCGTTCATCTCGTAACAGAGCAGATTGTTGGGATGCATGGCGTCGGTCAGCGACATGCTGCGGGCAAAGTGCTGGGTCACTGTCTGCTCGCCGAACATCTCCTCGCCGGCATCGTGCCCCCAGAAGACCACTTCGATGCCGTCGTCGAGCACGCCGGCTTCTTCCAGCAGCGGTGCCAGCGGGGTGCCCGCCCAGTGCGCATTGCCGATCCCACCCCAGAAGAAGGGCAACCCGGTGTTGCCCGAACATTCCAGCGTGAAGGTCAGTTCCTGGCGCGGCAGAGCCAGCAAATCGTCCAGGGTCAGCGACAGCGGCTGTTCCACCCGCCCGGTGATCTCCAAATGCCAGTTGGCAGCGTCGATCTCCGGCCGGTTGTAGTGGGCAATGCTAAAAAACTGATCGTTGGGGGTGACCCATGAGTCTAGCTCTTCCCAGATGAGCTGGTTGGCGATCACCTCGGGGACGGGGTTCTCTGCTGGCTGGTCCAGCCACGGCAGCACCTCAACACCGGTCTGGGCCAGCACCGCGGGTGCGGCCCCTACCTGTACGGTGTTGAGGAGTGCCCATCCCGTCAGGACTGCTCCGCCCTGTTTGAGCAGCGTTCTGCGCGACATTTCTAGTCGATTCATCAGTTTGCTCCTTTTGCTAGTTACAACTTAAACACGTGTATGTCGTACACCGCCACTCACCGCTGCCCGTCAACAGGAGGAGCATCAGCGCGCCAACTGCCAAGACGAACTGGGCGTAGCAGCGCCTGGAGGTGGCTACCGTATCGCACTCTACGAACGCAACGCACCAAACCTTTTCAAACCGTTTCTCATTGCGGGTCAGATGACACCCACACCCTGATTCGCCGTGTAACACGCAGCCCTCCAATATAATACTCGCTCGGCGTGGGCATGAGCACCACATCGTATTCGCCCGGCGGCAGCTGATAGGCCTTGCCGAGTCCAGCCTCTGCCGCTGCTGTGGCCAAGAAATGCCGCTCCAGGTAAATACGACCATCAGGTTTCTGGATGCGGATGTTCAGTTCGCCACTGATCGGAAGATCGTCCGGCCAGCGCACAGAGAGCGTGTCGTGGCGCGCATAGACTTCCTGGCTGACCACGGCGGCAGTAAAGAGGGCTTCGAGCACCTGGCGGCGGCCTGGCGGCTGGGCTGGTGTGCTTGCGACAAGACGTTGAACAGGCTGAGCATCCGTCTTTGCGACCGGAACAACGGCAGGCATACAGCCGCTGACGGCCAACCCCACCAGACACAGAGCGATGATGGAAACTCGCGTGATAACCGGGTACATTTTGACCTCCCCTGATTGACCGAGATAGGGACTTCACAGGTCTTACAATCCACGCTATAATTGAAGGCGCCGTCGATTGACCTCAGAATAGCAAACTACGCCGACGAAACTACGACGAGAGTGCAACGAGACTGCAACCACAAGCGGCGGCAGGGCCAGGAATGAGCGAAAAGCTAGAACTCATGTTGCTGGGCAGCCCGGCAGTCTATCTCGATGGAAATCCGGTGACGGGCTTTCGGTCGAGCAAAGCCCTGGCGCTGCTCTGCTATCTCGCTGTCACGCAGCGAGCGCATACACGCACGGCGTTGACTGGCCTGCTCTGGGGCGATCTGCCCGACAGCCAGGCCCGCCGCAGCTTGACCACGACGCTCTCCAATTTGCGCCACCTGGTGGGCAATCATCTCATCATTGGTCGCCACGAAATTGCGCTTGATCCGCACACCTCCTGCTGGCTGGATGTGGCTGTATTGGAGGCCGCCGTAGAGAGGTTTCAGGCTGGACCGGATATCCAACAGCTAGAAGCAGCCATTGAGCTTTATCGCGGCGATTTTCTCGAAGAATTCTATGTCCGCATGGCGCCGGAGTTTGAGCAATGGGTTAGCGCCGAGCGAGAACGGCTGCGCGCGTTGGTCACGCAGGCGCTCCACGAGCTGGGAATTGCATACGAACGGGAGACAAAGTGGACACACGCCATCGACTGCATCCGCCGGCTGTTGGCGTTGGAACCCTGGCGCGAAGAGGCGCATCGCCACCTGATGCGTTTGCTCGCTCAGAGCGGACAGCGCGGTGCGGCATTAACGCACTATCGCATTTGTTGCCAATGTCTGGCCGATGAACTCGATGTCGAGCCGGATGCGGAAACCATGCGGCTATACGAGCAGATCCGCGACGGCGAGGCACCCTTCCGGCCAGGTGAACAGCGCCAGGAACAACCATTCATCATCAATTTGCCACGCCACAATCTCCCCGCGCAGACGGCTCCGCTCGTTGGGCGGAAAGGTGAACTGGCCGAACTGGCTCGCCTGCTCGCTGACCCGGCTGTGCGGCTGGTGACAATTCTCGCACCAGGGGGCATGGGCAAGACCCGCCTGGCGTTGGAAGCGGCTGCCACGCAGATCGACTGTTATCGACAGGGCGTTTATTTCGTGGCCCTGGCTCCGCTAACCACGGTGGATAGCGTCATACCCGCCATCGCCAATGCGGTGCATCTTACCTTTCAAGCTGATCCCCGGCCGCCTAAACAACAGTTGTTCGACTATCTTCGTGAGAAACAACTGTTGCTGTTGCTCGACAACTCTGAGCACCTGCCGGAGGCCGCCGGATTGGCCGACGAAATCCTGCAGGCTGCCCCCTTTGTGCGCATTCTGGTCACAGCGAGGGAGCGGTTAAAGCTCAGCGCTGAAACCATCTTCAGGTTGCATGGCCTGGATGTTCCCGGCCAGGACACGCACAACCCGGCTGATTTCAGCGCGGTGCAGTTGTTTCTCCAGCAGGCACGGCGTCTTCGCCCCCAGTTTACACCGGCGGCAACCGATTGGCCGGCGCTTGCCCAAACCTGCCGTCTGGTGCAGGGCCTGCCCTTGGGCATTCTCCTGGCGGCAGCCTGGATCGAGACGCTCACACCCCAGGAGATCGCGGCGGAACTCAGCCGGGGGATCGAGTTTCTGGAAACTGATTTGCGTGATTTGCCGGTGCGCCAGCGCAGCATGGCCGCGGTCCTGACGCAGACGTGGGAACGGCTAAACAAAGCTGAACGCCTGGTGTTTATGCAGTTGTCGGTCTTTCGCGGTGGGTTCACGCGCCAGGCTGTACAGGCAGTGAGCGGCGCCACGCTGGGCACGCTGGCGGGGCTGGTCGATAAGGCGCTGCTGTGGCGTAGCGCCACTGGCCGCTGTGAGGTCCACGAACTGTTGCGCCAGTACGCCGAAGAACAGCTTATGGCCGCCGGTCTGGTCGATGCTACCCGCGACGCCCATTGTGCGTACTTTGTTGATTTTCTGAGCGAGCGCGAGGCTGATCTCAAGGGGGGACGGCAAGTGGCTGCACTCAACGAGCTAGAGTCCGATAAGGAGAATTTGCTGGTTGCCTGGCGCTGGAGCGTGCAACAGGGCCAGGTCCAGCGGCTGGCTCGGGCAATGGAGAGTCTATGTCTTTTCCATGAAATGCGCGGATATTTTTACGAGGGAGAGGCAGCCTGCCAACAGGCAGTTCAGAGGCTGACCGACGCAAATGACAACCTGCGGACGCTGGCCAGAGCCTTGAGCTGGCAGGGTAGTTTTGGCAAGAAGTTAGGTCATGCACGCCTGGCCGAGCAACAATACCGGCAAAGTTTGGCGCTGCTGGACAAACTTGCAACCGCCGGTCAAGACATTCGAGCGGAAAGAGCCTTTGCTTTGTCGAAACTGGGAGGTCTGCTGTGGTACGCCGATGTGGAGGCTGCGCGACAGGTTCTAGAGGAGAGTTTGACGTTATGCCAGGCAATCGGCGATCAGTGGCGAACGGCGCAGGTGCAGCGCGAGCTGGCGAGGGTCGCATGGGCTGCGGGCGCACCCCTTGAGATGAAACAACGTGCTCAAGAAAGTCGGACCATTCGCCGAACCTTGAACGATTTGAAAGGCCTTTCCGCGACGCTTTCCGTTCTGTGTTGGGCTGCGCAGCTCTTGGGTCAATATGAGCAAGCGCACGAGCACGCACAGGAGCAGTACGCAATTGGACAAGCACTGGACGATCAGTTGGTCATCTCACAGAGTTTTTTTAACCTGGGGATAGTAGCGTTATATCAGGGCCAATTCGCCGAAGCCCAGGCAACATTCGAACAAGGTCAGGCAATTGCCAAAGAGTTAGGTGATCGTCATCACCTGAATACGTTGCGTATTTGGCTGGCCCGGACCAAGCTCCATTTGGGCGAATATCAGGAAGCTCATCTCCTGGCACAGGAAAGTCTGGCGATGGCCGACGAAATCGGCCTGCGGTCGCATCGTGGCGATGCGACCGCCTTATTAGGACAAGCAGCGATCGTTGAAAGTACCTACGCCCTGGCAGAGCAGTGGCTAGAAGAGAGTAAGGGTATTTTTCAGGCCATCCGACAGCCGGTCAAGCTAACTAGAGTTCTCGCTTCTTTGGGCTGTGCTGCCTGTGCTACGAGCCAGCATTCACGTGCGCGACGCTATCTGTCTGAACTGCTGCGGGTCGTCGCCGAACGGGAAGACTTCGATGCGCTGTTGGAAGCCCTGCCCCTCGCCGCGCTGCTCCTTGCCAACCAAGGTCAACACGAATGGGCCGTGGAAGTGTACACGGCGGCGCTGCGTTATCCCTTCATTGCCAACTCGTGCTGGTTTGCGGATGTCGCTGGCCGGGTGATCCAAGCTGCGCAGAGTCATCTGCCGCCGGCTGTTGCGCACAAGGCGCGTGAAAAGGGGCAGGCCTGGGAAATCCGTGAGCTGGTTGTTGAGCTCCAGTCAAGCGCCTGGCTGCAGACAGCTAGTGATGTTGAATGATATACCACACATCGAATGAATTCGGTGTGTGTCGCCGCCTGATCGGGAATTGCTGCTCGTGGCCCGGCGGAGTTGCCAAAATGGCTGTTTTGACATAAAATTACAGCCAAATTGACCGTCAGACAGCGCTCGGCCGGACGAGGCCGGGCATTTTTTTGGTCATCATCGTAGTGCAGGGAATCATCTATGCAGGCAGTACTGGAAATACCCAAGGATCAAGCCCAGGCTCGACCGCGGGCCAACATCCGCAATATCGCCATCATCGCCCACGTCGACCACGGCAAGACGACGCTGGTCGATGGAATGCTGAAACAGACCAACGTCTTCCGCGCCAACCAACAGGTGCAGGAACGGGTCCTCGACTCCAACGACCTGGAGCGCGAGCGCGGGATCACCATTCTGGCCAAGAACACCGGTATCGTCTACAACGGCGTCACCATCAACATTGTGGACACGCCCGGCCACGCCGATTTTGGCGGCGAGGTCGAACGCGTGGTCAACATGGTGGATGGGGTGCTGCTGGTCATTGACGCTGTCGAAGGACCCATGCCGCAGACCCGTTTTGTGCTCCGCCAGGCGCTCAACGCCGGGCTCAAGGCCATCGTCGTTGTCAACAAGGTGGATCGCCCGGCTGCTCGCCCCAATTACGCCGTTGACGCCACCTTTGACCTCTTTATCGACCTCGGCGCCAATGACGAGCAGGCCGATTTTCCGGTCATCTACACCCGGGCATTGGAAGGGCGAGCCGGCTTTAGCCCAGAAGCATTGGGGCCGGATCTGCGCCCGCTTTTTGATACCATTTTGGACCATATCCCGCCGCCGGTTGTCGATGAGGCAGGGCCTACACAACTGCTCGTGACAACGCTCGAATACAGCAACTACGTGGGCAAGATCGCGGTGGGCCGCCTCCATGGCGGGACGATCCGCGCCGGGCAGCCTATCATGCACGTTACGGCGCGAGGGGAGCAACGGCCGGGCAAGGTGGGCCAGGTCTATCTCTTTCGCGACCTGCAACGGGTGGCGGTGGACGAAGTGCAGGCAGGCAACATTGTCGCCGTCTCGGGTATCGAGGAAGTTGGGATCGGCGATACGCTGGCCGACTTCAACGACCCGCGACCACTGCCGCCCATCACGGTGGAAGAGCCGACGGTGCGCATGACCTTTGCCGTCAACGACAGCCCTTTCGCCGGTCGCGAGGGCCAATACCTGACCAGCCGGCAATTGCGCGCCCGCCTCATGCAAGAGTTAGAAAAGAACGTCGCGCTGCGTGTCCAGGATACCGGGCTTGCCAGCGAGTGGGTCGTCTCGGGGCGCGGCGAACTCCATCTGGCCATCCTCATCGAGACGATGCGCCGTGAAGGTTGTGAGTTTGCCGTTAGCCGGCCCGAGGTGATCCTCAAGGAGAGTGATGAAGGGTTGTTGGAACCAGTAGAACGTCTCTTTATCGAGGTGCATCAAGACTATTTGGGGGCGGTCAGCGAGATGTTGGGCCGTCGCCGAGCGCTGCTTCAAGACATCCGTTACGGCGACGATGGCACCGTCTACGCCGAATATCTGGCGCCCACGCGCGGGATTTTGGGGCTGCGCCAGCCGTTTTTGACTGCCACGCGCGGGACCGGGATCTTCAATACGCTCTTTTACGGCTATGAACCCTACACTGGCGACATCGATCTGGCCGAACGTGGTTCGTTGGTGGCGCTGGAGACCGGCCTGGTGAGTGCATACGCACTGGTCAAGCTCCAACAGCGCGGCGTCTTTATCGTCAAGCCGGGCGACGAAGTCTACGCCGGCCAGATCGTGGGCGAGAATACCCGCCCCGAAGAACTGGTGATCAACGTCTGCCAGACCAAGCAATTGACCAACTTCCGCGAAAAACCGTCGGGCACCACCGATATGTTGCAGGCTACCCGCACCCTTTCGCTGGATGATTCGATTCAGTTTTTGGGCTCGGGCGACCTGCTCGAGGTGACGCCGGCATCGTTGCGGTTGCGCAAGAAGGAGTTGCGACACGAAGTGCGCCAACGAGCCACCAAGCGCGCCAAAGAACGGGTTTAGAGTGCGGTTGCTTTGAAAACGCGAAGGAGAGGTGGCTGAACAGACAAAAATCTCGCGTTTTCAAACAGAGCAAAGGATAGAAGAGCAGCGCAGCAAGGCTTCTCCCAGAAGCCTTGCTGCGCTCTTACTGGGGATTGCTGTTTTGAGACAGATCGAGAATTGACGCCAAACGCACTCTCTGTTATAGTGTAGGGGCGCTGGTGATCTTGCGCTGGCTTGCCAGCCTCGGGGGAGCAAGGTCATCAGCGCATCTTTTTTCCCTCTGACACTGCGCATCGATTCTTCTTGAACACAAAGACAAGCCCGCTATACATTTGATCCGCTGTTATTTAGACCGTACGATTATCGACGGCCGGCCGTACTGCAGTCATAATTTCTTCATCAGCCCCAAAAGGGTAGAATTTGACCACCACCTCTAGACTTTGCCCGGAACGGTAACACGAAATCCGGTTGTTCAGTGAAGGAATGCGCCAGAGTGAGACGGTGGTGCATTCCTTACCTGAACAGAAGGATTCGGTATAAGAAGTGCGCCGTGAGAAAACCAGAGAAAAAAGAGTAGGAGGAAACCGTGGAATATCGCAGAATGGGACGTTCTGGCCTCAAGGTATCAGAGATTTGCCTGGGCACGATGACGTTTGGTCATGGCGCCGACCAGGCGGAGGCGGACCGGATCGTAGGGCTGGCATTCGATGCTGGCGTCAACTTTTTCGATACGGCCAATTCGTACGGTGGTGGCCAGTCGGAAGTGATGTTGGGTAAGGCGCTCAAGGGGCGGCGACGCGAGGCAGTGATCGCTACCAAGTTTTTCAACCCCATGGGCAGCGGCCCCAACGATGCCGGGATGTCACGCCTGCACATCATGCAGGCGGTCGAAGACAGCCTGCGGCGTCTACAGATGGATTACGTGGACATCTACTACATCCACCATGTGGACATACAGACGCCGCTGGAAGAGATGTTGCGCGCCCTTGAAGACCTGGTGCGACAGGGCAAGGTGCGCTACACTGCGTGCAGCAATTATGAGGCGTGGCGCCTCATGGAGGCGCTCTGGATCAGCGACAGCAAGGATTGGGCGCGCTTCGAGTGTTATCAGCCCCAATATAGCCTGGTGGTTCGTGATATCGAGGAAGAGATCATCCCCGTTTGCCAGCTAAAAGGGTTGGGCGTGGTGGTCTGGAGCCCGCTGGCCGGTGGCTTTTTGACCGGGAAATACAAGCCGGGCCAGCGCAGCGTGAGTGGCTCGCGTTCCGAAGAGGGCTGGGCCTACCCGGAACGATATTTTGCGCCCAATGCCGATGAGACGCTGGCTGTGCTGCTGGATGTTGCCAACGAACTCGGTCGCAGCCCGGCCCAGGTGGCAGTGCGCTGGGTGTTGGAGCAGCCCGCCATTACCAGCGCGATCATCGGGGCGCGGACGGTGGAGCAGGCGCGTGACAATCTGCTGGCCGGGGGATGGCGTTTGCCCGATGAGGCGCGCCAACGGCTCAACCAGGTCTCTGAACTTCCCATGCGCTACCCCAAGTCCATGGAATGGAACATGCACGAGCGCCGCGATAGCGCAGTCAAGATGCCATCGCTGAGCGCGTGATCCTTGTATTCCCATATTTCTAACCCGTTGCTATATCACGACCCTTTGTTTGGCTGCTCATTCTGTGTAAAGGTACATGGGCTACAGGTGACCTTCGCCCAACGAGGAAATCGGCGGCGGCAACCATGTGTGACGGCTTGCTGCTGCTCTTGTTCATCAAGAGCCCGGCAGAAAGGAGCAGACAATGACATTCGAGGAATTTGTTGGACAGGTCCAACACCGCGCCCGGCTTGGCTCAGAAGGGGAAGCTGTTCGCGCCATCTGTGCAACGTTAGAGACGCTAGGGGAAAGGCTCTTCAACGGCGAGGCAGACCATCTGGCGGCACAACTCCCATCCGGCATCAATGCCTATCTACGATTGGCAAAACAGAAAGAGAGCTTCCCGCTCGATGAATTCTTCCGCCGGGTGGCAGAACGTGAAGGGGCTGGGGTCGATTTGCCCGAGGCAGTCTTCCACGCTCGCGTCGTGATGGAGGTCGTGCAGGAGGCGGTTTCACCCGGCCAGATCGACGATGTGCGGGCACAATTGCCCGCCGAGTATGACCCGCTCTTTGAAGCAGGTAGCACCGGTGAGATGGTGCGCTAGCGGCCCAGCCGGGCTGCAAGCAGGCTTATCGCCTTTTGGACGACCTTTTTTTCGCCAGAAAAAGTCAGTTGTCGCAGCGCATGTTGAGGTGTAAACCAGCCTACACTATCCACCTCGTAGCTGGCATCTGACAGCTCGCCGCCGACGGTGCGCAGCAGATAGAAGTCCACCCGTTTGTGGACCAGCAACGGTGATGCTTTGCGATAGGTGTCCCAGTACCAGAAGTCAATGGTTTCCAAAAACGCTTCGCAGACCGTTTGCAGCCCGGCCTCTTCTTCTACTTCGCGTCTAGCCGCCTCTTCGGGCAGTTCCCCCGGCTCTACCGAGCCTTTGGGCAGTTGCCAACGCTTACCCCGCTGCGTAGCGATCAGTGCAATCTCCAGGTTGCCATCGTCCAGTTGGCGATAGGCCACGCCCCCCGCCGACCAGTCTTCGCGGATGTTGGGGTAGGTCGCTTTTACCCGGGCAGAGATTTTTTTGTGTTCATCTGTCATGGGTCCACTCGCCAGTGACGATCTTGTGAATCACCGGCCAACGGGCCATCGGCTACGGCCTGCGCCAACGCCTCGGCCACCCGCACCCAATTATCCGGTGGCTGCCGGACCAGCCCGCGCGGGAGAAAGGCCGGTGTTGCAAAGGTGAGTGCAGCCGCTAGTTCACCCGGCGACCAGACTGCCCGGGCGCGGGCGATAACCACAAAGGTCTCGACCCATTTGTCGAGCAGGACGAGCCACGCCGCCAGATCCGGCGCCAGACCAACTTGCAGCAGCGGTCTTGGTTTGTTATGGTTGGCGAAAGCAATGCCGAGTTCCCCTTCAGGGCCAAGCAACACCCGCTCGGCGGTCAGCGGCCCCGGCGAGAGATCGGCCTGCCCCCACGCCCAGAGGTGGCGATGGAGCGTGCCAACCACCGGTGGCAGCAGCCGGTCTACACTGCCCCGCAGGGGCGTATAAGAGGAAGCTGGCCGCTCCACTGGCAAACCATTTTCAATCGAGAGAAGACGCATAACGAGTCCAGTATAAATAATATGACAACGTTAAATTGGCAAGAGCAACGTGAGCCGACCTCCGGGAGATGACCACAAACTACCTGGTTTGTCGAGCGTTCATCTGGTCACCTCCCGGAGGTCTTGGCGGAATCTAACGTTGTCGAGATAAGTAGACGGCGGACAATAGACGATGGACGATAGATGGACCATAGCCACTGTCTATCGTCCGTCGGCTATCGTCTATCTATAGCCAACCACGCCGGCGGAACATGGTCAACATACCGGCGATGATCGCAATAAAGATAAGCCAGACCAGTGGATAGCCGATCCGCCAGTGCAGTTCGGGCATATAGTCAAAATTCATGCCGTAGACACCGGCCACAAAACTCAACGGGATAAAAATGGTCGAGATGATCGTCAGCACCTTCATCACCTCGTTCATGCGGTTGTTGATCAGGGCGAGATGGGTGTCGATGGTGCTGCTGGCCAGCTCGCGCATACTCTCTGCCAGGTCGGTGAGCCGGACGAGGTGGTCATAGGTATCGTTAAAATAAACACGCGCATCGGCCGGAACCACCGAGTAATCGTTACGCGCCAGCCGTTGGAGCAACTGGCGTTGGGGCGCCAGGATGCGGTGGAGCCGCAATGCACTGCTCTTGGCTGTGAGGATGTCGTTGAGCAGGGTTGTTGCCGGTGTCTGGTTGTGCAAAAAGATGGCATCCCCCAACGCCTCCAACTGGTGCTCGAACCGATCCATCAGCGGGATATAATGGTCCACCTGGCGGTCGAGCAATTCGTAAAGCAGGTAGGCCGGCCCACGGGCGAGGCCGTTCTGTTCGTGACATTCGCGGCTCCACAGCTTGTCGATAGATTCGCGCACATCCTCGTGCATGGTGATCAAGTAGTTTGCACCAAGAAAGACATCCAATTCGTAGGTGTGGATGTCCATTTTTTCATCCCCCATTGCCACCGTGTGAAAGACCAGATAGAGATAGCTGCCATAATCGTCGAGCTTGGGAATGTGTGTCTCTTTGATGGCATCGTCGATCGCCAATGGGTGAAAGTGGAAGATCTCTTGAAAGATCCACTTGCTCTCTTCCTCGTTGGGGTTGAGCATATCGATCCACAAGCGCGCCTGCGCATCCCGGACCGCACTGGCCAGTTGCTCTTTGGGCAGATCGACGACGATGGTGCCGCTACGGTGGCGGTAAAGCGTTCGGATCATCGTGATAGATTTACTTCTGGCGCATCAAGATGTTTAGTTCATGCGGGTCGGTGGCGTTGGGCGGGATGGTGTAGCCATCCTGTTGGATCGTCGAATAGCGCTCTTGGGTGACGACAATGCTGTAGCTTTCCCCGGGCGCGACCTGCGCATCCAGCCGGTAGGCGCCGGTGCGGTCGCTGACGCCGCTGCCGTAGATCAGGGCTGTGTTGTACCCTGAGCTAGTCCAGGCGGCAATGGAGACTCCCGGCTGTAAAAAGACCACCAGCGCACCCTCTACTGGCAGGCGCTTGTTGTCCCGGTCGCTGATGACACCGGTCACGTTGACAAGCGCATCCCCCGGTTGTATCGCTTCGAGGATCTGAAACTCGCCCTGTTGTTGCAGCACGGAGTTGCAATAGAGTTCCAGCCGATAGTGACCGGCGGGCAGACCTTCGGCCTGCGCCAGGCTGACCCACTGCGACGAAACCGCGCCGGCATCCCAAATATTGGCGCGCTCGGCGATGCGATGCCCCTCGTAGAACCAGATTGCCTGCCAAGATGCGCCGTTGCTGACCGTGGCGACCGGGAACACGGCGTAGACGATCTTTAGCCCGCCAAAGCGCTGGCCAGAGCCGATAGGCTGCCCGTTGTCACCGATATTGGCGGCAAAGGTGATCTCGCCAAAGCGACAGGCTGGCTGCGCCATGGCCCCCACCGTGACGCTGCCGCGATAGAGCGCCTGATTACCGAGCAGCAATTCGAGTTCGTACAGACCATCGGCGAGACCATTCGCTTCGTGCAAGGTGACCCAACTGCGACCGCTCTCGCCCTCATCCCAGGCAAAACGATCCACGCGTATCTGGCGCCGGTCGCGATACCAGATCGTCTGAAATTCAGCCCCATTGCGAAAACCTTCATAGACAAACGAAGCATAGAGATTGGTGATACCGCCAGCAAAGTGCGTCTGCGGGCCGGCAACCTCGTTGCCCCGATTGAGGGCCGAATCAAACGCTACGCTGGAGACGCGCGGTGCGTTTTGGTCGTTACCTGTTACCTGCCGCATCAGAACAGCGTCATAAAAGCGCAACGCCACATTGCCGGTGCGGATCAGGCTAATTTTGCCGGCGGTCTCGATCTCGGAGAAACCGCGGCTGGGCACGCCGATAAACTGCCACTGTTCGTTGACGGCCAGCCCGCCCGAATTGCCGCGGTTGACCTCGGCATCGGTCTTGATCCACTCGAAAAAGCCGTCGTTGTCCTCATCGAGAAAGCCTGAAACCAGACCGGCGCTCATGGTCACGGTGTTGCCGCCTAGCCCTGGGTAACCGATGACATAGAGCGTGTCGCCGATCATCAACTCGTCGCTGTCGGCGCGCGGGATTGCGGTCAGCCCCAGGTTGGCCGGTAATTCGGCGCGTGGGTCGTCAAAAAGTCCCGTGATCCGCAGCACGGCCAGGTCCAACTCTGGGTCACCCGCCAGCAAATGGGCCCTGTATTTGAGAATGGGCGCGCCTTTGAGGTCGGGCGGCATGACGCCGATGATGGCGAGACCGAGGTCGCTATAGAGCTGCTGTGTCTCGCGAGCGCCCATCACATGGTAGTTGGTGAGGATAATCCCCTTCTCGGCATCGAGCACCGTGCCGCTGCCGTTGGTAAAGAGGTCACCTTTGTTGTCAAGCGCCAGGACGAGCACAGTGGCCTTGAGCGCACGGGTCAACCCCTCACGGCGGTCGACGGCGGGCGACCCCACCTGCGCCAGCGCCAGACGATCGCTGACGGCAGTACTATTCACCAGAACCATCGCCACCAGCACGACCAGAACCCGCTCCAGCAGCCCAAGGCGTTGGGCCGGTTGGTAGCCGGGTCTGGTTTGGGTGTACCACCACAGCCGAGAGCCCCAACTCATTCCAGCTCTCCTTGGGCGGGTGGTGTCGCGCTATCTGGGGTTGGCAGCGCAATCAATCCGGTGTCAGTCTGCGGTTGGAGCTTGAGGCTATCAAAGATGAGCCGAAAATGGCGCACCTCATCCTCCCACTCGCCGGCATCGGCGGCCACGCTGAGGACGACCAGCTGGTTGCCGGCCAGGAAAAGCAGATCCTCGGCTTCGACGACAACAGGCAGACCAGTGGCCCCTTGCGCCCGTGTGGGGTCGGCCACAAAGGCATAGCGGGTGCGCAGCGCCGGCTGACCGTCGAGGATCGTCACCGGTTCGGAGGCCAGCTCGCGGTAAAGCGTCAGCTCCTGGCTGCGGCGCAACGCCCACGCCGCGCGAGCCAGGTCGAGCGTCTGGCCTTCTTTCACCTCTTGCAGCGAGACAGCCAGCCGGGCGTCGAAACTGCTGGGGCTGGTCGGATTCATCGCCTGGAAGTGGAACGATTCTGTGCTGCCGGTGTGCCAGCCGGCAGGGTAGGCAATCACCGGTAGCCCGTCGCCCAGCGTAAACGAACGCTGCGCAGTGAGCGCCTGGTTGCGGATGCCGAGGCCCAGAAAGAGGGCAAAGAGCACCGTCACCAGCACCGCCAGGTCATTGCGCCAGATTTCGCCTGGCGCTGGCGGTTGGCTGGTGCGGCTCGGCGCTTGCAATCGTGCGACAAGGCCAGCCATCACGGCGCACCCTCCTGTTCCTCAACAGGGTTCTCTCCTGTCCCCGCGTCCAGCCGGGCGATGCGCAACGTCTCTTCAGTGGCGCGCGCCACCAACCAGAAGACGACCCCCAGCGTGAAACCTGCTACGACCGCAGCAAAGATGAGGTCGCGCCACGGCTGGTCGCTCAAAGCACCCCCTCCGACCCGTTCGATCACGAAGAAAAAGAGGCCATTGAGCAGTGCGGCCAGGCTAAGGCCAGCCGGCAGATAATAGACAGGTGTACTCTCGAAGCGGGCCTGACCCATGAAGTAGCCCTGGACCCCGGCAAAGGTGCCAAAGGCGAGCGCATTGACCACGATCCGGATCGAGCCAATATCGAGATCGACCCCCCCGCGTGTCAAGACGTAGCTAAAGTTGAACACCGTCGCCATCCCCACGCCCGCAGCCATGCCATAGATGACGCCATCTACCCGCTCGTCAAATTCGGGATGCGTATAGATGCCAAAACGCACTACCAGATAGATCAAGAACTGCTCCCAAAAGCCAACGACCAGAACACCCCCCAGGAGCCGCAGCCACCAGCGGTCATAGAGCCAGCTATCCACCTGGAAGAGACCGTGGAGCACCGGGCCATGGAGCGCAGCCGTGACCAGCGCACCCAGCAGGAAAACGTTGACCACTAGCCGTTTTGGTTCTGGCGCCAGGCGGTCGAGCCGGTAGAAAAAGCCAAGCCAAAGCAAAGCCGGCGCGACGCTCATCACCAGCCCCAGCCCGATCAGCGTGGCAGGGCTTGCCTCTTCACCCACGTCAGGTACCAGGTTGAAGAGCAGAATAAACGCGGCCAGCCCAACCACCGACAGCGCCAGGCCAAGCCAAAAGCTGAGCCGAAAATGGGTGCGGTGGGCCAACTGGCGCACTTTCTGCTCGGCGGTGGTGATCGCCTCCACCACAGGGTCTCCTTTCAGCGTCGGTGCTTCATGCGGCGCCGGCCCTGGCTAGCAATCCACAGTCAGGTGCAGGTGAAGGCCATTCTTTTCACTGGCGCCCAGGGCGATTTACGCTGTACTGCGGTCGAGGATATAATCTGCCGTATACAGCGTTCGGTTTGTCATGAGAGAGCAATGCCATCCAATCATACCCCTGACCCAGGGAAAAGCGAAAATCCCATTCTGGTCTACAACCGCAAAAGTCTGGCCCAGATGATGACCCACCTCAGCCGCCAGGAGTTGGTGGCAGTGGACACCGAGAGCGACAGTCTTTATCGCTATTACCCCAAAGTCTGCCTCATCCAGATCACCACCTATGCCGAACCGGGCGAGCCGGACCCGGAGCATGTGGTAGATTATATTGTCGATCCGCTGCGTCTCGACGGGGTGCAGGCGTTGGAATTGATCTTTGCCAATCCGGTGATCGAAAAGGCTATGCATGCGGCGGAAAACGATATCCTCACATTACAACGTAGCTATGGTTTCCGTTTTCAGAATATCTTTGATGTTCAACTGGCCGCTCGCATTTTGGGGTGGAAGCGGCTGGGGCTGGCCGCCATCCTCGAAGAGCATTTTGGCGTGATCAGCGACAAGCGCATGCAGCGCACCGACTGGGGGCAGCGCCCGCTCTCGCCCCAACAGATCGCCTACGCCCAGATGGACACCCACTATCTGCCGGCGCTCCGCCAGCGTTTGGTCGCCGAACTGCGCGCCCGTGGCCGTTGGGAAGAGGCGCAAGAAGCCTTCGCCCAGTTGAGCCAGTTGCGCTACGATGAGCGCGCGGAACAAGAGCGATCCTTCTGGCAGATGAGGGGGTTGCGCGACGTGCCCCGCGAAGAGTTAGGGCGCCTGGCGGCCCTGTGGAGTTGGCGTGAAAAGGAAGCTCAGCGGCGGGACCGCCCGCCGTTCAAAATCCTCAACGACGAGACCTTGTTTGCCCTTGCCCGCCAGCGCCCGGCGAACCTCTCTGACTTGCGGCAGATACGTGGTCTGAACAGCCAACAGGTGAGTATTTACGGTGAGGCGCTCTTAGGTACTCTGGCCGAAGCTGCCCGGCAACCGCCGCCAGAGCCGCCCAAGCCCTCCTTCCGCCCTGAGCAGGGGCTTGATGCACGCTCGGCCCGGCGCTATGAGGCGCTGCGGCGCTGGCGCACCCGGGTAGCCCATGCTCGCGGCGTCACCCCCGATATTGTTTTCACCAACGAGACCCTGGCCGAGATCGCCCAGCGGCAGCCACAAAACGAGGCTGACCTGCTGTCTATCGAGGCCGTGGGGCCGTGGAAGGCGCGCACCTACGGCCCCGAACTCCTTGCTACGCTCCGCAACACAAAGTAGCCCGCCGCAGTAAAGCGAAAGCATCTAGCCTGAGTTTTCCACGATCCGTTTGAATGCCGCCTGCCACCGGTCGTGTTGCGCCTTCAACTGCGCGCTGTTGATGAACAGCGGGGCCAGGATGCCTGCCAGGGATTCGGCAACGGTGTAGTGCGTGCCGCCGCCAATGCCTGGCTCCAGGCGATGCTGGTCAACCGCCTTAAACCAGAGCGAGACCCCGGTCCAGGTCAGTTCACGGCCCGGTTCGAACACTGCAATGCGGGCGCGAATTGGAAAGTTGTTCAACACAAAGCTGAAATGAGCGTCCACGGCCAGGCTGGCTCCGAGCCGCACACGGCGAAATGAGGGATCTATCGTGGGCCAGGCCGGGAGATCGATGAGCTGTTCCCAGACACGCTCGATGGGCGCATCGATATCAATCTCACTTCTCGTCCGGATGGGCGCGTGCTCATCGATACGTCCCATCTTTGCATAGGCCTCGTGTAGGACTGCGCGAGATGGGCCGCTGTACAACATCTGCCGAATCATGTCGTTTATTCTCGTTCTCCACAATTTTACGGAGCTGTGGAGTCGCACGCCTCCATGCGAACCCCTCAGCCCTTATTCTCACTACGATTAGTAGAGCCGATTTATCCTACCTGGAGCACCTCGCGACAGTACTTTACACTCTTCTCCACCTGGCGGCGTTGCTGTACCACCAGCGCGGCCTGGTAGGCAGGATCGGGGTCGCTCCACTCGGCGGTGAGCAGCAGGCCGGTGTAGGGCGCCCCCTGTTCGACCAGTTCGAGAAAGCGGGCAAACTCCCAGGCCGGCATGTCGGGATAGGGGGTCCAAAATTCGGGTTCGAGATAGTTGAGCACACGGGCCCCCAGGCTGCTCAAGATCTCCAGGGTGAAGTTGGCGTGCGGGCATTTCTCCTGGTAAAGGCGCGCCCAGGCGGCGATATTGATCGTGCCGTCGCCCATCGCCACCCATTGGTAGATTGCGCCTTTGGGGTGGCGGCAGACGACCGCGTCGCGGATGTGGCTCATCAGCACGTAGGGCGCCAGATGTTCCAGTGTCACAAAGGGGCTTTCCGCCACCCAAAGCGGGTTGCCGGTGTCGATGCAGGCGCCCACAAAATCCGTCCCGGCTTCTTCGATGAGCGCCTTGAGTTCACGCGCCTGCAGGTCGCCGGCATGATTTTCGATGGCAATGCGGATGCCCAGGTCGAGCGCCTGTTGGCGGCAGGTGCGCAGCGTGGCAATCGTGTTCTCGATCTGCTGGCGCAAGGGCAGTGGACCACGGCGGTCGCTGTTGTTGCCCAGGAGCGCCCGTAGATAGCGCGACCCCAGCCTGTGCGCCACGTGGAGGTTGAGCCGCAACTGCTCCACCGCCGTTCCTCGTTTGTCCGAAAAGGCATTGGAGGTCGGGCAGATGGAGTACATGCCGTACTCCAACTCCAGCCCCAGTTGGTCGGCGTGCGCCTTTACCTGGTCGAGATAGTCATCGTCCAGCCGCTCCAGAAAGTCGGGGTCGGGAATCATGACCGCATCTAACCCAATCTGCTGGCAATAGTCGAGATGCTGAAAGATAGTCCACCCCTGGCGGCGCAGGGAGAAGAGATCGAGACCGAGTTTCATGTCGCTCCTTTCTAGTGACGATGGACGGCAGACGATGGTCCATTGTCCGTCGTCCATCGTCTACTGCCAACCCTCACTCCGTCCGTAATTCTCCGCTCTCGACCATGCTCACCAGCGGCGAGTCCTCGATCTCCAGCGGCAGATCGACGCGGCCGCGGCGGCGGCTCGATTCGTAGGTGGCGAAGATCAGTTCGGTGGCGCGCAGTGCGCGGCGGCCCGAAAGTTCCGGTTCGCGTCCTGTTTTGAGCGCATCGACCAGGTCGAGCACGCCCTGCTCCACATATTCCATCCCATGCATGCCCGACTCGACCGGCACCGGTGTCCAGCCGCTCTGCCCCTTGCCCCACATGCGCAGCGGCATCTCCTGGCTGTGGCCGACTTCGATCACGCCGTCGGCGCCGATGAGGCGGTTGCCAAGCCGCGGCTCCACATCGTTCCCCGTAACCAACAGGCCGGTGACCCCGTTCTTGAACTTGAACTGGCTCAACCCCTGGCCTTCCACCAGTGCGCCAAAGATGCGCCTGCTGCCGCGGCCATCGATCTGGCCCATCACCCATTCCACGTCGGTCTCGTGGTTGTAGAAACAGAGCATGTCAAACCAGTGTGTGCCCCAATCGAAGAGATTGTCGCAGGTGGCCTCCAGCCGCACCAGGTCGCCGATGGCGCCGCTTTTGAGCAACTCCCTGGCCTTGCGATACGGTGGGCCAAAGCGCCGCTGGTGGTTGAAGGTCAACTGGACCCCATTGGCCTCGCAGACCTCCACCATGCGTCGCGCCTCGCCGTAGGTAGGGGCCATTGGCTTCTCGCAGTGAACCGCCTTGACGCCGGCTTCGGCGCAGGCAACGACCATTTCGGCGTGGAGGTGCGGCCAGGTGCTGATGCTGACGATGTCGAGCGCCTCATCCGCCAGCATGGTGTGATAGTCGGTATAGATGCGGTCGCCGCCGTTTACTGCTTGAAAGGCCCGTGCGTTCTCCTCGCTGATGTCGGCCAGCGCCACGATCTGGCAGTCAGGCGAGGCGTTATACCCGCGGGCGTGGGCGTGGGACATGCCAAAGCCCGTGGCGCCTTCGCTCCGGAATGGCTTGCCACAGCCGATGATGCCAACACGAAACTTGCTCATCTTCCCTCCTGCGAATATAGAATACAGAGTTCACAGATTAAAAAGGCGACCCTGGCGCCGCCAGAACTGAAACAGGAACACAGAGAACGTAGAGAAGCCACGGAGGACATAGAGCTTTTTCTCTGTGTCCTCTGTGTTCCTGCTGTTTTTGTTTTCTACGGTACATTCACAGCTCACAAGCCCAGGCTGCGCAGATAGTTACGGCTGATGACCGCGCTCTCGTACGCTGTAGGCAGTTGCGTCTGATCCGTTTCGGCGAGCAGCCAGCCCGAGAAACCGGCCTCTTTGAGAATGCTGAAGATGGCGGGAAAATCCACGCAGCCCTGGCCCAGTTCAGTCCAGATGCCTTCATCGGAGTACCGTCGGTAGCCCCAATCAGGCTGGCCGCGGCGCAGCACTTCGGGATTGACATCTTTCAGGTGCATGGTTTTGATGCTGCCAGCATAATCGCGGCAAAATTGGACCACATCGTCTCCGGCCCAGGCGAGATGGCCCGTGTCCGGCCCCAGAAAGACGACGCTGCGATCCACCAGGCTGAAGAGCCGGTCGATCTCGGCGCGCGTTTCGATGGTGGCGCCGACGTGGTTATGAAAGCAGCTTCGCACGCCGTACTCCAGCGTGATCTCGCCCACACGGTTGAGCACCCTGGCGAACTGGTCGAACTCGGCGTCGGTCATGCTGTCTTCGGGTTGCACATGGCCGGCGATCTGGTTGCGGGTGAGGCCACGGCGGGTGACATAGCTGTTAAAACCGCCGGGGGCGACAAAGAGTTCGGTCACGCCCGCGCGCATGGCAAAGGTGGCCATTTTCTCGGCACGGTCCAGGATCTCAGCCTCTTTTGCTGGATCCCAAAAGTCGGCGCCCAAATAACCGGGCGCAGGTTTTAGCCCGTGGCGGGCCAGGAGCGCCAGCGTCTCCTCTTCTGAGCGGTCGGGGCGTGGGCCGGCCACCGCGCCATCATAGCCGGCCTGAGCAATCTCAGCCATCACCTGTTCATCGGGCACGTTTCGCCAGGTGATCGGGACACAGCCGATCAGGATGTTTTGCATCATCGCTTCTCTTTCCTCCGGTCAAACGATGTGGGTTGGTTGCAGGACAGTAGGTCTGAGCCGTAGTATAATTTGTGGGCGGGGATTTGGAAAACGCTGGCTGTGAGGCGCAGCTTTCAGCAGCTGTCCAAAAAGCCCGCCTGCCCGCCTGGTGGGCCGCCCCTCAGCGCCAACGGTGAACCCAGGTGCACCGCACATAGCGTGTGCAACGCACCGTTAGAACGGCTTCATCACCATGAGATAGACAATGGCGCCAACCAGGATCGCTTCGGCATAATGAGCAACCCGCACGAGTGGGTCGTGAAAGGCGGCGCGCAGTTCAGTTGTGATCTCCCCTTTGGCCACTGCATCTTCCAGCGCCTCGCCAAAGATTTTACCCCTCGGGATGAAGATAAAGATTACCAGCGGATAGATAGCCAGATAAAGCAGGGTCGACACCAATAACCAGTTGGTCGAGGCGCCCTGGAGGAAACCAAACATGGGCCACCCTCTTAGCCACGAAATTGCCACACCAAAGACGAACACCAGGATCGAGCCGGGGATCGCCAGGAGATTCTCAAAGCGCCCGCTCAGGTTCGTATAAAGATAAAAGGTCTGAATATCTGTGGCCTTTGCGGCTTGCGCTCGCACAAGTTGGCGGCCAATCCCGCCTGCAAGCATCATCACAGCACTCAAGATATGCAACAGCCGGATCAATTGAATCAGGTACAGCATGAAAACCCTCCCTGTGGATTATGTAACTCGCAAGAGTGCCTCCGATACAATTCGTCTTCTATACTTCGCTCTGTTTGAGACCTACGGTTTCCGAACTGCCGAAACTGTAGGTCTCAAAACAACCGCAGTTTAATTTCCTAATTATTGCTAACCCTGTCCACCAGGTAATCCACCGAAAGATATATTGATCGGTTGAGATCGGCCAGCGGGTGCGTCGCCGGCCCTTGTGGTACAATCGCATCATAACGAATATCTGGCTGAAGGATTGTGATCGAAGATGAGCGCCCCTACACCCATCCTCACAACCAAACTCTATCGGCCGCGCGCCCGTGCGGATCTCATCGCGCGGCCGCAACTCTTGACCAAACTGGCTGAAGCGGCTCGCCGGCCGTTGACGCTCATCTCGGCACCGGCTGGTTTTGGAAAGACAACGTTGCTGGCCGCTTGGTTAGAGCAGGTCGCTTGGCGCGTGGCGTGGTTCTCGTTGGATGAGGGTGACAACGACCCAATCCGATTTTGGACTTACTGCATCGCCGCCTTGCAGATGGTAGAGCCAGCGCTGGGCGAAGATATGCGGTCTGCCTTGCTTGCGCCCCAGCCACCGCCGATTGAGGCGATTTTGACACCCTTGCTCAATGACCTTGCCGCCGAAAGCCAACCGCTGACTCTGGTTCTCGACGACTACCATGTGATCGCCGCACCTGTGATCCACGAGGCGATCACCTTCCTAGTCGGGCACCTGCCCCCAACGACGCACCTGGTGATCGCTGGTCGTACCAATCCTCCTTTGCCGCTCGCGCGGCTGCGCGCCCGCGGGCAGTTGGCGGAGATCCGCGCCGCTGATCTGCGCTTCAACCAGACGGAAGTGGCCCACTTCGTCCAAGAGGTAGTAGGGCAACCGTTGAGCGATGCCGATATTGCTGCGTTGGAAATGCGCACCGAGGGATGGGTGGCTGGCCTCCAACTGGCGGCGCTTTCTTTACGCGCACGGGCTGATGTTTCCAGCTTTATCCAGGCATTTACGGGCAGCCACGCCTACATTATCGACTATCTGGTGGAGGAGGTTTTGCAGCAGTTGCCGGATGAAACGCAACGCTTTCTGGTCCAGACTGCGATCCTTGACCGGTTCTGTGGCGCGCTGTGCGAGGCAGTGACCGGACAGCCCGGCGCGCAGCGGGTGCTGGAGCAACTGGAGCGGGACAACCTCTTTTTGATCCCGCTTGACACGCAACGCCAGTGGTACCGCTATCACCACCTCTTTGCTGATGTACTGCGCCACCGGTTGCGCCAGCTGCAATCAGCGCTTGTTGCCGACCTTCATCTGCGTGCGGCAGGCTGGTTTGCCGCCAATGGCTGGCTCCCCGAGGCGATCGCCCATGTCTTTGCCGCCCAAGCCCCTGAAGAGGCCGCCCGCCTGATCGAATGTGAGGCAGAGGCTGCGCTCAAGCGGGGCGAATATATGACACTCCAGGGTTGGCTGGGGCGGCTGCCTGAAGCGGTGATCCGCACGCACCCGCGGCTCGCTCTCTTTTGGGCATCCACTGCGGTCATCACCCATGACCTGGATGCTGCGCAGAAGTGGCTGGCGCTGGCTGAAGCAGCCGCCTGTGATCAGAGCGCGCCGGCCGGCGCCGAGTTGCTGGCGGAAGTGGCGGCGATCCGGGCCGGTATCGCACTCAACCGCGGCGATTTTTCCCAAACACGGGCGTTGGCGGAGCAGGCCCTCGCTGCGCTGCCAGAGAGCAGCCTGCGTCTGCGAGGCGAGGTGACATTGCACCTAGGATTGGCGCAGTCGTGGAGTCTCAATCCCGTTGCAGCTGTACAGGCCTATGCTGAGGCGGGCCGGCTTGCCCTGCGGGCCGGCGATCTACACACCGCACTGCTGGCAATGTTCAACCAGGGCTCGCAACACTTTATGCAGGGTCGTCTCCAGCAGGCTGCCACTACCTACCGGAATGCACTCCAGGTGGCGGCCGAACAGGGCGCGGCCCGTATCCCAATTACGAGTGCGCTCCACCGCGGGCTGGCCGAACTCCACTATGAGTGGAATGAACTGGAGCGCGCCTCAACACACCTTCAGGAAGCACTAGAGCGAGGCGAGCGGGGCGGGCTCCCGCGCGTAATGGTGCTCAACGACCTGGCGTTGGCGCGCCTCCACTTTGCCCGTGGCGACGCCGCTGCTGCGCTGGCTACGATCGAGCACGCGCTCCACCTGGTAGAGGTGCATGAACTGCCACCCCGCTATGCCAGCCCGCCGGCAGCTTTCCAGGCGCGGCTCTGGCTGGCGCTGGATAATCGCGAAGCGGCCTTCGCGTGGGCGCGCGATGCCGACCTGGACCTGATGGGCGAGCTCGATTATCTATATGAAGCGGAATATATCACCCTGGCCCGTGTGTTCATTGCGCAGGGGCGGCCCGGCGAGGCGCAGGCGTTATTGGCCCGGCTCCGGGCCGATGCGGCGGCGGTGGAGCGGGTGAACAGCATCGTGGAGATCCTGGCTGTCGAAGTGGTGGCCTGGTCGGCCCAAGGGGAGTTGCGCCAGGCGCGCTCGGTGCTGGAGCGCGCGCTGAATCTTGGGCTGCCCGGCGGCTACATCCGCATCTTTGTCGACGAAGGGGAGGTCATGCGCCAGTTGCTCGGTGGCCTCCGCACCCAGGTTGCCGCACCTGTTTTGGTGAACTATATCGATCGCCTGGACGCTGCGTTTGGGCCCACGACGACCAGGATGGCCACACCAACCACAGAAAATGCGCCGGCGCACCCAGGAGGCGCGAGCAACGAACTGCTCATCGAGCCGCTCACCGAGCGCGAGTTGGAGGTCCTGCGTCTTATCGCCACCGGCCTTTCCGACCGGCAGGCAGCCGAAACGATGATCGTTGCCATCGGTACGGTCAAGCGTCATCTCAACAACATCTATGGCAAGTTGGGCGTCCATAGCCGGACCCAGGCGCTGGCGCGGGCAAGGGAGTTTGGCTTGTTGTGAGGTGAGCCATGCAGATCGCACCTTTTGAGCCCGCACGCGCTGGCAAAGCTCTCTTTCAACTCTATACCGCTTACATCAACGAGTTGAGCGCCTTCACCCGCCAGTACGGAGCCGTTTGGGACGCACCGCGCCCGTGGTGGCTGGGCGACCCTGATTCGCTCGTCCACGTTGCGCGGGATGGCCAACACCTGGCCGGTTTTGTCATCAACGGCTGGCGCAGCCGGGTGGACCCAGACACCGACAGCGAAATTCTCGAACTCTATGTGGCGCCGCCCTTTCGGCGTTCCGGCTGCGGTCGCCAACTGGCGCACATGGGGATCAGCTTGCTGAGTGGACGGGCGGGTTTGCAAGTCTATCTGGATAACACGCCGGCGCAGCGCTTTTGGTCCACCGTGTTGAGCGGCGCCGGTATCGTCTACCGCACGTACGGCGCGATTGACGGGCTGGCGCCGGTCGTCAAATTTCGTTTCAGTTTGGATGTATGATGCTGGAACGTCGAACAGGTGCATTGCACCTGTGCTCCAACAACGCCGAAGCGGCAGCGCACATGGTGGCTATCAGCGAAGTCTGCAAGGCGCGATGCACCCATGTTATCGATGACGCTGAGGTGCATCGCACGTTATGCGTGCAACGCACCCACTCAGGCGCCCACCGCCAGCACCTCAGCGCCGCGTCCTTGTTGGATCAGCGGCACATAGTTCTCCAACTCTTGCTGGGTAGCCGGGTCGGTCAGGTCGATGGTCTGGCGGCGTTCAGCCGAGAGATAGGCAGCCATGACTAGTTTGGTGATCTCAAGCCCGTAGCTCCAGGGCAGAAAGGCGTCGCGTCCGGCTAGAAAGGCGTTGGCTGCGTCTAGGTTTTCGTCGGGATAGCCGTAAAGGTCGGCCTCGTTGTGGTGGACGGCGAGCAGACCGCGCGAGGCGGTGGCCTTTTCGAGCGCCTTTTCGGCATCGGCGATGGCTTCGGCGGCTACGTCGCCGATAAAGATTTGCAGGCTGGAGAGGAGGGTGTTGATCTCAAAGGCATAACCCGGCCCCATCCCATCCATAAAGAGACGGAGGCCCTGCTTCTCGAACATCCATGAATTGGAAAATTGTGCCTTGACCAGTTGTCCGCTTTCCGGGTTGCGATAAGTAAACATTCCAGTCGTAAAGTCTTCCGCCGGTGTCTTTGCATAGTCCACGCCGAAGCGCTCCAGCAGTTTCTGGCGCCATTCCGGCAGCCCCCACTTCAAGAGCGCTACTTCGGCGTTGACCGCTACCGGCTCCAAGAAAGTTGGCGGCTTCCCCAGCGGCGTCAACGCATACCAGCCGACGGCGATGCTGTGACAGCCCATGTCGGAGAGGACGCCACCGCCCTGGCGGGTGGGGTCCCAAAACCAGGGTTCGTGGGGACCGCCGTGCTCCTCCGCCGAGCGCACCAGGAGGGGCGGCCCCATGGTGCGTTGCTGGGGCGCCAATTGGGCCATCTGCGTGCGCAGCGGTTTCATAAAGAGCTGGTTTTCAAAATAGGCGGTTTTTAGCCCGACCGATTGCGCCAGTTCCACCAGTTGGCGCGCCTCGCGCACGGTGCGGCCTAGCGGCTTCTCGCAGATCACGCCCTTGAGGGCGGCGCCTTGTTTGACTGCCTCAACGATCTCTTCGACCATCTCAACGCGCAAATAATTGGGCGCATAGATGGCGATAGCATCCACTTGTTTTGCCATCTCGGTGATGCTGTCATAGACGACGCATTCGCCGACACCGTTCTCGCGCACCAGCTTCGCCAACGCCTCGGCGTGTGCTCGCGTGCGCGAGGTGACGCCGGTTACTTCGATGTTGCGCACTTGCCTAATGGCCTGCACCTGGAAGCGGGCGATAAAGCCTGCGCCCACAAAGCCGATTTTGAGTGTCTGCATGGTTCTGCTCCTTGCGGGAAGTGAGAAAGGATGGGGTTGCCCCCTTATCAACCTGTGATGTGCGGTGCGCTTCTAATTTGCGTTTTCAGGGTACGCAAAATCGACTCGGATCGCAAGTTTTTAACGGCAAAGGCGTCCTATAAATGAAAGGAGCCAGATTTTTTCCAAAGATTAGTTGACAAATGCGCAACAACCTGCTAGACTGCACACTATCCAGCAAGAATAAACAAAAATGCATAGCAGCCTACTTCTGTTCTAGAGTTGTTCTCAGGCAAGAGGAGTGCAGAGGGCTATTTCCCTCCACCGAGCAGCCCACCTGGCAAAGCATATTACAGCCGGTTCCTCTGACTTCATATTCTGTTTGGAACCATAGCTTTGGAATTGCATGGAACAGGCTTTCCTGTTACAACCGCTGCCTAACCTGGACGAAGGGTCCATCGCAATGTACTCTGCAGAACGGCGCCAGGCGATTCGCAAGTTGGTTGAAGCCAACGCACGGGTCAGCGTTGCGGAACTGGCCGAGCAGTTTGGTGTGAGCCGCGCTTCGATCCGCCGCGACCTCAATTTCCTACACGAGTCTGGCCTGTTACAGCGCACCTATGGCGGCGCGCTCGGCGCCAATGGGGTGGCCGACGAAGCGCCCTTTACCGAACGCCGGGTTTCTCATCTGGCTGAGAAAGGGCGGATCGGCCGTGCAGCGGCGCAACTGGTCCAGCCGGGGGAGACGATCTTTGTCGATGGGGGCACAACCACCGAGTGTATGGCTCCGTTTTTGGGAGAGCGCAGCCATATTACCGTGGTGACATACGGGCTGAACATTGTCAACCGCCTGGCGCAGTACGATCCCATCACCTTGATTGTGATCGGCGGCACGCTCCACGCTGCCTCCCAGACCTTTGGCGGCGTGTTGGCGATCAACAATATGCAAGCGTATGACATGCACTTTGACAAGGCTTTTATTGCCGCAGGGGGGGTCTCGGCTGATGCCGGTGTCACCAACGCCGATCTGGAACAGATCCCGGTCAAGCGCCGGGCTGTCGAGGCGGCGCGCGAGGTGATCCTGCTGGCAGATTCGTCAAAGCTTGGCGCGGTGCGGACGGCGTTGATCGCGCCAGCCCACAAGGTTCATCAGTTAATCACCGACGCGGGCGCGCCGGTGGATGAAGTCAAGGCGCTCCAGGCATTGGGGATGGCAGTCCAACTGGTGTAGCTGGCGGCCAGGGTTTGAAGATCATCATTTGCACATTGTTCAACAAGATGGTAGAGTGGAGACACCAGTTCAAGCTCCCTAGTTATGACTGCCAGAGCCTCGTTGTTACAGAAGCTGGGAGTACCGACCACGCTCCTCGCATTGTTCGTCATCGCACAAGTTGGCGGGCGTTGTCGTCTATCATCTGTTTGTTTCCTATCTGTTCCCTTTTCATACGTTGTGCTAGGAGGAAATCCACATGAGGAAGATGAGACTTTTCAGCCTACTCGTCGTCCTGGCGCTGGTGCTTTCTGCCTGTGGTGGCGGCCCGGCGGCGGTTGAGCAGCCAGCAGCGGCAGAACAACCTGCCCAACAGGAGGCAGCCCCCGCTCAGGAAGCCGCCGCACCTGGCGACGGTGGCCTGGAGGCGCCCGCGCTGGCAGAGAAGGTAGCTGCGGGTGAACTGCCACCGCTGGCAGAGCGCCTGCCCAAGGACCCCAAAGTTATCGGGCCTGGCGTCTTGATCAGTGAAGAAGACCTGCCAGACTGGCAACCCGGCCAGTACGGCGGCACGATCAACACGGCTCACAGCGTGGCCGACTGGGCGCCGGATGTCTTTGTCATGCTCAACGAGCCGCTGTTGCAGGCGCCCGGCCTGAGTGTGCAGAATATCCAGGGCAACGTGCTCAAAGACTTTGAGGTGAGCGATGACAACACGACCTTCACCTTCTACATGCGTGAAGGTATGAAGTGGTCCGATGGCGAGCCGGTGACCACCGAAGATGTCCGGTTCACCTGGGAGAACATCTACAACAATGAACAGCTCTCCCCCAGTGGTATTAAAGCGCGCTTCCGCACCGGCTATGACCCGGCAGGTGATCCAGGCCAACTGGAGATCCTGGATGACTTCACCTTTAAGCTCACCTTTAGCCAGCCCTATGGTGGCTTCCTGCGCAACATCACTATCGAGGGCTGGAATGGCTACACCGAGCTGGTCAACCCCGCCCACATTCTGAAACAATACCATCCCGACTTTACGCCGATGGAAGAGCTGCAGCCGCTGCTCGCCGAGAATAACCTGACCGACGAATGGTGGCAACTCTTCACCCAGAAGCGTTGCGAGAACTGGCACGCCACTGCTGATCGCTGCATCGGCTTCCCCACGTTGAACCCGTGGATTTCCGTGGTGTCCGATACACCTGGCGTAAAGGTCTTCGAGCGCAACCCCTACTATTTCAAAGTCGATACGGAAGGCAAACAGCTTCCCTACATCGACAAAATTGTCTCGGTCCAGGTGGAAGATGTGGAGATGGTCAACCAGCGCGTGCTGACCGGCGACATCGACTTCCTGCGCGAGAGCACGGGCCTGGTCAAGGTGCCGCTCTACAAGGAAAACGAAGAGCGCGCTGGCTTTAACACCGTTTTGCTTGATATGCACGTCGATTCCAGCATGATCCGGCTGAATCAGACCTTTGACGACCCGACCTGGCGCCAGCTTGCGCAGGATGTGCGCTTCCGCCAGGCGCTGAGCCTGGCCCTCGACCGCCAGGAGATCATCGACAGCATCTATTACGGGTTCGCCTCGCTGCCGTTGGTCTCAGTGGGCGAAGAATTTTCGCAGCGTGACCTAGAGCGGGCCAACGCACTGCTCGATGAACTCGGCATGACCGAACGCGACGCCGATGGTTTCCGCCTGAGCCCCGAAGGCCAGCCTTTTTCGATTCTGCTCGAACATGGCGCCCAAGCGCCCGACCTGGAGCCTGTCGCCGAGTTGGTGGCCGAGCACCTGAAAGATGTGGGCCTCAACGTGCAAGTCAGACGCATCGATGCATCGCTGTTTGGTCAGCGCAACAATGCCAATGAGTTGCAGATGAGCGTCGGCTGGAGCCACGACCAGGGTTGGGACAGCGACTGGACCGGCGGCACAATTGAGCGGGGGGTTGGTCGCGCCTGGTGGCTGTGGCACACCTCCGGTGGCGCAGAAGGCGAGGAGCCGCCGCAATGGGTGAAAGATGTCTTTGCACTGGACGCCCAGCGCTGGAGTGCTGTCTCCGGTTCAGATGAGTATAACCAGTTGAGGGAAGACGGGTATGCCTGGTCACGCGCAAATCTGCCGCTCATCCAGATCGTCGAACAGGTCAAATACCCCATGATCGCCAACAAGAACCTGCGCAACGTGCCGCAGGGCGGTTACGCCATCGCCGCCAACTTTGCTGGCGAGCAGTTGTGGTACGCTCCGTAGGAGTTCGGCGGGTCAGAGTTGATGGATAGAGGTGATGCGTGATGCGTGTCTATGTTTGACACGCATCACGCATCACGCATCACGCATCACATATTGTCGTTCCACCGTCCGCTGCATGTCCACAATAGCTGCTGCACTGGAGGAAAAGCTGTCGTGTTATATTTTATTATTCGTCGGGTGGTGATGTTGGTTCCAATTCTATTGTTGATTTCGATGACCTCATTTTTTGTCATTGAGTTGCCGCCAGGGGATTGGGTCAGCACGTACATCACCAACTTGCGCGCCTCTGGCATTGAACTGCAAGCAGATGAAGCAGAGCGCCTCACTCGAATGTACGGCTTTGACCAGCCAATGTATGTGCGCTATTTGAAGTGGATGCAGGGAATCATAACCAAGGGCGATTTCGGTTGGTCGTTCCAATGGGGCAAGCCGGTTAACGAGATCCTGCGCGAACGGTTGCCGCTCACATTGGGCATCTCGCTCATGTCGCTGATTGTCTCGTGGCTGATCGCCATCCCGATTGGGATCTATTCGGCCACGAATCAATATTCGCTGCTCGATTATATCGCCACCTTTTTGGGCTTTATTGGGCTGGCTACGCCGGGCTTTTTGCTGGCCATGCTGTTGGCCTGGGGCATATTTCGCGTTTTCAACTTCTCGGCGCTCGGTCTCTATTCTAACCAGTATTTGGATGCGCCGTGGAGTTGGGGCAAATTCACCGATATGCTCAAGCATCTCATCCTGCCGTTGATCATTATCGGTCTGGCCAGTACGGGCGCAACGATCCGTGTCATGCGCAACAACTTGCTTGACGAGCTGAAGAAGCAGTATGTGATCACGGCCCGCGCCAAAGGGCTTTCCGAGTTTAGGATCCTCTTTAAGTACCCGGTGCGGCTAGCCCTGAATCCGATCTTTAGCACGATTGGTTGGCTGTTGCCAGCCATCTTCTCGGGTGAGGTGTTAATTTCAATTGTCCTGAGTCTGCCGAGCATCGGGCCGTTGTTGCTGCGCGCCACGCTGGCGCAAGACATGTACCTGACGGGTAGCATCGTCTTGATCTTGAGCGCACTGACGGTCATCGGCACGCTTTTGTCGGATATCTACCTGGCGTGGGCCGACCCGCGCATCCGGTACGAAGGGGTCAGCAAATGAGTCTTCAGGAACAGGCCAAGCTGGGCAAGGGTGAACTGATCCGTGGGGCGCAGCCAGCCGATGAGCTGGAACAGGACACCAGCATCGAGCGGGTCGATGAGCGGGGCGATGCCGCGGACGAACGCTATTATTACGCTTCGCAGTGGCAGTTGATCCGCTGGCGTTTTATGCGCCACCGGTTGGCGTTGGTCTCCCTGATTTTGCTGATCATCTTATACCTGTTGGCAACGTTCGCCGAATTTGTCACCCCCTATATAACCACGCGACGCTTTGATGGCTATCAGAGCGCGCCGCCGACGCGTATCCGGCTGTTCAGCGAGCAGGGCTTGCAGCGCCCGTTTGTCTACGGTCTGGATCGAACACTCGACCAACAGACCTTTCGCTACCGCTTCACCGAAGATGAGAGCGAAATCTATCCGATCCGCTTCTTTGTGCGTGGCGACGAGTATCGTTTCTGGGGGTTGTGGCGCACCAATCTCCATCTCTTTGGGACGGACCAGGGCGCGCCTCCGCTCTTGCTGTTTGGGGCCGACGAACTGGGGCGCGATATCTTTTCGCGCACGATCTATGGGGCGCGGGTCTCCCTCTCCATCGGCTTGATCGGCGTGTTACTCAGCTTTATCCTTGGGGTGCTGTTGGGCGGCATTTCGGGCTACTTTGGCGGGATCGCCGATGAGATCATCCAGCGCACCATCGACTTTCTGATCTCGATCCCGCAGTTGCCCTTCTGGATGGCGCTTTCGGCGGCTCTGCCGCGTGATTGGCCGGTGATCAAGACCTACTTTGCCATCACGGTGATTTTGTCGGTTGTGGGCTGGACCGGGCTGGCGCGTGTGGTGCGTGGCAAGCTGCTGGCCCTGCGCGAAGAAGATTACGCCCTGGCTGCCCAGGCGGCAGGAGCCAGCCAACCGCGTATCATCTTCCGCCACCTGATGCCCGGCTTTACCAGCCACCTGATCGTTTCGCTCACGCTGGCCGTGCCAGGGTCGATCCTAGGTGAGACGGCGTTGAGCTTTTTGGGGCTAGGGATGCAACCGCCGGCTGTCAGTTGGGGTGTGTTGCTGCAAGATTCACAGGACCTGATCGCTGTCGCCCACCAGCCGTGGCGGCTGATCCCGGCGCTCTTTGTGATCGGGGCCGTGCTGCTCTTTAACTTTGTCGGCGACGGTCTGCGCGATGCTGCTGACCCGTACTCAACCCGCTAAGTTGCTCCAGCGAACTGGGCAGTGTGCTTCTCCGCCGAGTAGGCTCGCTGGCCCTTTCCCGGAATGCGGGTGTAAAGTAGAACTCCAGTTCTCATTCTGATTTGAGTATAGAGTGTTCGACAACGCATGATAAGTGACCAATGATCAATACGATGGCAAATTCGCAGGCAAATCCACAAGATGTACTGGTCGAAGTAGAGGATCTGCAAGTCTACTTTTACTTGCATGAGGGCGTGGTGCGCGCCGTTGACGGCGTCAGCTTTACCATCCGGCAGGGGCGCATCCTGGGGGTGATCGGCGAAAGCGGTTCAGGGAAATCGGTAACCGCGCAGTCGATCATGGGGATCGTGCCGTCGCCGCCGGCAAAGCAGATCGGCGGCAAGATCATGCTCCATTTGAGTGGGAACGGCGCCGGCTATCGCGTGATCAATCTTTCCGAACTCCCGCCCACTGGCTCGGAATTTCGCGGTATCCGTGGCAAAGAGATCGGCATGATCTTTCAGGAGCCAATGACCTCATTTAGCCCGGTCCATACCATTGGCGACCAGATCATGGAGGCGATCCTCATCCATCTGCCAGACGTCACCAAAAAGGAAGCGCGTGAGCGGGCGATTGAACTGCTGCGACGCGTCGGGATTCCACGGGCAGAGGCGCGCGTCGATGCCTACCCGCACCAGTTTAGCGGCGGCATGCGCCAGCGTGCGATGATTGCGATGGCGCTGGCCTGCAATCCACGCCTCCTGATCGCCGACGAGCCGACCACGGCGCTCGACGTGACCATCGAGGCCCAGATCTTGGAGTTGCTCAAAGACCTGCAGAGCGAGTTCAATATGGCGATCATGTACATCAGCCATGATCTGGCCGTCGTGGGCGGGCTGGCCGACGAGGTGATGGTGATGTATCTGGGGCTGGTAATGGAGCATGCCAGCGCCGACGAACTTTTTGACAACCCACAGCATCCTTATACCCAGGCGCTGTGGCGTTCGATTCCCAAGATCGATGGCCCTCTGGAACGGTTGACGCCGGTGAGTGGTGTGTTGCCCAGCCCCTTTGCCGTCCACAAAGGCTGCCCCTTCTATGCGCGCTGCGAACATCGCATCCGCGGGGTATGTGACGCCGCGCGCCCGCCGCTGATCGAGACGGCGCCCGGCCACAAAGTGCGCTGCTTCCTCTACACCGATGAGCACCGCGCTTGACCGGTTCACCGTGGAGGGTTAACCCGCTTAGAACAATTTTGGAGGTCCAACCGTGACTTCTGCACAAAATGATGTGCTGCTCGAAGTGCAGGGCTTAAAAAAATACTTTCCCCTACATCAAGGGTTCTTACGCAAGACCGTAGGCTATCTAAAGGCGGTTGACGGGGTCAATCTGACGGTAAGAGCCGGCGAGACTTTGGGCGTCGTCGGTGAGAGCGGCTGTGGCAAGACGACCATGGGGCGCTGTCTGCTCCGGCTGTACGAGCCAACGGATGGTAAGATCCTGTTGCATGTCAACGGCGAGATGCTGTCGGTGACCGAACTGGAAGGCCCGCAGATGCGGACCTTCCGGCGCAATGCCCAGATCATTTTCCAGGACCCGTTCTCTTCCCTCAATCCGCGCATGAACATTCTGGAGACGGTGGGGGAGCCGCTCCTTGTCAACGGGATCGCCAAGGGCCGCGAATTGGAAGAGCGGGTCAAAGAGGTGGTCACCCAGGTAGGCTTGCGGGTGGAGCATCTGCGCCGGTTTCCCCATAGTTTTAGCGGTGGACAACGCCAGCGCATCGGCATTGCGCGTGCGCTGGTAGTCAACCCACGCCTGATCGTGGCCGACGAGCCGGTCTCGGCGCTGGATGTGTCGATCCAGGCACAGATATTGAACCTGCTGGAAGACCTGCAAGCGCAGTACCACCTGACCTATATTTTTGTCTCGCACAACATGGCCGTGGTGCGCTACATCAGTGACCGGATCGCCGTGATGTATGCGGGCAAATTGGTAGAACTGGGTCCGAAACAAGAGCTGCTGAGCCATCCAAAACACCCCTACACTGAACTACTACTGGCCGCTGTACCGCGCACCGTCGACCGTATGCGCGGGCAACGTACGGTGACCCCCGGCGAGCCACCCGACCTGGCGCGCCTGCCATCGGGCTGTGTCTTTCACCCTCGCTGCAAGTATGCCCGTGAGCGCTGCACAGTAGAAGAGCCTCAATTGCGCAACGTAGGCAACGATTACTTTGTCAGTTGCCATTTTGCGGAAGAGCTTGTTCTGCAAGGTATTGGCACGACAAATGGCGCACACTGACGGGGCTCGCACACTGCTGCGCTATGGCGTCGCTTATTTCCTGTGGCTGGTTACCATTGCGCTGGCCGTTCTGGCGGCGCTGGTGGTGCGTGACAGCTACAGCTTCCTCATTGCAGTAAACCCTCTTCACCGTTATGCTGCTCATGCTATCAGCAATTTTCTTTTCCTGATACTGGGTTTGCTGCTGTTGATCGTGATCATCTTTGCCGAGTACTGGTATCGCACTGGTGTGGAGAAAGGGCGACTGGCGGCCCGCTTTGGCCGGCTTGTGGCGATTTTGGTGGCCGTGATTGCCTTGTTGCATAGCGCACGGGCTATCGGTGAAGTGTTGATTGACCAGACCAGCTTCATCAGCTTTGGTATCGCAGGGGTGGAGTGGCTGGTTGTGCTGGCGCTCTGGCAGTTGGGTCGTATCCGGCGGTAAAATCTCGATTTTCTTGACCAAAAGACATCGATTGGAGACAGGGGAGAGAGTATGCTCAAAGTAGCTATCATCGGTATGGGTGGTATCGGCAACACCCATGCGCCGGTCTATGTAGCCGATCCGCTGGCCGAGCTGGTTGCGGTTTGCGACATCATCAAAGAACGCGCCGACAAGGCTGCCGAGCGCTACGGTGTGCGCGCCTACTATAGCGTAGACGACCTGCTGAAAAACGAAGAGCTCGATGCTGTGAGCGTTACCACCGCTGGTGTAGAAAATGGTGGTGACCACTACGAGCCGACCATGCAATGTCTGGAGGCTGGGCTCAATGTGTTGTGCGAGAAGCCCATCTCCAACGACATTCAGAAGGCCCGAGCCATGGTCGAAAAGGCCGACGAAAAGGGTGTCTATTTTGGCATCAACCTAAACCACCGTTTCGTCCCGCCGGCAGCTAAGGCCAAGCAGTGGATCAACGAGGGCAAGCTTGGCGATCTGCTCTTGGTCAACATGACCATGTGGATCAACAATCCCAACGAGAGCTCTCCCTGGTTCCACATCCGCGCCCTTCACCCTCATTCGCTCGACATCATGCGCTATTTCTGTGGCGATGTGAAGCGGGTTCACGCCTTCTTCAACCGGGCGCCGGGGCGGGTCTGTTTTTCCAATGTCCAGGTGAATCTGGAGTTCGAGAATGGTGTCGTCGGCCACCTTACAGGCAGCTATGACGCCAACCCGCGCCACAACCTGGAGCGTTGCGAAGTGATGGGCACCGAAGGGCGTTTTGTGCTAGAAAATCTGTACGAAGAACTCACGCTCTACCCGCGGCGTAGCGAGGAATTGACGGTCATCCGCAACAGCATCATGGGTGGGCTGAGCGGCTTTGGCGCCACCTTCACCAACCGTATCCACCGCTGGCTGGAGCAGATCCACGCCGAGGCGCCACCCGACGAGATCGAAGCGTCTGGCAGAGAGGGATTGGCCGTGCAGGAGATCATCGAGGCGGCCATCCGCTCGCATGAATCGGGCCAGGCAGAGGCCGTGCCAGTTTCCTAACATGATTGTCTATGGTAAAATCACCAAAAGGGCAATAGCATGGGCGCTTTCGACGCCGGCAGCAAACGCACCTTTCACCTCTACGCGCGGGCTTGGGCCGAATGGATTCTCGAACAGGAAGGATTAGAGATTGAGGCAGAGCTGTCAGGTGAATTCCAGGTGATCGCCCGCACGACGGATGTGCTTTTGCGCGTCCGAGACAAGGCGGGGAGACGGTTCCTGGTTCTGATTGAGTTGCAAACTCGGTACGACAGCTATATGCCCCTGCGTCTTGCCGCCTACGCGGCGCTGGCGCGTGAAAAATATCGTCAAGAAGTGTATGTGACTGTCCTCTATCTCTTGCCGCCTCCCACAGGGGTTGCGATTCCTGAGTTTTATCATAGCGAGTTCAACGGCCAGATCGCGCACCAGGATTTTGACGTGATCCGGCTGTGGGGGTTAGATGCAGCGGAAGCGCTGGCGTTGGACAACCCGACCCTCTTGCCCTTCGTCCCGCTGATGGAGGGCGGTGATACACCTGAGACGCTGCGTATGTGCGTTGCACGCATCCGTAAGGAATCTGAGCCAGAGGAGTTGGAAATTCTACTGGGCTTCTTTGCCAGCCTGGTGATGGATGCTGATTTAGTCAGGCAGATGACGAGGTGGAGTATGCAGATCATCCGTGAATCTCCTTTGTACCAGGAATTGGTGATGGACCTGGACGAAGCGCGCGCCGAAGCGCACGCTCGAGGCCTCGCCGAAGGACTTGAGCAAGGCCTCACAGAAGGTCGTGAAGAAGGTCGTGAAGAAGGACGTGAAGAAGGTCGTGAAGAAGGTCGTGAAGAAGGACGTGAGGCTGCCATACAAATTCTGCGTCGCTTTTTAGCCTTTCGTTTTCAGATTGCAGAGACCCATTTTGATGAAGCGCTACAATTGCTGGACCTGGCCGCTGTCAGACAGCTGAGCGATGTAATGATGGATGCGGATTCGCTAGCCGAGTTTGAATTCATATTACAGCAGTTGGTATCACAGACCCGGCAGGCAAGGCCAGAGACACCGAACAACCACCAATCACCATCCGAATAGGGTGAATCGGCATGACAGAACGCACTGTCCGAATTGGGTTTGTGGGCTGCGGACGGCAGGCGACTGCATCTTGGTATCCGAACTTTGCGACGATTCCTGAGCTAGAACTGGTCGCCTGCTGCGACTTACAACCCGAACTGGCCAGGCGCAACACCCACTTCTTTGGCGCGCGCCGCTGGTACACCGATCTCGGCGAGGTGCTCGCCAAAGAAGAACTGGACGCCGCAATCGTAGTTGGCCCGCCACTGATGCACTATGAATGCGGCAAACAGGTACTTGAGGCCGGGCTCCATTTGATGATGGAGAAACCAGCAGCCCTGCGTACCGAACAGGCGCGCGAGTTGGTGGAACTGGCCGAGGCCAAGGGCGTCATCACGCAGATCGGCCACAACATGCGCCATGCGCCTGGAGTGCGCAAGTTCCGCGAATTGATGGCGACACCTGAGTTTGGCAAGCTGCTCTATCTGGAGAGCCGTTACTTTATGCCCAGTCCCATGTGGCACGAGACCGCCGATGTACGCACCGGCTGGAGCTATATGATCTTCCAGGCCGTCCATGCTGTCGATCTGGCGCGTCATCTGGCCGGCGAAATCGAGTCGGTCTATGCAACGCTCTCCACCGGCGAGGAGGGACGCTTTGCCATCGCCTGTGCCCCCACTTTTGCCAGCGGTGCAAGCGGAACGATTACCCTGGCAGGCTGCACACCGAACTGGACCTGCCAATTGGAGGCAGCCGGTGACGCCCGCGCCCACCTACGCCTGATCAACTTGCACACACTTCATTTTGAGCCACATACGGCAGAAAGTGGCTACCGGCCTACACCCGGCATTCCCGGCTATTACTGGAACCCGGCCACTCGTGACAATGCTGAGGTGCGCAGCGGCTACTGGGGGCAGATGCAAGCCTTTGCCCGCGCCGTGCTCAGCGGTTCGCCAGATGTGCCGTCGCTGCGTGATGCCTACCGCGCCATGGTCGTGTGCGAGGGTATCCTCGACAGTATCGAGCGCCGCCGCCCGGTCGATCTGGTGACCCAATAGTACATGGTTTAGAAGCTCCAGAAAGCACAGAAAACAGTCTCAAAATTGCGTTATCTCTGTGTTCTCTGCGGCGTCTCTGTGTGCTCCGTGAACTGCTTTTTGCTGTTTCTGTATATCCCGATCCTATCGGCTGATCCAAAAGCTACCCTGTGGAGTTATCATGGACAAGCTGCGCGTTGCCGTCATCGGCATGGGGGCGATTGGCAACATCCATGCCACCATGTACAAAGAGGATGAACTGGCCCAACTGGTGGGCGTCTGCGACTGGGACCGAGCTCGCGCCGACGCTGGCGCTGCCAAATACGACGTGCCCGCCTATTACGACGTCCAGCAGATGTTGGAGACTGTGCGTCCTGATATCGTAAGCGTCGCCACCGGTGGAAAAGAATATGGCAGCGAACATTACTTACCCACGATCCAGGCGCTCGAATTTGGTTGTCATGTGCTCGGCGAAAAGCCTATCTCCAACGAAGTCGAAGAGGCCGAAGAGATGGTTGCCAAAGCCCAGGCCAAAGGTCTCTGCTATGGCATCAACCTCAACCACCGCTTCACTCCGGCGGCGCGGCTGGCCAAAAAGTGGGTGGACGAGGGGCGCATCGGCCACCCACTCTTTTGCAACATGAGTATGTGGATCAAGAATCCGCGCGAAAGCTCGCCCTGGTTTCATCTCAAGGCGCTCCACCCGCACACGATCGATGTGATGCGCTATTTTTGCGGGGACATCGAAGCGGTGCACTGTTTTGCGATGATGGCGCCTGGCCGGCAGATCTGGTCGACGGCCACCTTCAATTTTCGTTTCAAGAGCGGCGCAGTGGGTACGCTCACCGGCAGCTATGACATCGAACGCGGCCACCCGATGGAGAGGTGCGAGGTGGCGGGCCTCAAGGGCCGTTTTGTCATCGATGACATGTATCGCGAGGTGACGCTCTATCCTGCCGGCAACCCCGAAAAGACGGTCTACACCAACCCGCTCTTTGGCGGCTACCGCGACTTCAACGACACCTTCCGCAACCGTATCCATGTCTTTCTCGAACAGGTCGCAGCCGGTGTGCCGCCAGCGGAGATCGATGGCAAAGCCGCCGACGCTCTCGCCGCTCAAAAGGTGATCGCCGCCGCCATCGAGTCGTTGGAGAATGAGAAGGTTGTCTACGTGAAGTAGGTTTTGACGATAGCCCATCGTCTAAGGTCCATCGTCCATCATCCATCATCCATGCCCAAACTTGTCGCCGATCTCCACATCCACTCGCACTACTCCCGCGCGACTAGCCGTGATCTTGACTTCGAGCACCTGAACCTATGGGCTCAGTTGAAGGGCGTGCATGTCGTCGGGACAGGCGACATCGCCCACCCAGGCTGGCTGGCGGAGATGAGGCAAAAGCTCGAACCGGCGGAAGAAGGACTTTTCCGGCTGAAGGAGGAGTACACTCAAGCCCTTGCCGACCAGGCGCCGCCCGCCTGCCGGGGGCCGGTACGTTTTATGTTGGCGGGCGAGGTCAGCAATATCTATAAGCGGGACGGCCAGGTGCGTAAGGTTCACCACATCCTCTTTGTGCCCTCGCTCGCCGCTGTGGAACGGTTGCAGGCCGCGCTGGAGAAGATCGGCAATATCCGCGCCGACGGCCGGCCAATCCTGGGGCTCGATTCGCGCGACCTGCTCGAAATCGTGCTGGAGACCGATCCGCAGGGCTATCTTATCCCCGCCCATATCTGGACGCCCTGGTTTGCGGTGCTTGGTTCCAAGTCGGGTTTTGACTCCATCGAAGCGTGTTTTGGCGACCTGACGTCACACATCTTTGCGCTGGAGACCGGGCTTTCATCTGACCCGCCTATGAACTGGCGCGTCTCGTCTTTGGACCGCTACACGCTCGTCTCCAATTCCGATGCCCATTCGCCGCCCAAGCTGGCGCGCGAGGCGACTGTCTTTCACACCGAACCATCTTACAGTGCCATCTTTGCTGCTTTGAAAAGCGGCGACCCGAACGCCTTTGGCGGCACCCTTGAATTCTTCCCCGAAGAGGGGAAATACCACTGTGACGGTCACCGCAACTGCAACGTGCGCTGGGAGCCGGAGGAGACAACCGCTCACCAGGGGCGCTGCCCGGTCTGTGGCAAAGAAGTCACCGTCGGCGTGCTCAATCGGGTCGCTACGCTGGCCGACCGCCCACCCGGTGGCCGGCCAGCGCGCACCCATCCCTATGCCAACCTGATCCCGCTGCCCGAAATTCTGGGCGAGGTGCTGGGTGTGGGCGCTGGTGCGCGTAAGGTTCAGCAGGCCTACCAAACTTTGCTTGGCAAGCTGGGCCCTGAACTGTCTATTCTTCAGGACGCGCCGCTTCCTGACCTAGTCCGTGTGGGTGGCGAATTGTTGGCCGAGGGCATCCGGCGCATGCGCAGTGGCGAAGTCTCGATTGCAGCCGGGTATGATGGCGAATATGGTGTCATCAAGCTCTTTGAGCAACAAGAACGAAGTGTTTCCACAGCCCAACTCGATCTTTTCGGCGCACGCCCTCAACGTCCGGCCAGCAGTCGGCGAGCCGAAGCCAACCGTGAAGAACAGGGCGACGCCGCCCGCCCCTCGCCCTGGGCGCAGACGGATCTCTTTGCGTTGAAGCAGCCGGTTGCGGAATCTGACAACAAGAGTTACTCGCTACCTCAAGAGCCCACACCCAATAGGATCCGCGAAAATCCGCCGCATCCGCGGTCTATCCCGTTCACGCCCTCTGCCCTGCTGGCGGGTCTCAACACCGAGCAGCAGGCGGCGGTCCGTTGCATCGACTCGCCGCTCCTCATCGTCGCCGGGCCGGGCACGGGCAAGACACGGACCTTGACCCATCGCATTGCCTATCTGATGACCGAGCATGGCGTAGCGCCTGAGATGATCCTGGCGATCACCTTTACCAACAAGGCCGCTGAAGAAATGGTCCAGCGCCTGACCACGTTGTTGGGTAGCGCGCTCGCCGACCGGCTCACCGTGCAGACCTTTCACGCCTTTGCCGCCGGGCTGCTGCGCGCCGAGGGAGCGGCCATTGAGCTGGCCCCTGACTTCGCCATCGCCAGCGAGGATGATCGCCTGGCTCTCTTGCGGCGGCTTTACCCTGACTGGAACCAGAAGGAACTTGGCCAGGCGCTCGAAGCGATCTCTACTGCGAAGAACGATCTGCGCACGCCAGAGACGGTGACCGGCCCAGCCACACCGGAAAGTGAAACGTTGCTGGCCGCGGTCTACCGCGCCTATGACGCTGAACTGCGGCGCAATCGATTGGTGGACTTTGACGATTTGATCTATCTTACGGTCCGTCTGCTGGAAGGCGATGCGGCTCTCCTGCAGCGGGTGCAGGAGCGGTATCGTTGGATTTCGGTGGATGAATACCAGGACATCAACCTGGCCCAATATCGGCTTTTGAGATTGTTGACCAAGACATCCAGGGCGCCGGCGAACCTCTGCGCCATCGGCGACCCGGATCAGGCCATTTATGGTTTCCGCGGGGCAGATCGCCGTTACTTCCTCCGTTTTGAGGAAGACTATCCCGGCGCACAGGTGTTGCGGTTGCGACAGAACTACCGTTCGACCCAGTTGATCCTCGATGCCGCCACCCAGGTGATCGCCGGCAACGCCAGCGCAGAGCGATTGCGCATCTGGTCCGACTTTCTCGACCAGACCAAACTAGAGATCTATCCCGCGCCGACGGACAAGGCCGAAGCCGAATATGTGGTCCACCAGATCGAGCAGATGGTGGGGGGCACCAGCCTCTTCTCGCTCGATTCGGGCCGCGTCGGCGCAAGCGCAGAGGGGGTGCGCTCGTTTGGCGACTTTGCCGTGCTCTATCGCACCGGCGCCCAAAGCCGGCCTCTTTGTGAGGCGTTCGAGCGCTCGGGCATCCCATATCAGACGGTGGGGCAGACGCCACTGGTCAAGTATGCGGAGATCCGCGAGATTCTCGCCTTTTTACATCTGGCGCACAATCCAAAGACCGAGCTTTACCGGGAGCAACTCCTGGCTGATCTCCCGAAACGCGTGATCCCTGCGGTGACTGCGTTTTTAGCTGAATTGCATACGCTGTGTGCCACAGCGCCGGTCACCGAGCTGATTGACCGTATCCAGCAATTTCTTTCCACAGTGGTGCGGCGCACGCCCGATGAGCAGGCGCAGGAACGCATTGCCCGATTGCGCCGGCAGGCCATCCCATACGCCAGCCGTGTGGTAGAATTTTTAGAGCTGCTCGCGCTGCAAAAGGAGGCGGATCTTTACGACCCGCGCGCCGACCGTGTGACGCTCATGACGCTGCACGCGGCCAAGGGGTTGGAGTTTCCCGTCGTCTTTATCACCGGTTGCGAAGAAGGGCTGCTACCCTATGAGCGGCCAGGCGAGGAGCCGGACGTAGAGGAAGAGCGGCGGCTCTTTTTCGTGGGGATGACGCGCGCCCGCCGCAAGCTCGTCTTGACCCATGCGCGCACCCGTTTTCTGTTTGGGCAGCGGTTACAAAACGAGCCGTCTCGCTTCCTGGCTGACATCGAGCATACCCTCAAGGAGATCAAGGAGATGGCCCGTCGCCCCGCGGAACGAGAAAAGCCAGAACTACAGCAGTTGAGTTTATTCTAGCTATTTACGCTTCGGAGGAGACCATGCAGATGCACGCACAGATCGAGCAAACGAATGAGCAGAATTTGGCGCAACTCAACCGCGATGGCTTTTTGCTGTGCCGCCAGGCGCTAGACCCGGAGACACTGGCGCGCTGGAAGGCGGTTTTGTACGATCTCTACAACCGCAAACAGTACGAGATCAGCAACGGGGTGGGCAACGTTGCGTTCGAAAAGTTGTTGATCCACCAGCCGGAGATGACCAAGAGCCTCATTGCCCACCCTGCCACCGCGCCTTATCTCCAGGCTGTTTTGGGCAGGCAGTGCCAGTTGCGCAGTGTACGTGGTCACGTCAATCCGGGCGATTATACGCAGGAATGGCACATGGATTTCTACGACTACTACTATCAGGCGGAAAAGTCCGGTGCGGCTAAGCCATCCATTGGGGTCTGTATGAATGTGACCTTCTATCTCACAGATAATACGCCGGATCGCGCACGGCTCACATTTCTTAAGGGGTACCTCGACCGGCCGGTGCCGGAGGAGTTGCGGCCTTATCTGCGTTATACCGAGGACCGTAACGATCCTTTTCAGCGTTGGTGTGACGAACAGGAACATGTCGACCTCTACCCACAGGCAGGGGATGCTGTGATCTTCTACAGCCATATTCCCCATCAAGGCGCCAAACTGGGGCCCGACCCGGCAGGCGATATGCGCGCTAACATCGTATTGCACTACCAGCAAAATCCCATGTTCCCTGGCATCCGTTTTGTCAGCGACCCACAGTTTACGCTGGAGACGCTCGGGTATAAAGGCACCTTTCCGTTTGCCGATCACTGAGGTCTAGGCAAATAGGGAATACAGGTGGCCAGGTAAATAAAGCAGAACTCCCTGTCTACTTGATTCCCAGTCTACCTGGCTACCTGTATTCCCACGCTAGTTGTTCGTCTTGCCTGCTGGAGAACATACCCTTATCATGAGCAAAGTGAACTGGGAACTTGGGGATACGGTGATTTCGCAAAAAGAAGTTGTTGCGCGGAGTTGGATTAGAAGTGCATGAAGATCGAAACTGTACACACTGAGTCCGCCCGGATCGGCCCGTTCACACTCGGTAGCCCGCGCTGGATGGCGCTGTGGATGGCGCTCGGATTGGGATTGCTGCTGGGAGTGGCGTTGTGGTTGCGCTGGCAGTACGTGCGCGACATTGGCATGACCGTAGACGAATTTACAACGCTCTGGGCGGCGCGGCAGACCATGAACGAGGGCGCACCCATCATGCCCAGCGGTGTGCTCTATACGCGCGGTCTGGTGACAACCTACCTGACGGCGGCCTTTATCGCCGTAGCGGGTGAGAGCTACACAATCGCCCGCCTGCCCAGCGTCCTTTTTGGCCTCGGTGCAGTTGTCGTGATTTTTCTTATCGGACGCCGCGAATGGAACATCCGGGTGGCGTGGCTGGCGGCGTTGGGGTTGGCGCTGTTGCCCGAAGCGGTTGTCTGGAGCGGGCGGGCGCGTTTCTATGCTCCGCTGCTTTTGTTCGTGTTGCTGACACTGTGGGCGGCTTTTCAGGCTGTCTCTCCGCTGCAAAGTGCAGACCAGCGCGGTGCGCGACACAATCGCGCCCTCCTGCTCTTTGCTCTGTTCTTTGTTCTGGCTCTCTTTGCGCAGGAGCAGACCATTTTACTCTATCCGTCGATGATATTGGCCATGTGGCTCTGGCGCGGATGGCGCTATCTCTGGCAACCGGCAGTTGTCGCTGCCAATGGGGTATGCGTGGCCACGATGGGGCTACGTTTTATTTTGGAACAAGTGGGGCAACCGGGCTATTTTTCATCGTTACAGACCTACAAGCCCTATTTCAATCTATGGGGAGATGCGGCGGCGCTCTGGGCAAGCCACCGGTATCTTTTTCTCAACCCTGAACGGCTACCGTGGACAATGGCCGGGCTATTGGCCGTTGCCATCGCGCTGGTTGTGCTGGCGCGAGCCCGCCGGCCCCTGCTGGCGCTGCCCCGTTACCACCAGGCTACGCTCTTTTTTGGCCTGCATCTGATCTCTGTCATGCTGGTGCTGATCTTTGTCATAGGCAGCTCGTGGAGCGGCCCGCGTTACGTCTTTATCGTACAGCCGCTTTGGCTGCTCATCGGGGCAGCAGGTGCAGTTTGGCTGGTTGAACGTCTAAACCAGCGCGAATCGCTGCGTTGGCTGTCGACCGGTGTGCTGGCGGTGTTAGTAGCCTGGTCGTTCTTTCCGCCGGCGTACCACACCACGCGGGTCGATACGGAAGGCTACCACGAGGCCTTTACGTTTGTGGCGCAACAACTCCAGCCAGGCGATGTCGTCATGTCACCACAAGCCGCAGCTTGCGCCGTCGTGTTGCAGCGGCCGTGCGACTACTTTGCCCGTGAACGCGGCTATCAGCCGTACGCTATCGAGCGGGATGGCGTGTTGGTCGACCGTTGGTCCGGGTCCCCTGTCCTGTATTCTACCGAGCAACTGGTGCAAGTCGTTCGCACGGCGCCGCGCGTCTGGTTTGTAGCCGATAACGACCGGGTCGGGAGCCGTTATCTTGGCGACTTTATATCCACTCTGGTGGACCAGTTCCACAAGGTGTTTGCCGAGCGAGGTGCGGTTGTGCTCGTAGCGGAAGGGTGGAAAGACCGCCCCGCTCAAGTCATCAGCAAAACTTTTCCTGCTCCTATCTCGCTGGGTGGGTTTACCCTGACCGGCTGGTCACGCAATGAAGTCGCAGCGGGCGAGCAACTCTATATGACCTTTTACTGGCTCAACAGCGCACGGCTACAAATAGAGGTCAGTACATCGCTCCAGGTGGTAGCTGAGGACGGCACCCCTATCACACAAAAAGATGGCCCACCGGTTGGGGGTTTTGCCAAGCCGATTGATTTTCCGGATGTACCAGTCCCTGATGTCAAAAAGCTGGATCTACCAGCAACGCTGTCGCCTGGTCATTATCGGATCGATGTGGTGGTCTATAAGGTTGATCCTGTCGAGTTGTTGGCTGAACCGCTTGCTGTAGATTGGTTCCGCATCGGTGAACCACCGCCCGCGCCAGCCGAAAGGGTCGGCGCCCGATGGCAGAATGGGTTGATGCTCGTCGGTCATGATGGTCTGCCGGAGAGCCTGGCGCCTGCTGCGGTCTTTGACCTGCGTCTCGTATGGCAGACGGAGGCGCAGGTCGCCGACGACTATACGGTCTTTGTCCATCTGGTTGGGCCCGACGGGGAGATTATCGCCCAGGCCGACCGCGCACCGGAAGGTGGCTTCTACCCGACCTGGGGCTGGCATGTGGGCGAGCCTGTGGCAGACACATACCCACTCCAGCTTCCGGCACAACTTGCTGCTGGAGAATACAGGCTGCTGGTTGGTTTTTATCGACCCCATGATTTTGAACGCCCCCAGCTTTCCGACGGCGGCGACGCAGTGGAACTGGCGCGCTGGGTAGTACCTTGAGGGTGAAAGGCATATGTCTTCAAAAGTTAGCCTCGGCATTGTTAGCTTTGCTCACGGGCATGCCGGCACCTATTGCCGTCGCCTGCTCAGCTATGATGATGTGAAACTGGCAGCCTGTTGGGACGATAACGAGGCGCGCGGCCGCGCCAACGCCGAGCAGTTCGGTATGACCTATTCTCCGCACGTGGAAGATCTGTTCAACCACCCGGAGATCCAGGCGGTGATCATCACCTGTGAGACCAATCGGCACGCCGAAATGACGTTGGCCGCCGCGGCTGCGGGCAAGCATATTCTCTGCCAGAAACCTATGGCGCTGACCCTGGCCGATTGCGACCGGATGATCGCGGCGGTGGATAAGGCCGGTGTCCAGTTTATGATGGCCTATCAGATGCGCCATGACCCATCTAACATCAGGATGAAGGAACTGATCGACAGCGGTGTGATTGGCAAGATCGGGCTGCTGCGAAGACGCCACTGCATTCCCGTGCTCTTCGACCCAAACTTTGTCAACGGCCCGACCCGCTGGCATTTCGACCCGGAAAAGAATCTCGGCATGTTTATGGATGACGCCAGCCACGCTACCGATTTTATCCACTGGATGCTGGGGCGCCCGGTCAGTGTGATGGCTGAGATCGAGAATACATTGACCGATGTCGCGCCCGATGACACCGGCGTCGCGATTTACAAGTTTGCCAGCAGCGCGATGGCCGTCTTGGTCAACTCATCGGTGACGCTGGCTGGTGAAAACACCACCGAGGTCTACGGCGACCAGGGCGTGATCATCCAGAATCACGATGATCTTCCCTCGACGAACGTGACGCCGCCGCCGGGCGCCATCGCGCTGAAACTCTATACCAGAGATAGACCGCACTGGCAGGACCTGGGCATCCCTATCCCCAAAAGCCACGGCGAACGCATTGCCGGGGTGCCCCGTGCGTTTATCGACTGTCTGAAAGCTGAAACCGAGCCACCGACCACTGCGTATGATGGCCGCGTCTCGGTCGAGATGGTGTTGGGCGCCTACCAGTCGGCCCGAGAAGGGCGCCGCATCCCTTTCCCGTTATGACAACTGATCCAAACACACTATCTGGAATAGAATATGTCCCTCATTACGATTATTGGCCGCGGGCACGGTGGAACTCGCGCCATGTCGCACACGTTGTCTGCAAGCAATGTCTACATGGGCGAGCCGTTGAACCGGTCGGGTGATCTGTTGCCACCCGATGCGATGTACGAAGCCTGCCGGGTATTTGCACGCCATATCCACTGGCTGGGCGGGTTGCAGTGGGATTTTAGCGCCCTGCACACCGCGCCGATCCCCCCTGAATTTACAGAACTGATCGAACGCTACCTGGTGACCGTGTTGCGCAGCCCCGCCGAACACAAGGGCTGGAAGATCCCAGAGACGACGCTCGTCTTCCCGTGGATTGTACGGATGTTCCCCGAGATCAAATACATCCATTGGGTGCGCAATCCACGCGACAACATCCTGGCGCGCCACCTGACCGACGACCTGCACGATTTTGGCATCGACTATCCCGATCCAGATGCGTTTCTACGCGAGCATTATCCGCACTTGTGGCAGCAGGCGCACACGCAGCAGGAACTCATGCTCCAGCGCGCCCAACATGGGGATCAGATTTTGCCGCTCGACGAATTGCGCCGGCGCGCTCGCCGCGCCATCTCGTGGCAGTACCAGTATGAGATTGTCAAGGCAACGCCCAGGCCGGCCAACTGGATTGTGGTGCGTTTTGAGGATTTTGTCTTGCAGCAAGAGGCAACTTTATCTCGCCTGGAGGAGTATCTAGGCATCCTGCTGGCGCGCATCCCCGTGCGCCCCGAAGCAGTGGGCCGGTATAGCGGAGCGGATGGGGTCAGTTATTTTGACTTTTTGGAGCAGGGGATGTGCGAATTCGGGTACGATTGCCCGTGATCGCTGTTAGCCAGAAGGAGTTATGACCTGCTGAGGCGCAAAGGCCCGGCTTTCATCATGGCGTACAATTGGTGCTACTTCAACACTAAGAAGCTGTTTGAAAAGAGGGATGACACCCGGTGCGGTGCACTTGCAAAGTGCGTTGCACCTTTCACCGAAGCCGGTCTCCCAGGTGCAGCGCACCAAGGCGGCACTTCCCCTTTTCAAACAGCTTCTAAAGGTTATGAGGATGGCAAACAACAGATCCTTCCAGCATGATACAAGATAACGATACCTTGCTCTGTTATCAAGCATCATCCCAATCTTGCCGAAGCTAGTGAGTTGGCGCACCCAGGGGGTACCCGGCCTGGCGCAGAGCCAACGAAAAATACTGTCATCGATTTATGTTGGATATTCTATCATAACTGTCACAAACCTCATAAGGAACAGCCAATGCCACCCAAACGCCGGGGCCGTCGCCCCAATATTGTTCTCTTCGGGATTGACTCGTTGCGCGCCGACCACATGAGCAGCTACGGCTACCATCGCCTGACAACGCCACACATGGATCACTTTGCCAAAGAGGGGATTCTCTTCGAGCGTAACTTCAGCCCTAGCATTCCCACTACGCCAGCCTATGCCAACATGCTCACCGGGCGCGACTGTTTTGGCACCCAGGTGGTAGCGCTGCGCCACAAAGGGCCGCTCCGCCCTGAGGTTCCCACGCTGGCCGAGATGCTGCGCGAGGAAGGCTACGACACCACCTGTGTCGGTTTTAGTGGCAACCCGTCATCGCGCGGCTTCGATAATTACCTGTCGTTCCCTGGCTGGGGCAGTTGGAACGAAGGGCGCAGCCCCAAAGCACAAAATCTCAACGAGGTTGCCATCCCCGAACTGCACCGGCTGGCCCGCAAGCGCCAACCCTTCTTTCTCTTTCTGCGCCATATGGACCCGCACGCGCCCTACCTGCCGCCCGAACCGTATGAGCGCATGTTCTACCACGGCAACGAGACCGACCCCAAGAACAAGTCTATGGAGCCGGTCATGTCCTTCAAGCCCTTCCGCGACTTCTTCGCCAGTTGGATGCCGCCCGGCATTACCGACAAGGACTATGTGATCGCTCAATATGATGGCGCCGTCGCCTATATGGACGCCGCCATCCGCACCCTCTTTACGGCCCTGGAGACGCTGGGCATTCTCGACGAGACTATCGTCGTCCTCAACGGCGACCACGGCGAGACGCTCTACGACCACGAGTGTTGGTTCGACCATCACGGCATGTACGATAACGTGCTGCACGTGCCTCTCATCATCCGCTACCCCGGCAAAGTTCCGGCCGGGCATCGCGTCTCCGGCTTCAGCCAGCATAAGGACCTTGTGCCCACCCTGCTCGACCTGGCTGACATCGACGCCACCCGTTTCACCTTTGATGGGCGCAGCCTGCTGCCGCTCATGCGCAGGGAAGTCGCCTCGTACGAGAGCGAATTCTACATCACCGAATGCACCTGGATGCGCAAACATGGCTGGCGCACACCCCAGTGGAAGCTCATCCGTGCGCTCGAGCCGGACTTCCACTTCAAGCCCGAAGTCGAACTCTACAACCTGGTGGATGACCCAGACGAGAACCACAATCTTGCCGAGTGCGAGCCGCGCATTGTCGAGGCGCTTACCGAACGGATGAACGCCTGGATCGAGCAGCGCGAAAAGGAGACCGGGCTGCCCAACCCCATCCACCACCAGGGCGACTGGCATGGTCACGAAGGGGTCGGCGCATTTAAGAGCTCTCAGCAAGCTTATGATACACTTCACATTGGGGACCCGGCTCAGGCAGCGCGCTTGCAGGCGAAGTCACGTGAGTAGGGCTTATAACCCCAGGGATGGATGGGAATCTGTGGGGATTGGTCGTTGTCCACTACCGAGGAGACATTCTGAATGGTCCGTGAACTGATTGCCCCTGCGAAAGAACAGGTGGCGTTTCGCGAGGTTGAGAGCCGTGCGCTTAGGGAAGGGGAAGTCCGTGTCCGCACCCGGTATGGCGCGGTCAAACACGGCACAGAGATGGCGCTCTATAAAGGATATGCCGACCCGCGCGGCCGTTTTGACCCAGAATACCGGCTCTTTCGCACGGGCCAACCAGGTGTGCGCTATCCGGTGGCGTTGGGCAACACCTGTGTTGGCACGGTAGTCGAAGTGGGTCCTGGGGTTTCTACAATCAAGTCAGGAGAGCAGGTCTTCCGGTATGGTTCGCTCAAGGAGGAGCATATCTGGCCGGCAGCAAGCGTGCGCAAGCTGCCGGATGGTGTGCCCTGGCAAGCGGCTGCCTGTCTCGACCCGGCCGATTTTGCCCTGGGCGCCGTGCGCGACGGCCATGTGCGTATCGGCGACGCCGTGGCGGTCTTTGGCATGGGTGCGATCGGCTTGATCGCCCTGCAACTGGCGAAACTGGCGGGCGCCTACCCGGCGATCGCCGTAGAGCCGATCCCGCTCAGGCGAGAGGTCGCCCTGGCCTGCGGCGCTGACCTGGTGATCGACCCCAGCGAATACGATAGTGGACTGGCAATCAAAGAAGCGACCGGGCGGCGCGGCGCCGATGTCATCATCGAGTACAGCGGTCACCCCATGGCGCTGCAAGGGGCGCTGAGAGGTGTGGCCTATAACGGCACGGTCGTGGCCGGCGCCTTCCCCGGTGTCTACCCGGCTGGTTTAGACTTTGGCGCCGAAGCACACATGAACCGGCCCAAGATCGTCTTTTCCCGGGCCTGTAGCGAACCCAACCCGGATTACCCAAACTGGGACGAAAAACGCATCTTCGACGTGGCCTGGCGGCTCCTCGCCAGCGGTGCGATCCAGACTGTGCCGCTGGTACAGCCCGTGGTCTGTTTTGCTGATCTGCTGCAAGAGTACCCAAAGATCGCCACCCACCCGCAAGAGACCATTAAGCTTGGGGTAGTATTTCCAGATGATGGGCGATAGGCGATAGCCCATCGTCTACGGTCCATACAGAATGGAGCAACTCATGAAACTCGGCGCAAATTCCGTCCTCTTCGGCGGCTATAATTTGGAGACGGCCTTCAAGTACATTACCATGGCCGGTTACGATGGCATCGAACTCTCGGCCATCGAGAATATGAGCGAACATCTGGTGCTCGACCGCTGGCAAGAGCTTGTGCCCTCGATCAAACAACTGGCTGACCGCTATGCCCTGACGCTGCTGGCCATCGAGCAGCCGTCTCGTGACTCGATCAAGATGGAGAGGGCGATGCAGGCTGCCGTTGAACTGGGCATCCCCATCATCAACTGCGGACCTGGTGGCAAGAGCGGTGACGAGGCCAGTCTACGCCAGACCATCGACGAGTTGGGCAAGCTGGCGCAGATGGCGGAAAAATACGGCGTTACTCTCTGTGTCAAGGCGCACGTCGGCGCGGCAATCTACAACACACCTACTACCCTGCAAGCGATGGAGGCGATTTCTTCACCCAACTTTGGCATCGACATGGACCCGTCGCATATCTTCCGCGCCAACGAAAACCCGGTGGATGCCATTGCTGCTGTCATCTCGCGGGTCAAGCACGTCCACATTCGCGACTGCAAGGGCCGCCAGCAGGGACCAGGCAAACCTGAAGATCAGGCCAATGGCCGCGGGGATATTGACCTGGTCGGCTATATCCGGGTGTTGCACGCCCACGGCTACCGGGGGCCGGTCAACCTGGAGATCATCGGCGCCAAAGAGTACAGCATCGAACAGTGCTGCGTCATCGCCGCCGAGTCGCACGGGCACATGCAGGCGTGCCTCCAGGCGTGCGGGGCGCGATAAGGGCTGGCCTGCTGTAGGGCAAGATAGCATCTTGCCCTACCCGCCCTGAATCCCGGCTACCTCTTCTTCCTGCCCCGAATTGACTCGTTGTTACCCGAATGGTAGAATTGTGGTTGTAAAGTACACTTTTTACATGGAAAATAGGAGGGCATGATGATCGAATTGAACCGTATCCCACAGACGGCATCGATGCAGGACATAAAAAACAGAACCGGTGAGGTCACGGAAAAGATTCACCACGGCCCAGTCCTCCTTATGAATCGAGCAACGCCCCAGGCTGTCATCATTTCACCGGCCCAGTGGAATGCCATTGTTGACCGGATAGAAGAGATAGAAGACGCCATTGTGACCCTTCAGGCCGAATTAGCAATCGCTACCGGGCAAAGTCAGGTCGAAACCATTGATAATGCTGATGCGTTTGTCAACGAAATAATGGGCACAAATGAGCCAATACCGGCTTGATGTGAGAGATAAAGCAAAGCAGCAGCTCAAAGCAGTGTTGCCTGAACGTTTGCGCCGGGAGCTTGTACAGGCAATGCTTGATCTACGAGACGAGCCAAGACCCCAAAATAGCGAGCTGCAACGGGAGTTACAAGACCGCTATCGCTTGAAGATCGATGGCTGGCGAGTCTTCTATATGATCAACGATCGTGACAGGATTGTCACAGTTTTGGAGGTCAGACCTAGAAATCGCAACACCTATCTCAGTGTGCCGTAGACGGAATAGCTTTCACTGATTTGCCTCCTTACCTCACCGCCCCCTGCGCCGCATCCAGGCCAATACCTGCGGCATGACCTCTGTATACAACCAGTAGAGCAACGGCGAGACGGGATAATCCCAGGCGCCAATATGGGATTGAAAGTGCGCCCCAAATCCCTGTTTGAATTGCCAGACGCCTTGCAGGGGATCGCTAGCATCCTCGATGCCGGTGGGAGCGCCCCACCAGTCGTAGACGGTGCAACCCTGGGCGATAGCCCAACGCAACGCCTCCCACTGGAGCAGGTAATTGGGCATATCGCGGCGGTGGCGCTCGCTGCTGGCGCCGTAGAAATACCAGGCCCGCGCCCCATAGCGCAACAAGAACAGACCCGCCACCGGCTGTGGGTCATCCGGGTGTTCGGCCAACAGCAGCACCCCCCCCGCCGGATTGGTGGCGTCCTGCTGCGCCGCCAGGAATGTCTCCCAGGTGGTGCGGTAGTAGTCGAACGGGCGGGTCAGAAAGCCATCCCGCCTGCCGGTCTCAGCATAGAGCGCATAGAAGGCCGCCAGGTCACTGGTCCCGCCCTGTCGAACGCAGATGCCGCGGCGCTCGGCCAAGCGGATATTGTAGCGCCACTTGCTCTTCATCTGTTCGAGCAGCGTCTCTTCGCTTACGGAGAGGTCGGTGTACGCCGTGTTTTTGAACTGGATCTGGTCTGGGCTGTAGCGCCAGCCACGCCGTTCCAGGGCGTGGAGTAGCAGGCGACCGGTCGTTGTATCCTCGCGCACATCTGGGTCGATCTTGACAAAGATGCAACCTCTGTCGCGGGCAAGCTGTTCGACCTGCGCCAAAGTGCGATCGACGCAGTCCATGTCGGCCCAATCGAGCGTAGGTCCTTTGGGCAGGTAACCAATGCGCACAGGCAAACCGGGCGCAAGTTGCCGCCAGAGAAATTGGAAAGCTGCCATCGGTCGCCCGCCTTCGCATAGTGAGTATCGCTCGGCGCGCCACCCGGTCTGCGCCTTGACCACACCCCATTCCCAACTCTGCAGCACGTGCGGATTGGGAAGGGCGGCAAGCGTCTGCTGCCATTCCTGAGGAGTGGTGATCGGGTGGAGACTGGGAGATGGGGGGGAGGGATTTGCAGTAATTTGGGGAGATTTGAGCGCGCGGTCGCTTGAGGGATTGAAAAATTGGCGGTCTGTGCGCGACTGCCAAATACGAGTCTCTCCCAATCGCTCAATCTTCTCAAGTCTCTTTTTCGCGCAAAGACCCATGCGATAGGCGGCATACCCCCACTCACTCAGCGGTAAGTCCCACGCACCGACCGTTCGTACGATCTGCCCGCCAAAGCCCTGTTTGAAGCGATAGACGCCCCACAGATCCCCCCCCGGCAGCGCCTCTAGATCGATGGGCAGTGCATCCGGCGAGATGCCGCAGCTTTCGCCCCGCTGAAGACCTTGCGCCAGTTTACCAAGCTCATCGGGGATGCCCCACAGGTCGTAGCGGGTCGCACCACGCTCACGCGCCCAGCGCATGGCCGCCCACTGGAGCGCATGGTTAGGCATCCGGTTGCGTTCGCGCTCGCCGCTGGCGCCCCAGAGATACCAGGCCGTCTGTCCGGTGAT
>QEUW01000306.1 GCA_003577005.1 Chloroflexota bacterium | reverse complement strand
TAGTCCGGCCGAGTGCGCTCGTCTCGAAAACGAGTAGGGTCCAAAGCCCTCGAGGGTTCAAATCCCTCCCTCTCCGCCACATCGATCCGGCGTTTGCCGAAGGCCCCAGTGATAGCCTGGGGCTTTTGTTTTGTAGATCTCTGCGATCTATACGGTTTGCACCCCCGTGCGAACCCTCGGCTGCGAATACGGGTAGAATCCGTTGCCTCTCTTTTGTTTGGGTTGACATGGGAGAAAGGCAGGATTCATAGCTTGCAAAAAGAGGAAAGGAATTGCACAGATGGTGACCAAAGCCAAGCTGCACCGGCGTGTAATCGTGCTGGTGCTGTTCCTCTCTGGTGTGGCGTTGTTGCTGGCGGCCTGCCCGCTTGAACGGGCGAGACCCTCGTTTACACGAGCAGGAGTCATGCGCGATACGATCTATTCGGTCGAGGAGCGAGGGCTAGGCGCCGTCATGGTCTGGGTGACACACAGCGACAGCGAGGGATACTGTTTCACCGACCGCGAACTGGCAGACCGCGCCCGCACCCTGATCCGTGAGCACAACGGCGAAGTGGTCATTCAGTTCCGCGAGGCTGGCGTGCTCGACTCGCTCAACCCTTGTGCTCGCACGGAAGCCGATCCACAATACACTGTCTACCTGGGCGAATCGTTGACGCCAGTCCCGGCCCGGTAAATGATGCGAGGGGTAGTCCTGGTTATAGCTTCAGCATGAACGAGCAAAATGCAGACCGGATAGTTACGCAAACGACTGGTGTGGAGACCCGCGCCACCGCAGCCCACCTACTCCGAGGGTGCAAGACCAGACGGCAGCAGATAGGCGCTGAATCTGTCCAAACCTGAAGCCTCCTTACTTTTTTTGGGGTGCAACTGCGCAACAATCACATCGTGTGAAGAAGCGCCAATGAACATAGCGGCGGGGCGGGGTACAAAGTACGGCAGCATTGGCTTTCGCCCGGCTTCTGTTTATCTACACACCGCCAATCCGGCCCTCTTCTGTACCTCGTTACTCTGATAAGCGTCTCACCATCTCACCGTTCCCAAAGGAGGCAAAGCATGGATCGAATCTACGTTATGGAACTTGTCCACGCCGTTCAGACGGGAAAGCTGAGTCGCCGCGAGTTTGTCCACCGCGCTGCGCTCGCTGTCGGCAGCCTTGCCAGCGCCAATCTGCTGCTGGCCGCCTGCCAGCCGATTACGGCTGAATCGCCAGCGGTTGTAGTGGAGAGCGATGCTCCAGCCACCGGGGCAACCGGGCTCGTGGAAGAGGGGGGTCTGCTGGTGGGTGTGGCCGAATACCCGGACACCGATGATGGCACGTTGATGGGTTATCTGGCGCGCCCGGTCGGTGATGAGCAGCTTCCGGCTGTCATCGTCATCCAGGAATGGTGGGGCGTCGATGACCATATCAAAGATGTGACCCGCCGCTTTGCCCAAGAGGGCTATGTAGCGTTGGCGCCCGACCTCTACCACGGCCAGGTGGTCAGCGAGCCGGATGAGGCGCGCAAGCTGGTCATGGAACTGGATATGGATGAGGCTGTGCGTGAGATCCAGCAGGCAATCAGCTATCTGCTTGACCAGCCGGAAGTGGCGGGCGACCAGGTGGGGGTAGTCGGCTTCTGCATGGGTGGCCGGCTGGCGCTGATGACCGCCCGCGCCGCGGACACGGTAGGTGCCGCTGTCGCCTTTTATGGCACACCGCTCTCTCCAGAGGAGGCTCAGGAGATTCAGGCGCCGGTTTTGGGTCTCTACGGGGAAGAAGATGGCGGTATTCCAGTTGAAAATGTCGAAGCCATGCAGGGGGCGCTCGAGGAGGCCAACATCGAAAACTCGTTCACCATCTATCCAGGCGCCCAACATGCCTTTTTCAATGATATGCGGCCAAGCTACAACGCCGAAGCCGCGGCCGACGCCTGGCAACAGACGCTCGACTGGTTCAGCACACACCTGGAGGGGTGAGCTAGAAACGCAGAACGCAAAACGTAGAACGCAGAACGTAGAGCTGCGACGCAAATAGGACCCAGGTAAATACGGGGCAAGAAAGCTGTGTTTATCTGGGTTTTATTGTGTTCAGTTTGCACAGCAGTGGTTTGATAGCTCGTTCGCCAAGCAGGGAGTTTGGGGCTTGCACATCGTTTCTGGACGTGATATTGTGCCGTTATCCTATGTGGCAAAGCTTACCTTTGTATGGACTCAATCGATATACGGCTCTCAGCATGGCGGGGCTGGCTGTGGTTGCATCGCTGTTGGCGTTTGCGCCTCTTTCACTCCTCTGGATCGGACTGAGCGGTGGTGCAGCGTTCCTGCTCTTGGTGCGCTGGCCGTGGCTCATTTGGTTGGCGATTGGCGCCCTGCTCCCGGTTGCCAGCAGTATACGGATGGGTGCTCTCAGTTTGACCGATCTGCTGCTGGGTGGGGCCATCGCGCTCTGGTTTGCCGACGGTGTGCGGCGGCGTACGCTGCGGCTGGAACCTTCCCCGGTCGTGGGTTGGGTAGCCGCCTACGCCGGTATTCTCATTCTGGCCGCACTGCCGGCAGCCGATTTGCGCGAAGCCGCCGTCGAAGTGGTAAAATGGATTCAGGTGGCGCTGGTGCTGCTTCTTGTGCAGGCCATGATGCCGCCAGAGCAACGTCACTGGCTGGTTGGGGCGCTCCTGCTAGGGGCGATAGGCCAGGCGCTGCTGGGACTTTACCAATTTGTCAACCGGATCGGCCCCGATTGGTTTATCATCCTGGACCGCTTTATGCGCGCCAGCGGCAGCTTTGGCCAGCCAAATCCATACGCTGGCTATCTTGGGTTGACATTGCCGGTGGCTGTCAGTCTGGCGTTGTGGGGCTGGCGTAGTTGGTTGCGGAGCGGTTTTCGACCGGCGCCGGTGGCGCTGTGGACGCTCTTCTACACTGGCGCTGCGCTGTTGATTGCGGCAGGGCTGGTCGCCAGTTGGAGCCGGGGTGGCTGGCTTGGTGCTACGGCAGGCGTTGTGGCTGTCCTGGTTTTTCGCAGCCGTGCGGCGCTGGCGACAGGCGGTGTAGCGGTGCTACTCTTGTTGTCAGCGGCACTGTTGGGGGCTTTGAGCCCTGTGCTGGTCCCGACGGCTGTGAGCGACCGTCTTGAAGGGATGCCTGCCTATTTGGGGCTTACTGATGTTCTGAACCAGCCGATTACGGATGAGAATTTTGCCGTCGTGGAACGGGTGGCGCACTGGGTGGCAGCCATCCGCATGTGGGAACGCTCGCCCTGGTTGGGGATTGGCCCGGGCAACTACGCAGTACTCTACCCGGAGGTGCGGCTGCCCCAGTGGGAAGAGGCGTTGGGACATGCTCATAATGTCTATCTCAACGTCCTGGGCGAAAGCGGACTGGTAGGGTTGGCCGTTTTTCTCACGCTTTGGGTGGCGGTCTTCGTCTGGGTGGCCGGTTGCTTTCGCCGGTGGCGACGCCAAGGGGCGACCTGGCAGGCGGCGCTTGCAGTTGGCGTGCTCGGTGTGCTGGTCCATTTGAGTACACATAATTTTTTTGATAATCTATTTGTTCAGGGAATGCAACTACATGTTGCGCTTTGGTTGGCCCTCTTAAATCTAGACATTGAATCTTCAAGAAGGGTAGGAACCGAGGTTGGTATTGTTTACACAGGCTCTGGCGTTTGCCCGCTCCAATCGTAGAGAAGTCAAGCGGTTTGCAAAATTTGCTACGGTTGGCGCGGCTGGCGCACTCACTCATTTCACAATCGTCAATGTCCTCGTACAGCTTTTTGGCTTAGTTGAGCGAACCGCCAATCCATTTGGTTTTTCAGCCGCCGTCATTCAAAATTTTACGCTCAACCGGCGCTGGACGTTTCCCGAAAGCCGGCAGCGCCATGCCGGGCGCCAGCTTGTGCAGTTTGTCATTGTCAGTGTCATCGGCCTGGTCATCAACCAGGTCGTCTTTGTGATCGTCCACCATTTGTTGGAGCCATACTGGATCCGTCTGGCAGGCCAGGAGCGGCTTGGCCATGCGTTGAGCTATAACTTTGCGCTGGCGGTGGCTATTGGTGTTGTCCTCTTTTGGAATTTTACGGCCAACCGGCTGTGGACGTACCGTGGGCTTTCACGCCGGCACCCGCAGTAGACCGGCATGGCGCGCATCCTGATCGACTACACGCCGGCCATTCGCCAACGAGCGGGCATCGGGCGTATCATCCGTGGCCAGATCACCGCGTTCGTGGCGCTTAACGCCGGCCATGAGCTGCGTCTCTTTGTCGCCGGACCGGTGAGCGCCGCCGACCGCCACACAGCGCCTCTCGATCTGGCTGCCACGCGTATCAGTGAACGCAACCTGATGCGTATCTGGCACCGGCTCAATCTGCCCTTTCCGCCGGTCGAGTGGTTTGCTGGCGGACGGTTTGACCTCTTCCACGCCACCGATTTTGTATTGGCGCCCAACCATGCCCGCCGCCAGTTGCTGACTGTACACGATCTGGCTTTTCTCTTTTTTCCAGAGGCCGCGCTCCCTAGCTTGCACCACTATTTGAACGTGGTCGTACCACGCAGCGTCCGCCGGGCCGACCATCTGCTGGCCGACAGCCACCACACGGCGCGCGACCTTCAAGAGCAGTGGCAGGTTGCGCCGGAACGCATCACAGTGGTGCAGGGCGCCGTGGATCACAGCCGTTTTCAGCCGGTGAGCGACCCGGCCCACCTGGCCCGCGTGCGTGAGCGATACGGGATCGGTCCAGCACCCTTTATCCTCGGGCTGGGGACGATCCAGCCGCGCAAGAACTATGCCCGGCTCATAGAGGCCTTTCACCTGGCCCGGCAGGAAGCGCGCCTGCCCCACCGGCTGGTCATCGGCGGTGGCAAGGGCTGGCTTTATGATGATATTTACGCCAGGGTGGAGAAGTTAGGTCTAGGCGGGCAGGTTCACTTTCCTGGCTTTGTCGCCGATGAGGACTTGCCAGCGCTCTACAGTGCGGCCGAATTTTATGCCTATCCATCGCTATACGAAGGATTTGGCCTGACCATCGTCGAGGCGCTGGCCTGCGGGACGCCGGTGCTCACCGCCGACAATTCCTGTCTGCCCGAAGTTGGCGGTCCCGGTGCGCTCTATGTCCGGGCCGAAGATGTCGATAGCATTGCGCAGGGCATCCTGCGGCTGGTGCAAGAGGAGCAACTCCGCCAGCAGTTGCGTGCGGCTGGCCTTGCCCACGCCACTCAGTTTACCTGGGAGCGAAGCGCCCGGCAGTTACTGGGAGCATATCAACGGGTGTTGGAAACGTAGAACGCAGAACGTAGAACGCAAAGCGGGAAAAAGAGAAATGGATGAACAGGCACTGCCAGGGCGAACGGTTGGCGAGACCGAGTTGACGTTGACACAGTTTATGCAGCCGGAACATTCGAACAGTTTGGGGAATGTGCATGGTGGCGTGATTCTCAAGCTGTGCGATGAGTGTGGCGGTATCATCGCCAGCCGCCACGCGCGCCGACCGGCAGTTACCGTTACAGTGGACAGCGTCACTTTTCACGAACCGGTTTTGTTGGGCCGGCTTCTGCTGGTGCACGGGCGGATCACCTGGGTGGGGCGTACGAGTATTGAGGTGGAGCTGCGCGTCGAGGCCGAGGATCTCTTCACCAGTGTGCGCAGCCACACCAACAGCGCCTATATTGTCTATGTAGCGCTTGGCTCCGACCGCCGCCCCACGAGTGTGCCTCCGCTTCTGCTCCAAAACGACGACGAACGGAGCCGGTTTGAACAAGGTCGCCTCCGCCAGGAAGCGCGCCTGGCGCGGCGCAAACAATAGCGAGCATCTGATCTTGCTGGAAAGTACGGCTGTGGCGAAGGTGTTGCTGCGGATGTTGATACCGCTGGCTGGGGTTGTGACGCTGGCTGGTTATTTTGGCCCGTGGGTAAATCATCCAGTGGCCGCGCTGGTGATCACCGGTTTGGACCTGGGCGAGTATGTCAAATTTCTGCCGCCCGTGCGAAGCGGCGAGATAACAATCTGGCGGGCGGGTTTTTACCTGCCCCTGGTCGCCGTCAGTTTAAGCCAAAGCCTCTGCGCCTGGCGCCCACACCTAAGTTACCCAATTCTCACACGGGCGGGAATGTTGGCCGTGGCGGTCATCGCCGCGTTGAACCTGTTGCCGCCAGCATGGACACCGGCGCGTATGGCGACGCCCGAGTTTTACGAACAGAGTCTTGCGCTTACGCTCTTGCTGGCAGCAGCAGCGCTCAGCCCAATGTTGGGCTTGCTCCCGCGCCCTCTGGTTTCATCCTTGTTGGCCCTACTATGTGGGTTTGCGATCTGGTTTCCGTTGCGCAACTTTTGGCGCGTCCTGCCGGGGGTCGCCGAGTTGTATAACCACGCTCTCCAGCCGGGTTGGGGGGTGGCGGTTGCCACTGTAGGGCTCGTGCTGCTCGCTGCCGGGGGTCTCAGCCTGGTCTGGAGTGAATCACAACCCAAGTCGGTGCGGAACGAAGGGCCCAGCCACAATTAGCCTTTCTACTACGTCGTGTGCATCCGGGGATGCGCACGACGTAGTAGAAAGGTTTTGGAGTCTCTCAGCCGTCTGTATCTTCGGATGTAGGTTCCTCGTCAGCCACTTCTTCAGATTCCGGCTCCTCCTGGACCGTTTCCTCGGGTGCCGGTTCTTCCTCTACCACCTCCTCAGGGGCCGGTTCCTCCTCGACTGTTTCCTCAGGCGCCGGTTCTTCCTCTACCACCTCTTCGGGTGCTGCTTCCTGGTCTGCTGTCTCAGCCGGGAGGAGTTCTGCCGGGATGCTGGGAGTGGCGCCAGCCGGCAACACCGGGCAGCGTTCTGCATCCTGGCGATTGGTGTCGATCATGGCCGGGGCATCCCACACGCCTTCGACAATCGCGCGGACACGGGCTGGGTCGGCGATGCGGAGCACTGCGGCGCCTTCGGCTGTCCGGTAGCCCTGTAGATCCGAGAGAGTGAGGCCCCCGGCGCGTACATTACCCGGGTCAAGCGAGGTACCGTAGCGGGTCAGCTCGATCAGCTCCAGCAGACCCAAATCGGTCGAAATGGCGTTCTGGAAAGCCCCCCAGAGTTCGGGGAACCGCAGGATCAAGTTGGCGTCCATCACCTGTTCGCGCAAGGCCCAGAGGAACTGGCGTTGGCGGCGACCGCGACCGATGTCACTCTCGCGGTAGCGCAGGCGGACAAACCAGTAGGCCGACTCGCCATCCAGCTTCACTTCGCCGGCCGGGAGCACAAAGTAATCCCAACGGTTGGTGGTGAGGTTAAAGATCGGCTCATAGAAAGGGCAGTCGAGATGGACAGTCACCCCGCCGATGGCATCGACGATGTCGATGAAGCCATCCATTTGCAAGCGCACCCAGTGTTGCGTCTGGATACCCAAGGTCGCGCTGAGCACATCCGACACAAGCTGGGGGCCGCCGCCACCTCCATTTCGCTGTTCGCCCAGGTAGTCTACCTGATTGATACGACCCCACCCGTAGCCGGGTATCTGGACATAGAGGTCGCGCGGGACGCTAAAGACGGCGGCGCGATTGAGGTTGCGATCTAGCCCGACGATAATAACCGTATCGGTGCGCCAACTCCCGCCTCCCGGGCGGCGGTCGGTGCCCAGGATCAGGTAGTTTTCGGTCTCGCTCCAGTTGAAAGCTGGGCCGGCAGGTGTTTCGACGCGTGGCTGGACGGCTGCATCCGGTGCAGGTGCGAGGCGCGGTGGGGCCACCGGTTGCGGCTGGAGCGGGGGTTTGCGAAAGTGTGGGCCAAAGGGTGGGGGCGGCGGTTCGTGTGCGTCCGCATTGGGTGGTGCGGCGTCTGTAGCAGAGAGGGAGGCCGCCATGAGCGGTTCAGCGCCCGGCGCCAGCAACGACAGAACTATGAGTGAAGTGATGATACGAATGACCATGACAAGACTCCTCGACGAGAACGGAGCACCCCGGCGTAGGCAACGCGCTTACTAGCAAGTACGCTGCTCGCCCTGGGCGCCAGCCATTTCGGCCGCCGTCATGGGCGACCGCTCGAAAATCCGCTGGGTGATGTGAGAAATGGCCGCCCAGTCGGCGACAAAGACTTCCATCCCTAGCCGCCAGCCAGGCTGTAACAGCTCTGGCGGGGCCAGAGCAAGTCTGTAGACGCGGCCTGGCTCCAGGTCCAGCCCAAACCGAAGCAGCCGGACGGCTGTGATGAGGTCGATATCGGTCTCAATCGAACCGGAAACTGCGGTATAAATGGCGGGGAGGCGGGGCAGCAGGTTCTTGCTGACAACCGCCTGGCGCACCGCCCAGATCACCTGCTGCTGGCGGCGGTTGCGGTCCAGATCGCTGGTGGTATAGCGGCTGCGCACATATTTGAGCGCCAACTGGCCGTCCATCGTGTGGTGACCGGGTGCAAGATAAAGGCCGGCCATGCCGTCACGGTAGGTACATTCGACATCGACTTCGATACCACCCACCGCGTCGATCACTTTGCGAAAGCCCTCAAAGCCAAAACGCAGATAATAGTCGATGCGGACGCCCATCCGCTCAGCCAGGATGCTGCTGAGGAGTCGAGGGCCGCCCCCTCCCGGCTCATCCTGCTCACCCAGATAATCCACAACGTTGATCTTATTGGGTTGATGCTGCGGTATCTCTTCCAAAAAGACATCGCGCGGGATCGAGATAACGCCCACCCGCTGCTGCGCCAGATCCACGGCGATGATCATCATGACATCCGTGCGCCAGTTTGGTTCATTGGGTCGTTGGTCGCTACCCAGCAAGAGGATGTTGATCGTGCGTTCAAGCGGCGGTCGTGTGTCGCGCGTCGGCTCGGGCGTGGGTGGTGGCGTGGGTGGCGCGGGGGAGGGCGTTGGCGTGGGTGCAAGGTCAGCAGCGCGCGCCGCCAGCTCGTCGCCCCGGCAGCCAGAGACCAGAAGCAGACAGACAACGAGAACAAGTAGCGCGATGGGCTGCTGCATCCGCTGGGGTGCGGGTGCAAAACTAGGCATCCGCATGGGCCAATCCTTTCTCTTGTGAGGGGCTGCGGCCCGCGCTGAGCCGCTGGTAGAGGGATGCGCTGGCTGCGAAGTACCACTGCGGTTGCGCCCAAAATTCGTCCAGATTCTGCTGGCCGCGCGCCTCGTAGCGCAGGGCCTGGTGAACCATCTCCAATTTATCGGCATCGCGCACAACTTGAGCTTCTGGTGTGGCGCCGGATGCGTACTCGGCCCAGAGTTCCGCGTAGGCCGCACCATCTGGCACAGTGGCAAAAATTTGCTGGGCGGCACGCGCTTCGGCCTCCCGTTTCGCCTCGCGGCCCAGCAGTTCGGCGCTGCGCTTGGGGAGATCGGTGAGCAGGCTTTCGGTTAGGTCATGAAGCAAGGCGATACGCAACACCCGCTCGCTGTCCAACGGGCGCGTCAAACCCTGCCCCGCCCAGCCGGCGTTGATGGCGTCAGCAAGCAACAGCGCGAGGAGCGCCGTCGCATACGAATGCGCCGCAACCGATTCAGGCGCGCTGACGCCGGCCAACAGCCAACCGGTGCGTGGCCGCATACGAATGCGCCGCAACCGATTCAGGCGCGCTGACGCCGGCCAACAGCCAACCGGTGCGTGGCAATTGTTTTAGATCGTTTGCTTTGTCTAGAACCGCCAGCACCCAATCGATAGACACAATGAAGACGATTGCGCTGAAAAAGGGTTGATAAAATGATTACACTACAAATGGTGTCGGGAATGCGCTTTTACTTTAGGTAGACAGGGGAGCAGGGAAGATTCAGTGATCTGATCCCAATCCTGACTGTTTTACTCGCCAAAGGCGCGGTGAAGCAGGCCCAACGCCTGGTTACCGATGCGGACCAGTGTGTACTCATCCTGCCCCCCGAACGGGCAGCGGAGGGTCTGAACGCCGTCGGGTCCGGCCAGGGCGATCCAACTTTCGCCGCTGCGTTGGCCGTACAATCCTTCATCGGCGCCTGCGCTGCCTAAGACAGCCAGTGCATAGGTGGCGCCGCTCAACTGGCGCGCTACGCCGGCCATCTCCGCCGCCTGGGCTTCGGTAAAAGAGTCCGTGTCAACTACAATTGCGGCCAACTGTTCTGCGAATTCTGCTGGCAGGTCATCTTCACCTGCCACCCAATGCCGCGTCACAGGTGTGAAATCCGGCACGGCTGCGGCGATGCGCTGCGCCAGCAGCCCACGCGTATTTGTCTCCAACAACGCCAGCGTTGCGCCCGCCGTTTGGAGGGTGCGTATGACCACGGCCTCATAGCTTTCGCCAGGTGTAGTGCTGTAGATATAGCGCCCGATCCGCTTGCGCACCTGGCCTTCCAGATTGTCGAGCAACTCTTCGGCAGCGGCGGCGGTCTCGGCGCGGGCAGCAATGCGCACATCCACCTGGCCGGTGTGGGCGGCCAGCCCAACCGTCGGGTTTGTTCCATACATGAGTTCGCCCAGCGTAGCGTCGATCATACTCTCACCAACGCCAATGGTGCGCAAGACTCGCCGGCGAATGATCCCGGTGTGGCCGGCGCGGTTGCGCAGATAGGGGAGCACCGTCTCGGTCATGAGATGTTTCATCTCGCGCGGCACCCCCGGCAGCGCAATGACTGCACAGCTTTCGGTCTCGACGATAAATCCAGGCGCGGTGCCGACCGGGTTTGGGATCAGAATGGCGCCTTCGGGGATGTACGCCTGCTGCATATTGTTTGGGGTCATCTCTACGCCAAAGCGGGCAAAACGTTCCTTGAGGGTAGCGAGCGCCTCTTCGTGCAGGATCAACGTGCGACCGGCAGCGTTGGCGATGGCCTGGCGGGTGACATCATCCACCGTGGGGCCCAGGCCACCGCTGCAGATGATGACATCGCTCCGGCTCATTCCCAGTTCAATGAGCGAGCGAATGCGCGGCTCGTTATCGCCCACCGTCGATTTGTAATAGAGATTGACCCCTGCCTCGCGCAATTGCTGTGCGATCCAGGCGGCATTGGTGTCAACGATCTCACCAAGCAGAATCTCAGTGCCGGTCGTGACGATCTCCGCTCTAAGACCTAGGGGCGATGGAGTGGACATACGCACCTTTGGCGCTACGCCATCAACTGAATCTGGCCGCGCAACGACTTGAGCCGGTCGGCCACCTCAGTGCGACCGGCGTCGCGCATATCGGTTTCGAGCACTTTGAGCGAGGCCACGAACTCCGGGTTGAACTTGCCACGATTCTCTTGCAGAAGCTTGGAGAGCGACGCTTTGTCAGGGGCGTTGAGCAGTTCGTTGACCAGCCGCATCTCTTCGGGCAGGCTCTCTTGTACAATGCCCATTGCCTGGTCATAGACCTGTTGCAGACGCCGGGCGGCCGCGGCAGACTTGTTGCGTTGCGCACTTTGGATCATCGCCGCCAGCACCGATAAGAAGGTCTCATCGATGTACTCGACATACTTACGAAGTTCCGCGGCCATGTCGGGCGCCTGGAGCACTTGTTGCAAGATCTGCTGCACTTGCTGCGCCATCGCCTGTTGCGCCTGAGACTGCTGCTCCTGGACAGCAATGATCGTCTGGCGCAGTTCTTCGAGCCGCTGGCGCTCTTCGTCGCTCGTCGCCTGTTCGAGCCGCTCGGAGACGAGCACGAGGAACTGGTAGTCGAGCAGCGGCGCAACGGCCATGGTCAACGCACTGGCAATCTCGCGCCCGTCCTCTCCTTGCCGGGCGATGAGGATCGCATCGAGCACCTGCTCACGCGTGGTATTGGCGCCCAGCCCTTGCAAGATGGCGCGTACTTTATCCTGGCGCGCTTTGATGGCACGGCCGGTTTCGGTCAACTCAAGCAGTTGGTTGCGCAACTGGAGCAGCGGTTCGGCATTTTGTCCTTGGCTGTTGGCAAGGAGGATATAGCGGTCAAGCAGGGCAAAGAAGTCGCGATCGACAAGTTCGCCGCCGCGTTGCTGCAAGGCCAGTTCCAGCGCCTTGCGATCATTGGCTAACGGGATCAGCCGCTGGAGCAGTTCGCCCTGGCTGCGCTGGCGGCGCAACATCTCAGGCGTCACCCCCTCGAACTCCCACAGTTGCTCCATCAGACGATTCCAGTCGGCGAACTGTTTGGGCTGGAGCATGTAGCCCTTGCGCGCCTCCTGGGGAAGTTTGCGCATGAGCGTCTGCGTCAAATCTCCGATGGCCTTTTGTTGCTGCACATCCAGGTTCTGACCCTGCATGGGCGCAAAGACGCCGAGGAATTGGTGCTCGGCGTCGTGGATCAACAGGGGGGCGCTCAATGGCCCACCGGCGCCGCAATTGGGGCAGACAGCCACATTGATCTGCCCGCTGAGCAGCGGCCCCTTCAACTCAGGGTTGACACCGAGGTCAATGATCGTAAAGAGCGGGACGGTGTAGGGCGTCCCACAATTGGGGCAGCGGACCTGCACCGGGGCCGGTGGGAAGAGTAGATCGACAGTCGGCTGGCCGTGCGCTGGCGTACGCTCGTCGGGTGAACCCTCCGTTGGGAGGTCAGCGGGCGGGGTGACGGCAGCTTCGGTAGGGCTTTCGTCTGCCGGAGACTCTTCCCGGCGGCGGCGCGATGAAAAGCCACCGGGAACTTCAATCTGAATGTCGGAAGCCGGCTTATTTTCCTGGCCGGGGAGGAGTATTCCACTCATGGATGCTTATCTTTTCTCTTCTTCACGTCACAGAAAGCTGCGACTGGTCGTCTTGCACCGCACACAGCATAATGGGCCTTACGATGCAAGTCCAACAAAACAAATAATATTCTTACCATTGTAGCGCATGGAAGGCACTTGTGCCAACCTTGCAAGCAACTTATCAGCACAAAGTGGGATGTAGCAAGTACTCCCCTCAATTGGAAAGGAGCCTGGCATGACAACCCGCAACGAAGACCTGTCCTCGATACGGGCCTGTATCGATGTGACATTACCGACCGATCAATTGTATGAGGCAGCCCGCCGCGCAATTGAAGAGAACCCAGCCAATGCGCCGGCTATTCCACGGGGCAGCGTCCCGTTTGGGCAGGGCGGCCCGTCCCCCCTGGCATTGGCAGCCCTCACCGGCAAGCTGTGGAAGACAGGCCGCACCCTCCGTTGTCGTTTTTTGGATGGCGACCCGGCTGTCCAGGCGCGGGTGGAGCCTTTTGCCCACGGGTGGGAGCAGTATGCCAACATCAAGTTTGTCTTTGGCAACGACCCCGACGCCGAGATCCGCATCTCGTTCAAACAGCCCGGCTCCTGGTCTTATCTCGGCACCGATGCCCTCTCCATCCCAAAGAACCAGCCGACGATGAATTATGGCTGGCTGCGCCGCGAGACCGACGACCAGGAGTATTCGCGCGTCGTTATCCACGAATTCGGCCACGCATTGGGGTGCATCCACGAACACCAAAACCCGGCTACCGACATCCCGTGGGACAAGGATGCCGTCTACCGGTACTACCAGGGTCCACCCAACAACTGGACACGGTCGCAGGTGGACATCAACCTGTTCACTCGCTATAGCGCCGATATCACGCAGTTCTCCGAGTTTGATCGCGAGTCGATCATGCTCTACCCGATCCCCAACGCCCTGACCACCGGTGATTATGAAGTGGGATGGAATACCGAACTCTCGGAGCAGGACAAGGCATTTATCGGTGCGCTTTACCCCTTTGCCCCCAAGCTGGAGAACGAGATCAAGGTCGATGCGCCTGCCATCAGCGCCTCCATCGGGCAGTATGGTGAGGTGGATACCTATCAGTTTGCTGTGGCGCAAGAGGGGACCTACCGGCTCGAGACCGAAGGCAAGCTCGACCTGGTGATGTCACTCTTTGGTCCCGACGACCCGGCTCATTTTGTCGCGATGGACGACGACAGCGGCGACCGGCTCAACGCCCGGATTGTCGAATCGCTCAAGCCCGGCGTCTATACCGTACGTGTGCGCCACTACAGCGCCCGACGCACCGGTGATTACAAGATCGGCGTCTATACGGCCGCACAGGGATAGTGTGCAACCGTAGCGGAGAAACCGGGCCATCCAGTATCAAGGGGAACGGCGTCCGCCTGCTGGCTATACGTCATCTCCCGTAGGCGGATGCCATCTACCCTTACAATTATGCTACCTTTTGACATCCCTTATGACAACATCAGACCTTACAAACCTGCGCACCTGCATCGACCGCCTGCCGCCCGGCCAGCGTTTTTCGCCGCTCATTCAGCCCGGCGATGAGAGCAGCACCAGGGCCGCCGTCCTGATCGACAAGTTGTGGGAGGCGGGCCGGACGCTGCGCATCCACTTTTTGGATGGCGATGCCGTGATCCAGCGCAAAGTGGCACAGTTCGCCCAGGATTGGACCCAGCACGCCAATATCGGCTTTGACTTTGGCGACAACCCCAACGCCGAGATCCGCATCTCGTTCCAGCAAGTTGGTTCCTGGTCGCTGGTGGGCACCGACGCGCTCGACCGCCGGATCAAGATGGACGAGCCGACCATGAACTTTGGCTGGCTGACCCG
>QEUW01000011.1 GCA_003577005.1 Chloroflexota bacterium | reverse complement strand
GATGGCCGGCCCAAATATGCCACCGCCCTGGGTGCCACCGACACGCCCGGCGGCTGGCGCGCCAACAAAGCCAATGGCGGCCTGCTCATAGACATCGAAAGCAACGAAGTTCTGCTGAGCGGTCTCTCCATGCCCCACTCTCCCCGCTGGCACGACAACCAGCTCTACCTGCTCGAATCCGGCCACGGTACTCTGTCCATCGTCGAGCCGTCGCCAGCCCAGCATTCACAATTCACAATTCATAATTCACAATTCACAATTCGCACGATCTGCCAGCTTCCCGGCTTCACCCGCGGCCTCGACTTCTATGGCCCGCTCGCCTTCATCGGCCTCTCGCAGGTGCGGGATAGCGCCACCTTTAGTGGGTTACCGCTGATCGAGCGGCTGGGCGAGGAGCGCACCTGTGGCGTCTGGGTGGTGCATATCGAAAGCGGCCAGACGCTGGGCTTTTTGCGCTTCGAGAGCGGCGTGCAGGAGATCTTCGCCGTGCAGGTGCTGCACAACACTCGCTTCCCCGAGCTATTGGAGTGGGAGGATGAGCGGGTCGCCCAATCCTACGTGCTGCCCGATGCGGCGCTGGCCGAGACGCCCCTGGCGGAATGGGTGTGAGTTTGTCGTTGGTCACTTGTCACTTATCTATTTTTCAAAGGAGACGGACAAAATGCAGTCGAATCAACAATCCCCCGACGAGCTGACCCAGGCCTTTGCGCAGGCGCTCCAAGAGCAGATGGCGAGAAGCCCGCGACTGGCGCCTTGGCTGGTGCAGCGCAGCCGGGTGCTGATCGAACGCTTCACCCACCTCTATCAGGCGCTGCGCTGGCTGCCGCGTTGGACGCGGCGGCGCTGGCAGCGCAAGCTGGGCGCATCGCTGGCCGGTGTGGCGCTGGCCCTGGCGCTCAACGGTGCGCCGGCCGTTTACGCCGCCGAGATCACCGTCACGACCGATATCCCCGCCATCAACGATGGCGACGGGCTCTGCTCGCTGATCGAGGCCCTTGTCAACGCCAACGATGACGCCGCCACCTATGCCGACTGTGCCCCCGGCAGCGAGGCGGATGTCATCACCCTGGCCGGCGGCGTCTACAACCTGACCGGCCGGCAGGAAGGGTCAAATGGTCTGCCGATCATTACCAGCGCCATCACCATCCAGGGCAACAACGCCACCATCCGCCGCGGCACGGGCAACTATCGCATCATTGAGGTTGCCAGTACGGGCGACCTCACGCTCAACGACACAACCATCAGCGGCGGCTCCCAAGTACCGGGCGGCGGCATTTTCAACAATGGCGGCGTCGTGACGCTGAACAACAGCACTGTCAGCGGCAACGGCTCGCAGTTTGAGTTCGGCGGCGGCATTTTCAGCCGGGGCACAACGACACTAAACAGCAGCACCGTCAGCGGCAACACCGCTGCGGCCGGCGGCGGCATTTTCAGCAATGGCGGCGTCGTGACGCTGAACAACAGCACCGTCAGCGGCAACACCACCACACTCGGATGGGGTGGCGGCATTAACGCGCAGAATGGCGCCCTGATCCTGACCAACAGCACCGTCAGCGGCAATCGTGCTGCCGAGGGGTATGATGGCGGCGGCATTTATGGCCGCGACAGCATTATTACGCTGACCAACAGCACTATCAGCAACAACCGCGCCGACTGGGGCGGTGGCATTTTCCTCCTCGCTTCTATTGGCAAGGTGTCGACCATGCGCAACACGATCATCGCCAACAACATCGGGGGCGATTGCGTGACCATAGACAACCTCGAGGCCAGCCATTCGCTGATTGAAAGTGGTCTGGGCTGCTTGAGTGGGCCCAAGACCAGCAACCTGACCGGCGACCCCAACCTTGGCCCGCTGCAAGACAACGGCGGCCCCACCCTCACACATGCCCTGCTCGACGGCAGCCCGGCGATTGATGCTGGAGACAGCACTGCCGCCCTCGACGCCCTGGGCCAGCCGCTGACCACCGACCAGCGCGGACTGGGTTTCCCGCGCATCCGCGGCAGCGCGGTGGATATCGGTGCGGTGGAAGCCAGCGTTGGCTGTCTGCCCTTCCCGCGCAGCGTCGCCGACAGCGCCGAACTGGACGACGCCATCCTCTGCTTCAACGAGCAGAACGCGCCGGGCGAGTATGTGATCACCTTGAGCGATGACATCGCGCTCGGCGCTTCGACCCCGGCCATCGACAACGCCGACCCAGGAGTCAGCCTGCGCATCGAGGGGGCCGGCCACATTGTGGATGGGCAGAACCTCCTCGGCGTGCGCCCCTTCACCATCCAGCGCAACACCATCGTCGCCATGCAAGCCATCACCATCACCCGTGGCGCCGGCCCCGATGCCGACGGGGGTGGGGGTATCCTCAACCTCGGTGTGCTGACGGTCAGCCACAGCAATATCCTCAGCAACACCACCGCCAACTGGGGCGGCGGGATCACCAACGTGGATGGCGGCGCCCTGAATCTGATCCACAGCACCCTCAGCGGCAACCGTACGACCGGCGCTACTGGCCTGGGCGGTGGCATCTTCAGCAATAGTACAGTATACGTGGTCAACAGCACCCTCAGCCACAACAGCGCCGCCGGCGGCGGCGCCATCTTCAGTGATAGGGGAACGTTGAGCGTGGTCAACAGCACCATCCACGGCAACAACGGCAACAACGGCCCATTGGGCGGCGGTGGCATCGTCAACATTGGCGGTGGCACGGTGAGCGTAGTCAATAGCACCCTCAGCGACAACCAGACCACCGATGCCGGCGGCGCCATTCTCAACCTCGACAACAGCACGGCGAGCATCATCAACAGCACCCTCAGCGGCAACAGCGCCGCCGCCGGCGGTGGCCTCTTCACTGGCGGTGCGCTGGTGACACTGGGCAATACGATCATCGCCAATAACCTGGGTGGCGATTGTGTGCAAGAGTTGAGCACTCTCGACGCCAGCCACTCGCTGATCGCCGACAGTCTGGGCTGTGTCAACGGTGTCAACACCAACAACCTGACCGGCGACCCCCTGCTCGGCCCCCTGCAGGACAATAGTGGCCCCACCCTTACGCACGCCCTGCTCGCCGGCAGCCCGGCCATCAACCAGGGAGACAACACCGTTTGCGCCGACCCGGCCACGGTCAACAATCTGGATCAGCGCGGCGTCTCCCGCCCGCAGGGTGCAGCATGCGACATCGGCGCGTTTGAACTGGTGGACGCAACACCGCCTACGGCCAGCCCAACCCAGGACCCGCCGGCCAACGCTAATGGCTGGAACAATACGGATGTCACCGTCCCCTGGAACTGGGCAGACAACGTGGATGGCAGCGGCATCCACTCGGCGAACTGCACCACCAGCAGCACATCGAGCGGTGAAGGGAGCATGGTATTGGAAGCCACTTGTGCCGATCTGGCCGGCAACACGGGCTATGGCAGCTATACGATCTTTGTAGATAAGACCGCACCCACGATCAGCGCGGCGGCGACAAGCGCGCCCAATGCCGCCGGCTGGTACAACGGCGCCGTGACAGTGGAATTCACCTGCGCCGATGCACTCTCCGGCATCCCCGCCGACGCCTGCCCGGCCAGCCAGACCCTCGCTGGCGAAGGGGCAGCGATTGCCTCGACCCCACAGACGGTTACAGACAATGCCGGCAACACCAGCAACCTCAGCAACGTGATCATAGCGCAGATCGACCAGACGCCACCGGTGGTTACGGTGACCGGTGTGAGCGAGGGTGGGGTTTATCCCTTGGAATCCGCACCTGCGCCCGGCTGCGACACGCAGGATGCGCTCTCGGGTGTGGCGACGGCGGCCACGGTAGTGATCAGCGGTGGCAATGAGGATGGTACAGGCGACTTTACAGCCACCTGTAGCGGTGCGGTGGACATGGCCGGTAACGAGACCCCGCCGGCGAGTGTGAGCTACCGCATCGAGAGCACATCCCCTGCCGAAACGCTGGACGTGGTGATTCTGGGCCAGGAGGGGGTGCGTCTGATCCAGAGTGTGACCATCCACAGCGGTGCGGTGGTGGCGAACACCCCCAGCACAGGACCCTTCCTCGACAGCGGGGTGGAGATGAGTATCGGCCAGCAGAGCACGTTCTTGGGCGACAGCAGCGTCTATGGCGACTCGGTCAAGGTCAACCAGCAGAGCGCCATCCCAGCGGTGTATTATAACCACCTGCAAGAGGGGCAACTGGTCAACATCCCCGTCAAGGTGGCGCCGCTGGCGCTGCCAGTGGTGGATCTGCCTGCCTTCCCGCCCATCAGCCCCGGCAGCAACAACATCACGGTGGCGCAGAATGGGTCATTGACGCTGGCTGCGGGCAGCTACGGCCTCTTCAAGGTCAACCAGAAGGCCACGGTCATCTTCAGTGGCGGCGAGTATCACTTTGCATCGTGGGAGGTGGGGCAGCAGGTCAACCTCTACTTCCAGGCTGCGACCGAGATTCGCATCACTGGACGGCTGGCCGTGGGACAAAAGAGCGTGGTCGGGCCGCACCCGTCCGCCACTGAGCTGGGTGCCAGTGACATTGTCTTCTACGTGGCGGGGCCAAATGGTGGTAACGGCAGCCTGAGTGGTAACCCCAAAGCGGCTCAGGTTGGTCAGGAGAGCACCCTATACGCCAACATCTATGCCCCCAACGGGACGTTGCTGGTATACCAGAAGAGCACCGTGCGTGGTGCGTTCTGAGGAAGAACCACACGAGGAACTGCCCGCTGAAGAGGAGGAGTTGGGGGATGACGGCGAGACACCGAAAGAGGAAGGGACGCCCCCAGAGGAAAGACCGGCGCTCAACCTGTACACCTTTTTGCCGTTGGTGACAAAGTAGCAGGTCACACGGACCTTCCTGGAAGGTGCGACCTTCCAGGAAGGTGGGCAGTAGTTGTAGACCAAAGTCTGGTAAAGCTCACCCGATGAATGTGCATCGAGGCAAATCATAGCGAGACGTCCGTGGCCCAGCGCAGCAAAAATGCTCAACCCACCAGCCCGAATTACCGGGCCTATCTGGTGCGCCTCTGGCGAGACGAGGCGCAGGAACCCTGGCGCGCCTCGGCGCAATCGGTGCAGAGCGGGGAGTTGATCCGTTTTGCTACGCTGGAGGAACTGTTTGCGTTTCTCGAAATCCACATGCCCGACAGCTCCCAGATGAGTCATGCGGACGGGTGTTCGGCTCTCGACTGATCTGGCTATTCTTAACGTACGACACGAGGGATATGAAAGGAGAGAACAATCGTATGCGTACTCAACTTGCTCTAATCCGTTCAGAGTCTCAACGCACTCCGGGCCAGCAGGGGGCGCCACTCCAACGGCTCTTCCTCTATCCGCGTGAGCTTTATCGCGTGCCAGCCAACTATCGCCGGCTGCGCGTGGTCGCCGGCACAGCTTTAGTGACCCAGGCCGCGCGTGACCTGATCCTGGGAGCCGGGCATACGGCCACCCTGGAAGCAGGGCGGGATATTGCACTGGTTTCCGCACTGCGCAATCAGAACCTGATTCTAGAATTGTACTGAAGCGTAAGTGCCCCGTGGCAGTGGGGTCAGCCTGACCGGCCTATTCTCTGGGGTCTGCATGGTGGCGACAGTCTTCAACATGAGCGCGTTAGTACGTTGAAAATGCTGCTTGTTGATTTCGCCCAAACAGTTGGAACAACTCTGCTCGATTTGTAGTATTACAAGTGGAGCAATTGTTTTGATTGTTTGGGAGAACCTTATGATTTCGCAACAGCTTAGACATTTTTGGGGAAATTGGCGGCAGTTGCTCGTTATCCTGCTACTGGTGGTAGGTGTCGCTGTACAGGCATCACCGGCCCATGCGCAAGAGGATATTGTCCGCGCTGCGGTGTCGGACCCGGCGTGGCAGGGCGCCTACTGGAATAACCGCGAGATGTCGGGGGAACCCGCGCTGGTGCGCAGTGACCCCAATCTCGACTTCGACTGGGGCGGCGGCTCGCCAGACCCCGCCATCCGTGCCGACCAGTTTTCAGCGCGCTGGACCCGTTATCTCTATCTGGAGGCCGGTCTCTATCGCTTTGCCGTTACCTCCGACGACGGGGTACGTGTTTTTGTCAACGACCGGCAGATCATCGACGGCTGGTCGGATCACCCGGCGCAGACCTTCTCGGCCGATCTGCCGCTGGCGACCGGTCACCATCTTGTGCGCGTCGAATATTACGAGAACGCCGACCGCGCCTTGATCCGGTTCAACTGGGAGCGCGTGTCGGGCGGAGGGGAAACGATTCAGAACTGGCGCGGCGAGTACTTCAACAACCGCGACCTCAGCGGCGCACCCGTGTTCGTGCGCGATGACGCCGAGATAAACTTCGACTGGGGCACTGGTTCGCCGGCGCCCAGTGTGGTCAACAGCGACAACTTTTCAACACGCTGGACCCGTACGCTCAATCTGCCGGCGGGCAATTACCGTTTCCGCCTGACCGTGGATGACGGGGCCCGCCTCTGGGTCAACAACGCGCTCATCATCGACCAGTGGCGCGAACAGGGGGTCACCACCTACACCAGTGACATCTATCTCCCCGGGGGCAATACACCGATCCGGCTGGAGTACTTCGACTATGTCGGCGGCGCCATTGTCCGGCTGAACTGGGAGCGCACCGATGGCCAGCCCACGCCCACGAATCGCTGGCGCGGCGAATACTTCCGCAACCGTGACCTCTCTGGGACACCGGCTCTTGTGCGCGACGATGACCGCATCGACTTTGACTGGGGCAACGGTTCACCGGCGCCAGATGTGTTGGACAATGATAATTTCTCGGTGCGTTGGACGCGGACGCTCGACTTGCCCGCCGGCACCTATCGTTTCTTTGTACGCATGGACGACGGCGCCCGTCTCTGGGTCAATGACCGGCAGTTGATCGACCAGTGGCGCATCCAGCCCGACACTACCTACCAGGGCGTGATTGCGCTGGCAGGCGGCCCGACGCCGGTCAAGCTGGAGTATTTCGAGGCCGGCGGCGCTGCACGGGCCAGCCTTTGGTGGGAGCCGCTCGACCAGCCTGCGCCCACAGGCCGCTGGCGCGGCGAGTATTTCAACAACCGTGATCTCAGCGGCGCAACGGTGCTTGTGCGCGACGACACCGAGATCAACTTTGTCTGGGGCAACAACTCACCTGCGCCGGGGGTGGTGAACAGCGACAATTTCTCGGTGCGTTGGACCCGCACGCTTGACCTGGGCGCCGGCACCTATCGCTTCCGCGTGCGTGTAGATGACGGCGCCCGTCTCTGGGTGAACAACCGGCTGCTCATCGATGAGTGGCGCAACCAGCCCGAACGAACCTATACGGCGGATATCCAACTGCCGGGCGGCGCTGTGCCGGTCAGGCTCGAGTACTTTGAGAACCGGGGCGGTGCGCTCGTACAGTTAACCTGGGAACGCGTTGATACCGCTGAAAACGGGCAGAAGTGGCGCGGCGAATACTTCAATAATCGCGAGTTGAGCGGTTCGCCTGCCCTTGTGCGCGATGACAGCGCCATTGACTTCACCTGGGGGACTGGCTCACCGGCGCCTGGCGTTATCGCGAGCGATAACTTTTCCGTGCGCTGGACGATCACGCTCCACTTTAGCGGCGGGCGCTACCGCTTTACCACCGAAAGTGATGATGGCGTGCGTCTCTATATCGACGACCGGCTGGTCATCGACCAGTGGCGAGAACAAGACCGCAGCCGCTACAACGCCGAAGTCAATCTCAGCCGGGGCAACCACCGTCTACGCATGGAGTATTTCGAGAAAGACGGCGCCGCCGTTGCCCGTCTCGGCTGGCGTAGGATCGGGAACCAGCAGCCGGCGCCGGTAGGCAACATCATCACCTGTGTGCCACCCCAGCCGGAGAATTATGCCTGGATCAAACTCTACCGGCTCGACAGCCGCGGCAACTGGTATGCAACCAGCCGCGGCATTGGTACGACCAATCCCGACGGTTACCTCAAGATCGATGGCCTGGCGGTAGATACGGGCCGTTTTGGCAGCAGCGGCGAGCCGTATCGTGTCGAACAATGGGTCAACGGGCGAGTCGTTCGCTCGACCGGTAATTTCCAGGCCGGCGAACCAGAATTTCGCGTGCGGCCCTTCACTGACAATTTCACGCCGTGGCAATGCCGGTAGGAGGCGGTAGACGACAGACCATCGTTTATCGCCCGTCGTCATCATTTTTGTTCGTTCGGGAGTTTACAGCAAGGTTGTTCGCCTATATAATGCTGACTTGACGTAAGGTCTGTCACAGATAGCGGCGGCCAATCTGCGCTGGCTTCTGAGGACGTTATAGAGAGACATGTTCCTACCTGCTGGACGGGCGGCTGGGGTCGTTGGGCGACCCTTCCCAGGCCTACGCGCCAGATACACGTGGACGAGAGCTTGCAGGAATTTTGGGATTCGGATCAAGTATTAGGGATTAGGAGAGCGCTACCGTCTGTCTGCATTCGCCTGATCCCGAATTTCTAATCCTAGATCCCGAGAAGAGGGAGCGGAGCGTGAAAACTGAAGAACGGGCTGCGACTGTACAGCCAGCAGAGAAGATGCGGTATTTATCGGAGCTGGCGGTCTTTCAAGATCTCACCCCGCGTGAGATGGAGGAATTAAATCGGGTTACGACGATGAGTACAGTGCCCAAAGGGCGGGTCTTTTACCGGCCTGAAGAGCCGGGTGAAGTGCTCTTCATTCTAAAGGAGGGGCGCGTCCAGCTTTACCGGATCAGCCCCGAAGGCAAAAAGTTGGTGATCACGACCTTGGGACCGCACACGCTCTTCGGCGAAATGGCGTTGTTGGGGGCAAAAATGCACAACACCTTTGCCGAGGCAGTGGAGGATTGTCTCATCTGTGTCATGAGCCGCACCGACCTGGAGCGGTTGATCCTGAGCAAGCCCCAGGTGGCGCTGCGTCTGTTGGAGATTACCGGCAAGCGGTTGCGCGAGGCTGAGGAGCGACTCGAAAACATGGCCTTCAAGGGCATCCCGGCGCGGCTGGCGAGCCTACTGTTGCGTCTGTCTGCAGAACAGGGCAGCAACGAAATCAGCGGCCTGACCCATCAGGACCTGGCGGAGAGCGTAGGCACCTACCGCGAGACGGCGACGCAGGTGCTCAACGACCTCAAGGGAGATGGCTATATCGAGATCGGGCGCAAACGGATCAAGCTGTTGGACCGCGAGGGATTAGAGCTGGTGGCAGAGAGTTGACTAATCCTACAACGAGACTTTGATGATTGTCGCCGGAGGTCGGGGTAGGCCCGTCACATGAAGTCTCGTTGTAGGATTAGGTTCTGTTGACATTTTAGCCTACACAGCGGTGCGATGCATTTGACGTTGCACCTTGCACATGCATCGCACCTTGCAGGTGCAACGCATGTGCGCACCCCAGCCGAGTCATGCACTGCTAGACAAATGTCAACAGAACCTAGTTTACAGTATAATTATTCGGATAGGCTCTAAAGACGCTGAGGGAGAAGCAAGGCGTTCTCCCAAAAGCTTCGCTTCTCCCCCCAAGCACAGATTTCCCGAATTTTGTCTCAACCAGTTGACAATTGCCAAGAAGGCGCGTACAATCGGCATAGAGTGAAATTGTGCGCTTTGGAACAAAGCAATGCTGTCTCTGGCAGGCAGCCCTGAAGCGCCGGCGATAAACGAATTCCGACGCTTTGATCGTTACTAGCCGACCCAGGTTTTTAGGAGGTTTACCCCACATGACTCACGTCATTTTTGATCTGTGCATTCGCGATGGCGCTTGCGTGGATGTCTGCCCCGTTGAATGCATCGTGCCGGGGATTCCCGAAGACGAATGGCCCTGGTATTACATCGACCCTGACACGTGCATCGACTGCGGCGCCTGCGTGCCCGAATGCCCTGTAGCGGCTATTTTGCCCGAAGAAGATCTGCCCGAAGACCAGCTCTATACGGTGGAGCTCAACGCCCTCTACTTCACCGACGGCCCTGGTTACTCAGCGCTCAATATGGTCTAAGTCGCTACGGATAGAGCTTTCGTCAGACAAAACCTCTGCTCCGGCGGGGGTTTTTTGTTGTAGAGCCAGGACAGCCAGCTATGACCGAAACATCCCGCTTCAAAACGCCGGATTGGAGCGACATCCGGCGGGCTTTGGTGATTATGGCACACCCGGATGACCCCGATTTTGCCTGTGCAGGCACTGCCATCGCGCTGGCGCGTCAGGGTGTCGAAGTAACCTATATGATCCTGACCAACGGGGACAAGGGTAACCACAACCCTGAGATCACACGCAACCAATTGATCGCCCTGCGCAAGATCGAGCAGCGCGCCGCCGCCGAACTCTGCGGGGTCAGGCAGGTGCTCTTTATGGGCGAGGAGGATGGATTTCTCCAGCCCACACGCCAGCTGCGCGAACGAGTAACGCGGGAGATCCGCCGCATCCGGCCTGAACTTATCATTTGCACCAATCCCGACCGCTACCTGGTGGGCGACGGCTATATCAACCACCCCGACCACCGCAACGCCGGCCTGGTGGCGCTGGAGGCCATCTTCCCCGCCGCCGACAACCCCATGTTCTTCCCCAAGATGATGGACGAAGGCTATCTGCCCCACAAGATCAGCCATCTCTACGTCTTCGGCCACCCGGAGCCGGACACCCGTATCGATATCACAGAGGACATCGAGACCAAGATCCAGGCGATCCTCTGCCACAAGACGCAGATCGCCGACCCCATTGAAGGCCCCAAGCGCTGGCTCGAACGCTGGGGCGAGGAACAACCCGACGGCAGCCGGCGCTACTATGAAATGTTCAAGGCGATGAAGTTTGGTTGATTGTTGCAACAAAAAACGGACGGGCCAAGCCCGTCCGTTTTTTGTTGCAACAATCAGAATGTTACTGCACTTCCGCCATCAACTCGGCCTGGAGCGCGTTGGCATTCTCGGTCAACTGGTCGAGCGTGGCCTGGATGTCGGCACCCTGCATGATCTCGTTGAAGGCCTGGGTCACGGCGTCGCGCGCAGCCTGGTACGAGATGAGCTGTGGCTCGTAGTAGGAGTAGGGCAGCAATTCAACCGCCTGCGCCCACTGCGGATTCTCGCTCAAATAGTCTTCCAGGTAGTTGACTGCGCTGGCGCGGGTGGGGAAGTAACCGCTGATCTGGTCCCACCGAGCCATGATCTCGGGCGAAGTGAACCACTTGACAAAGATCCAGGCGGCCAGTTCCTGCTCCGGCGTCGTCTGGGTGATCATCACATCGCCGCCGTAGATGTTTTGTACCGGCTCGGGCGTTGTGTGCGGAACCGCCATCACCCCCCAAACATCAGGTTCGGCGCCTGTCTCTTCGGCGACCGTCTGTACGCCGCTTTCGTAGAACGGAATGCCGGAGCTGGAGCCCATGGTGAAGATGGCGCGGCGGGCGGCAAATTCTGGGTCCGGGTATCCTTCGGTGAACAAGTACGCGCAGCCGTCGTCCAGCATGCCCTTGAGGAAGGTCAGCGCCTCAACCGTGGCCGGGCCGTTGTAGACGTACTGCTCGCCATCCTCGGTCAGGACATCGCCGCCAAAGGCAAAGGTCCACGCGGCAATGGCCGAGGCGTCGTCGCGCAGGATAAAGCCGCCGGTGCCGTCGCCCTTGGCCTCAGCCGCGGCGCAGGCCATCTCTTTGAACTCCTCCGGTGTGGTGGGCGGGCCGGAGAAGCCGAGTTCTTCCAGCCAGCTCTGGTTGTAGTAGAGCACTTCCATGGAGCGGTTGGGCGGGAAGCCAAGCCGCTGGTTGTCAAAGACCGGGTGGACGCTCTGGTCAAAGAAGCTGGCGTAAAAGTCCGCCTGCTCCTCTTCGCTCAGACCCCAGTGCGGGTCGTTGATAAAGAGGTTAAAGTCAACCAATGCATCATTCAACTGGTAGAACGCCTGGTCGTTCTGGTAGCCGACGATGAGCGCGGCCGGCTGTTCACCGGCGCCGATGCTGGCATTCACTTTGTCGCGAATGTCGTCATAGCCACCCTGATTCTGGGCATCGACTGTGATGCCACAGGGGTTGGAGGCATTGAACTCTTCGATCAATGCCTTGAGACCCTCTTCGCGGCTCCCGCTGTGCTGGTGCCACCAGACAACAGTCTCGTCACGCGGGTCTACGCCGGCCAGCTCACCCTCTGTAGCCGGAGCGCACTCGCCATCATCGGCCGCCACCGGCGCCGGGGCGGCCTCTTCTACTTCTTCCGCTGGCGCTGCCGGCGGCGCCCCGGCCGGCGGGGCCGCCGGGCAGGCAGTCAACACCAGCGCAATGACGGCCAGCAAACTCAAAAGCCAGATTTGCTTCCGAAGCATTGTCTACTCTCCTCGTTATGATTGATTTGTAGTCACGGACGATCGATTTTATGGACCAGCAAATTGCGAGTTGCGAGTTGCGAGTCACCAGACCCGGCGTTCATTCACAATTCGCAATTCGCTCGTTACCTACCCTTTGATACCCGTATTGGCGATCCCCTCGATAAAGGTGCGCTGGGTAAAGAAGTAGAGCACCAGAATGGGCGCCACCGTGATCATTGAACCAGCCATTTGCAGGTGAAACTGCGCTCCGGCTTCATCGAGGAACGCAAGCAGACCATACGAGATGGGGCGCCAGTCGGGCGTGGTCGTCACCAGGATCGGCCAGGCCAGCGCATTCCAAGAGCTGATAAAGCCAAAGAGCGCAACCGTCAGGATGGCGGCTCGGGAGAGCGGGACGATAATCTGAATCAGATAACGCAGATGGCCGGCGCCGTCGATCTGCGCCGAATCCCAAAAATCGTTGGGGATCTGTTGGAAAAACTGCCGCAACAGAAAGATGGCAAAGGCGCTCGCCATAAAGGGAATCGTCAACGCCGGCCAGTTGTTGATCCACGGTATCGGAGTCAGCCGGCCCAGCCACGAGACGGTGATAAAGTTGGGCACCCAGGTTACCGCTTCGGGCAACATCAGCGTGGAAAGTAACAGAGCAAAGAGAAAACCTTTGCCAGGGAACTCCATACGGGCAAAGGCATAGGCGGCCATCGTGCAGAAGACCACCTCACCGCCAACCGTGAGCGTGGCGATGATCACGCTGTTGAGAAAGTATTGGGAAAAGCGCGCCTGATTCCATGCCTGGGCATAGTTTTGCCACTGCGGTGTGCGCGGCAACAGACGGCTCCCTGTCGCCTCGGTCAGGTTCATCAGCGAGACGCTGACCGTATAGAGAAAGGGCGTCAGTGCAAGGATGGCAAAGAAGATCAACACGATATAGATGAGCCACTTGCCTATGTCAACCGGCACGCGGCTCTGCTCCCGTCGTCGAAGGCTACTTGGAGCCAGCGGGGTAGTGGGGGCCTTGCTAGCCATAGAAAACCCTCTTGCTTGCAATGCGATTGTTCACTGCGGTCAGTACCAGGATGATCAACAACAGCAGGATGGCCAGCGCCGACGCATAGCCATAGCGCGTATCCCGTTTGAAGGCATCAAAGATGACCACGCTCGCCGTATCGGTCGTGCCCAGGGCGGCGCCCGACCGCAACACATAGATATGGTTGAAGGCCTTGAAGGTGCCGATGACCGAGTAGAGCGTTAGAAAATAGATAGTCGGCGAGAGCAACGGCAAGGTAATATGGCGGAACTGCGCCCAACGCCCGGCCCCGTCGATGCTCGCTGCCTCATACGTCTCACGCGAGATGGCGCCGAGCCCGGCTAAAAAGATCACCGTGTTAAAACCCACAAAGGTCCAGACGCCATAGAACATGATCACCACGAGCGCCAGGCTCGGCCCGGCGGCCCAACCTGGCAACTCAACTCCCCGGCCCACCAGCAACTGGAAGACTCCGGTCGGTTCGTTGAGCCACTGTAGAGAAGGCAGCCCGACGCCCCCCAGCAAGCTGTTGAAGAGCGAATTGGGCCGCGCTGAAAAGATGATGCGAAAGACCGCCGCTGTACCCACAAAGGGCGCGATATAGGGGATAAAAAAGATGACGCGGAAGAGCGCTCGCCCGCGGATGTTCTGAAAGAGGAGCGCCGCCAACATGAGCGCCAGCGCCAGTTGCGTCGGCACTGTTCCTACTGAATACCAGACCGTTGCCTGGAGACCCATCCACCATTTGGAGTCACCCTGGGCGACCACGCGTGGCAACTCAGCAATGAGCACCCACGCTGCGATCAGGAGGAGTACGGCAGCCCCCAGCTGCGCCGCGGTTCGCACATTCGAGAGTAAGTCGCCAGCGCTGTCCCACAGCCACCACGAGAGCAGGAGCAACGCAAACCCGGCGCTGATCGTGATGATCTGCGTCCAGATGTCTACGCCCACCCCCTGCTCCAGCGCTGTGGCATAGGCCCGGTTGACCTCGCCCCAGGTCAGCCAGCCGATGGCGCTACCCACCACGAGTAGAAAGGTGGCGGCGGTAAATTCATCCATAAAGATAAAGACAGCATAGTTCCTCTCGCGGCGCAACAGCCGATGCACCACATAGCCAGTCGCCAGCCCGGCAACAACCAGCCCGATAAAGGCCCAGAAGGCCTGTTGCACTGGTGCATCCCACCACGCCTCCACCACCAGGGCGCGAAATCGTTCGGGCGTGTTGTCGCGGCCACGAAGCTGGCCTGGGATCACCAACAGCGCTGGCAAAAACTGGAAGACAAAGACCAATCCCACAGCCAGACCCGCTCCGTTCAACACACCGGGGATGAGCCACCCCCACAGGTTTTGGCCCTTTGCGCGGGCAGTGCGCAGCGCCCCTACGACTGTCCGCACGGCAAAGTAGAAGAAAATAAGAGCAAGCCAAAAGCCTAAGACATAGGTTAGATTGCCAATAGCTCGCACATAGTTGTTGAGCCCGTCGTACTCGCCGACAATGCGATTTAGACCGCGTAAGGTGCTTTCAAAAGCGGCAAAGAGAAGAGGAAAGAGGCCAAAGGTGCCGATAATGAGGATCGCCGGCAGGAGAAAGGCATAGGCCAGCATTGCTTCACGCACCCGCCGGCCCTGGCGACCGGTGAGCCAGCGCGCCAAGAGGCCAGAGCGTGGGGCAACATCGCCGGCAACGGGTTTGCCCGTAGCAAGTGTACTCATAGTCCAATCTCCTGGCTACCGTTTACCGCAAGCCTTACTTCCTCGTCGGAGATAGCTTCAGTATACCGTAGCCTCTTTGTCTGCGTCAACCGGGGTTCGTGCCAATTGGACACGATGGGTCGCCACTGATCCGGCGCGGCCGTTAGCCGTTATCCGCAGACATTGGACCAGAGTAACACCAGTTTGTTAAAATTCTGTTTTCAAACGGTTAAGGCTGAGGCGTGGCACCCGCTCCTCAGAAACCCCAGAGCCCTCATTCCATCTACTCGATCCGTTGGATGCGCGCTCCCAGCGTGCGCAGCTTTTCGTCGATCCGTTCGTAGCCGCGATCGATCTGGCGGACGTTGCCGATGGTAGTGACGCCCTCGGCGGCCAGGGCGGCCAGCACCAGAGCCATACCGGCGCGGATGTCGGGGCTGCTCACCTGTTGCCCGGCCAGTTTGCTGGGGCCGACAATGACGGCGCGGTGCGGGTCGCAAAGGATGATCTGGGCGCCCATGGCGATCAGCTTGTCCACAAAAAAGAGCCGGCTTTCATACATCTTTTCATGAATGATGACCGTGCCCTGCGCCTGGGTCGCCATGACCAGCGCAATACTCATCAGGTCGGGTGGAAACTGGGGCCAAGGGCCGTCGTCGATCTTGGGTACGGCCCCGCCAAAATCAGGGCGGATGTGCAACTCCTGATCGTTTTCGACAACCAGCGTATAGGCTTCCCCATTTGCAGCGGTGGGGTCGTGTTCGAGGCGCATCTGCACGCCCAGCCGTTTCTCAAAGACCATGCGGATCATGCGCACATGTTCGGGGATGACGCCGCCGATCCGCAGTTCCCCCGGGGTAATTGCTCCGAGGCCAATAAAGCTGCCGACCTCGACAAAATCGGGGCTGATGCAAAATTCGCCGCCGTGCAACCGTTCCTGACCGTGAATCACCAGCGTATTGGTGCCGATGCCTTCGATGGGGCAACCCATAGAAACCAGCAGGTGGCAGAGGTCTTGAATATGAGGCTCGGAGGCAGCATTGCGTAAGATGGTCGCGCCTTGCGCTAGCGCGGCCGCCATGATCCCGTTTTCGGTGGCCGTCACCGACGCCTCATCAAGCAAAATGTCGCTCCCTTTGAGGCGGCCGTCGGCGTGTAGTTCGAATTTTCCGTTGCTGTTTAGCCTGGCCCCCAGCTCCTCAAAGACCTGGATATGGGTGTCGATCCGTCGCCGGCCAATGCTGTCTCCCCCGGCGGAGGATTGGACGCCAAAGTGCTGGAAACGGGTGAGCAGCGGCCCCATCACGGTCAACGAGCCGCGAATCTGGGCAAACAACTCTGGATCGGGTGTTGTGCTGTCGGCGTCACGCGCACAAAGCAAGACGCTGTTGCCCCGCTGCTCGACCGCGACGCCTAAACCGCTTAACAAACTGAGCATTGTGCGTACATCTTCGATCTGCGGGACGTTCTCAAACCGGATCGGGTCATCGGTCAACAGACAGGCTGATAACATCGGCAGGGCGGCGTTCTTATTGCCGATGGGCCGGATCGTGCCCTGGATCGGGTGGCCGCCCTCGATGACAAAGGAGGTCATTGAGTCTCTTCCTTATTCTATCAGGACTTACGCAAGCCTTGACCGGAGGTTGACTCGTCAAGCAAGTCTCGCCCCTGGTGATCATTGGGCGCTGCGTGAGTCGTGTTCTATTTTTGGTCAGCAAGCTGCTGCATATTGATTTGCGCTGGCTCCATTCCCGTATGGCAACCGACTGTCCTGCTTGTGATTGATTGGAACACAGAGGGGCACACCTGTGCGCAGATTGAAACAAAATCTACGCAGATCTATGTTCGTTTCTGTTCGACAAATCCAGCAAAGTTCGAACAATCGCCGAGAACGGAGAACTGTCAAGTGAACGTTCGGGCTGACGCTGCGGTTCCCATCCATCGCATCCGCATGGCACCCATCTAGTGCGCTCTTTGCCAGGGGACACTTCTGAGCAGTGGCGCATAAAGATCATCCTCCAGGTCAATGTGCAGGCTCTGCAACTCTTCGGGCATGGGATTGCGCGCTTGAAACTGGACAAAGGGCAGATCGTGGATCACGGCCAGCGGCGTCTGCTCGTCCCCTTCGCCCATCACCAGCACGGCGGCGGCGGCCAGCGCATCGGCCACATTGACCTTGGTCATGCGCAGCGGGCGGCCAAAGAGGTCGGTGCGACCGATGTAATCGTTGAGCGCGGCAAAGCCGCTGTGCGCCACTGCGACGCCGGTTACACCCCAGCGTAGGGGCGTGGTCTTGCTGTCGGTGATGAGCACGGCCAGATAGCGCCGGCCAAACCGCCGGCAGAGGTGGCTGCGAATGGCATTGGCCACACCCTGCGGGTCAGCCGGCCACAACACATACCGGTGGTCGCTGTTGGACTCGTCGATACCGGCGCTGGGAATCAGGATATTGTCTTTGATGGTGAGGGTGACATGATAACGGTTGGTGTCCGGTGGCAAGAAAGAATCGGCCTCGCTTTCAATCAACTGTTGCTTATCGATTTCGCCAATCGCGACGACGCGCTCCTGGCAGATGGAGACAATTTTTGATGTGATAGCCAGCACCGTGTACTCGTCCAGAAAGGGTACATACGCATCGAGCACGGCCAACAAGTCACGGTCAGCCGGGGTGATCTTGTGGGTTTTTACCGCCTGAATTTGCATAACATCTATCTTACGCTGGCGGTGGGGTCTCTGCCAAAAAGCGGGACCACCGTTGTTCGGCGCGCTGGGGTTTGGGGTTGTGCGCCATCTCGATACAGAGGTCGGCCATCGTCTTGACCGCCCACGAGAAATAGTGGGGTGTGATACTGTTGATGTCCATGTCGGGCGCTGGGTTCATAAAATCGATGGCATAGGGCATCCCGTCTTTGATGGCAAACTCGATGCTGTTCATATCATAGCCCATCACCTGGTTGATCAACCGGGCGTCGTGAAGGATACGCTCACCCAGCGCAGGCGACAAGTACTCGTGGTCCACATGATAGCGCCGCTCCTTCGGGTCATAGCGGATGGGCATGATATGTTCCCGGCCGATGCAGATGCAGCGCACAAACTGGTCGTACTCGATAAATTCTTGCAAGATCATACAGAGCGTGCCTGTCTGGTCGTAGGCATGGAGCAACTCCTCCATTGTGTTGACCTTGTAGACATTCTTCCAGCCGCCGCCCCACGCATCTTTGAGGATGGCCGGCAGCCCCACGTAGTCGACAATGGCCTGCCAGTCCAGCGGGTAGACCAGGTTGCGCAGGCTCTCGCTCACCACGCCGGGGATGTACTCCTTGGAGGGCAGCGCCACCGTCTTGGGTGAGGCCAGCCCCAACCTGGTGATAAGGCTGGCGCCAAAGAACTTGTCGTCGGCGCTCCACCAGAAGGGGTTGTTGACACAGTACGCCCCCTGGAGCATGGCGTTTTTCAGATAGGTGCGGTAATACGGGATTTCGTGACTGATGCGGTCGACCAGCACAGCATACTCGCACCGTTCGTTCATCCGGGTGCCGCCCAGTTTGGCGTATTCGGCCACGACGCCCGCCTCGCGGCGGTTCACTTCTTCGAGAAACGCCGGTGGAAAGCTCCACTCTCGCCCCACGATCAGACCGATCTTTTTGAGGTTACCCATAAGCCCCCTTCGATTTTGGATTTTGGATTGCGCGTCCCGCGCTGGCTGCCAAATCCAAAATCTAAAATCCAAAATCCAAAATCAATCATGTCCCTGAATATACATGCGGACCATCTGCTGCCAGTAGGGCCAGTCATGACTCCAGCCCTCCCACTCGCGGTAGGCGTGCCAAATGCCCTTGTGCCACAATGCGGCGCTCAGCGTGCGGTTGTTTTCGATGTTTGGGTCGTCCTTCCCCACGACCAGGATGATGGCGAGCCGGCGAATGGCCTCAATCTGCTGCGGGTCGCTAAGATTGGGCACATAGTGGCTGGGCGTGTTGAAGTAGATGTTGTTGTCGTAGTAGCCGCCAAAGAAGCCGCTCACATCGTATTTGCCGCTCAGGGCCAACACGCGGCCAAAGAGGTGCGGGTGGCGCAGGGCCAAGTTGAGCGCATGATAAGCGCCAAAACTACAACCGTGGGTGATCAAAAACGGATTGCGGTTCTTTATGCGGATCAGCGGGAGCACTTCGTTGAGTAGATACTCCTCATACTGGCAGTGGCGCAGGATGCGGTTGACCGGGTGGGTCTGCCAGTTGTAGAAACTTTCAGCATCCACGCTGTCGACGCAGTAGAGTTGGAACCAGCCGTTCTCTAGGAAATCACCCAGCGCGGCAACCATGCCGCGGTCTTCGTACTCAAAGAAGCGCCCCTGACTCGTAGGGAAGACCAGCACCGGCGCACCGGCGTGACCATGCACCAACAACTCCATATCCCGGTTGAGTCGATGGCTGTACCAGCGGTGGTATTCACGCTGCATGGGCGGGTCTCTGGACGGCTGAATAGGCGTTGATATGGAGATTTGCGGAGCCTTGGGGAGCTTATAGAGCTTTGAAAGGATTCGGGAGCGGGCGAGGGCAATCACTTGTCGGCAATCCCACCGATTTTGTCAAATCCCTCTCAAATCTCCCCAAGTCTTTACTTATCCTTACACGTGGACAAAACTGTGATCCTGCCAGTACCCGCTCTCACTACGTAACGGGTTTTCAGGGTCAGGATGCCAGGTGGGCGCCTGCCCCGTTTCTGGCTCGACCCAGAAGCGGTAGTTGTGCCGGCCCGGCGGAAGATGTACAATGCGCTGCCACCACCCGCTTGACACCCGTCGCAGAGGGAGGTGACGGGGGCGCCAGTCGCCACACAAACCGACCACGCTGACCGCCTGGGCGGTGGGTGCAAAAAAGCCAAAATAGACAGGCCGCTCGTCACTCTGGGGGGTAGGGATGGCGAAATCTGTACCTGTTACTTTACCCTGACCTCTCCATTTTTGCAACTCACCGGCGCGGGGCTGCGTCCCGCTTTGGGGATAGCCGGCCAGCGGCCCGGTGCGCGCCCGCAGCGCTGCAGCCACCGCCTGCACCGGTTGTAAAACGCCATGATCGCTGAGATGAGCAGGGACGGATGGCAGCGGCAGCGCTGTGGCAAGCAGCAAAGCCTTGACCTCCTGGCCGCCCAGGTGGGGATTGGCGGCAAACATCTGCGCCGCTACCGCGGCAACCTGCGCCACAGCCACACTCGTCCCATCCACGTGTTGGTAGAAAGGGTGGACCCACTTGTGCGCATTCATTCGCTTGCGCACTGCCTCCCACACGTCGAACATCCACTCGTCGACCAGCCCATCTTCGGCGGGGTGGGGCGCAGCCGGTGGCCGGTTTTCCAGGAGCGCCCGGCGCAATTCGTCCAGGGTGTACATCTCTCGAAAGTTGGGTGCCGGCGGCAGGATGGGCGCCGGCAGATAGCGCGCCGGGGCCAGCAGGTCGGGCTTGCGCACCCATCCTTCCCCTACGCGCACACGGCCGTGATTATGGTGATACAATTCTAACGCCGCTGCGCATTCCTGTTCGCCGCCAGCCCAGCGCCGGTTGTGGTCTTCGTAGCCGCCCACAGCCAACACCGATGGCGCCTGGGCCGGCGCATAGAGCACATTGCGCCCGCTGTTGCCTGCCGCTGCACAGACCAGCACCCCGCGCGCGCTCAACTCTTCGGCGGCCAGACAAACAGGGTTCTTGTGCCACGGCTCGTCAAAATCGCCGCCCACCGCCACATTGACCACCCGCACATTGTAACGCAACCAGTGCTCGTCGCGCAGCAGCCAGCGCAGACCGGCCAGTATGCCGGCTTCGGGAATGCGGCCGTTGCGCCGCCCGATCTTAATGGGCAGCAGGTGCGCCTGGGGCGCATAGCCGCGAAAGTGTCCATCGCTCAACAGCCCGTTGCCGGCGGCAAGCGTGGTCGTCATCTGGCCGTGCCAGCTGTAGCCAGCGCCATCCCACAGGCTGGGCAGGTGGAGCCCGACCTGTTCGCCCTCTTCGCTCAGGTCGACATACTCGACCAGGCGTAGCTCGGTGGCTTCGAGGGTATGCTTGAGTTGTTCAGGCGTCAGGCGCGGCCAGACCGGCTGTGGCCCCGGCCAGACCGGCGACGCAGCCAGGTCGGGGTGGGGATAATAGCCGCTGTCGAGAAAGGCAATGGTCACCTCGCGCCCGCCGAAGGTGTGGTAGTCGGGCAGGCGTTCGGACTGGCTGAGCACCGTCTCTTCGGCGGGGTGATAGTAGGGGAAGGTCGTGTGCGGCTCGGTGGCTGTATGGAGTGATTGGGTGCGACGCTGTGCGGCCAATCGTTGTGCAAAGCCTTGGGCACACGGCGGGCAGAGGCCATCCGCTGGTTGCCAACCGGCCATTTCCTCCTGGATCAGCGTGACGACGGGCGGGCGCAATGTGCTGCTTTGGCGCAGGATAGCCGGGGAGACGGGCGTCCCACAACGGGGGCAGGCAGCCAATGAACCATCACCCTTGCTCAAGCTGGCTCCAGTCCACCCCGATGCCAAAGCCGGGTTCTTTTTTATTAGGGTCGCGGAATTCCAACACCAGGTCGAACTCCTGGCGCTCGACCAGCTCCGGTTGCTCGGTCAGGCCGGTCGTGAGTTGCGCGATGACTCGATAGGTGGCGCCAGGCCGTGGATTGCGCAGGTGGAGCGTTGTCTCCACCCGCTGCTCGGCGTGGGCCATGATATAGACGCTGGTGTTCTCCGACCCATCCGGGTTGCGCACGATAAATTCCACGTTGGGCCGCGGCCCTTCCACCGCGGTCAACCAGGCGCGCGTCCAGATGCGCTTGAGGTCGGGGTAGGGATAGAGCACAATTCGTTCGAACCGGAGCGTCTCGTCGTTTTGAAAGAGTGAAATTTCTACCATTCAACATTGAGTTTTAGGCATTGGATTTTGGCTTGGGGACTGAGGGGCATTGAACCCGACCAACATCTCAAAGCCAAAATCAAAAATCGGCAGCGGGAAGGTGTGGGAGTCGAACCCACCGTCGCCGGCTCAGCGCCGCCGACCACCGGTTTTGAAGACCGGGGCATCCACCGGGACACATGCCTCCCCGCTCATATTGTATCGGAATGAGTGCGGGGCACAAAATTTTCGCCCCTGACAAGACCACTGTCAGCTACAGATTAGGGAAGCCTAAATCCCGGCGCCCAGCCAACTAAGATTTGATGGGTGCCCCACATCGGACACAATTTTTGGTCTGGTCCTGCGCATCTTCGTTCCATCGGCGCCCAAGACCGCAAGCTCCGTCTTCTGCGCTGCGGTGATACCGCTGTATTTATATTGGCGTAGGAGCTATCCATGCGCAGTGTCTGGATAGATGTGCTGCTGACGTATCCCAGAACCAATCACAGAATTGAAGGTACGACGTTACCCTTCCACCCAATCAAACGTTCGCGTCACTGCCTTTTTCCAGCCGGCAAAGCCTTGTTCGCGCGTTGCCTCATCCACCTGCGGCTCCCAGCGGCGATCCACTTGCCAGTTGGCGCGTAAACTTTCCAGATTGGGCCAGAAACCCACGGCCAGACCGGCGGCGTAGGCCGCACCCAGGCTGGTCGTCTCGGCCACTTTGGGTCGGATCACTTCAACGCCCAGAATATCGGACTGGAGTTGCATGAGGAAGTTGTTAGCCGTGGCGCCACCGTCTACCTTGAGCGTTTGCAGCGCACCGTGAGCACTGTCGCCGCGGTCGGCGTTCATGGCGTCGAGCACTTCGCGTGTCTGGTAGCAGATCGCTTCGAGCGCGGCGCGCACAATGTGCGCCCGGTTGACATAGCGCGTCAACCCAACGATGACGCCGCGCGCGTCGCTACGCCAGTACGGGGCAAAGAGACCACTAAAGGCCGGCACCAAATAACAGCCGCCGGTATCGGGTACACTCTGGGCGATCGCTTCAGTCTCGCTGGCGTGGTGGATCAGTTTGAGTTCATCGCGCAGCCACTGCACGGTTGCGCCAGCCATGGCGATTGAACCTTCCAGCGCATAGACCGCAGGCTGTTTGCCCAACTGGTAGCAGACCGTGGTCAGCAACCCATTCCGGCTGTGGACGATCTCGGCGCCAGTGTTGAGCAGCATAAAACAGCCGGTGCCGTACGTATTCTTGGCCTCACCGGGCTGAAAACAGGTCTGGCCGACGGTGGCTGCCTGCTGGTCGCCGAGGGCGCCACAAACAGGGATCTCGCCCTGGAAAGGGCCGGTGGCCAACGTTTTACCGTAGAAGCTCGGGTCACTGCTGGGACGGATGGCAGGCAGCACTGCGCGCGGCACATGCAGGATCTCCAGCATTTCCTCATCCCAATCCAGTGTCCGCAGGTTCATCAATAGAGTGCGGCTGGCATTGGTGACATCGGTAATGTGAACACCGCCCGTAAGCTGCCAGACCAGCCAGGAATCGACCGTGCCGAAGAGGAGTTCGCCCGCCTCAGCCTGGACGCGCACGCCGGGGACGTTCTCCAGCAGCCAGCGAATCTTGGGGCCGGAAAAATAGGTGGCAACCGGCAGTCCGGTCTTGTGATAGATGCGCTCAGCGTGGCCTTCCTCCTGCAACTGGCGACAAAGCCGGTCGGTGCGTGTATCTTGCCAGACGATGGCATTGTAGACGGGCTCGCCGGTGCGCCGGTTCCAAAGCACCGCCGTCTCGCGCTGGTTGGTCACACCAACCGCCGCGATGTCGGCCGCTTTCACCTCGGCCTTAGCCATTGTAGCGCCGATCACCTGGCGCGCTCGTTCCCAAATCTCAAGTGGATCGTGCTCCACCCACCCACTCTGAGGGAAGATCTGCCGGTGTTCGCGCTGGTCATAGGCCACGACGGCGCCGCGTTCATCAAAAAGCATAAACCGGGTGCTCGTCGTGCCCGAATCGAGCGCGCCAACATATTGGGGCATGGAGCGTCCTTTCTAAACGTAGAACGTAGAGCGCAGAACGCAGAACGAACATGTTCTACGTTCTACGTTCTGCGCTCTGCGCTCTCCCTGTTTCTATCATTTTTGCTGCTGTATCAAACAAGGAGAAAGCGCTAGTTGCGCCTGGGTCTTGATGGCCGATAGAGCGAGGGCCTAGATAGCTCGCGCGGCCCTTCGTCGCTTCGAGTTCTATCGTGCGCAGCATCCCTTGTTCGGACGCCCGCCGGGCGGCCAGCAACGCAACGGAGAGGCTGGCGCCTGCCGCAGCGTGCTCAGCCAGCGCAACAACACCCGGATGGAGAGCGTCGATCATGGTCTTTTCACCCACCTGGGCCTTTCCCCTTTGCTGGACCCCCTCGAGCCCGCTGGCAAAAAGCGCAGCCAGTTGGGCCAGCGTCAAGGTCTGGCTACCCATGGCATCTTTGGCTGCGCGCAGAAAAAAGGCGCCGTAAAGCGGGCCGGCCGCGCCGCCGATGGTGCTGATCAGCACCATGGCGACCGTGCGCAACAGGCTGCCAATGTCTGGGCTGTTCTGGCCCTCTTTTTCAAGCCAGTCGCACACTTTGCGCATGCCACGCACCATGTTGGCGCCGTGGTCGCCATCGCCTATCGCAGCATCCAACTCGGTGAGGTATGCTTCGTCGGCAAAGATGCGGTCGGCGTAGGCCAGCAGCCACTGCCGCACATCTTCTAAAGTGATCTCTTCATTGGTAGTGTGTGGGGAAGCTGTCACAGTCCAGGCCTTGTCTGGTGCGCAAACCGGGTACACACCGCGGTCTCAAGTGTAACCTGATTGGCTGGGAACGTCAATTTTGGGGCGGCGATTGGCCTAGTGTGGCGAGACGTTTCAGCCGGTGGGGTTCGTTGGCGACCAGCCAGGGGTCCTGGCTCAACAGCTCGTATGCGCGGGTGAAATGAGGAGCGGCTTCGTCCGGACGATGCAAGGCCAGCAAACATTCGCCCAACTCCTCATCGACATATCCATCGCTTGTGCCGGTGGCAGCCCACTCTTCAGCCAGCTGGCGCTGTACGGCCAGCGCTTCTTCGGTGCGGCCCAGCGCGCGGAGGATGCGGCCAACGCACCAGTGGGCGATACGGATTTCCCTAGATTGGCCGGCTTCCTTGCGCCAGGTGAGCGCCTTTTCAAAGGTCACCAGCGCCTCCTCGTCGCGCCCCAGTTCATGATAGCTCCAGCCGATGTTATTGTAGAGCGAGCCGAGCCAACGACGGGTGCGCGGGTTGGCTGAGTGCTCTGCCATCTCCATCGCCCGGAGATTCCACATCAACTGCTGGTCTGGTGGTTCGACGATCCCCAGCATGTGGGCGGCATCCACCGCAAAGAAATCTTCATCCGCAGCCTGCGCCTGCTCCCAGGCCTGGAGGAAGAAAGGCCGGGCCTGCGCCCGGTCTCCGTCCGAATTGTACAGACGGCCCCGTTCGAGCAAGATGCGGAGCGGCGCGCGCCGGTAAGACGCTGTGAGCAACTCGACCGCTGCATCGAGCGTGGCGTGGGCGGCGACAAAATTGCGCTGCAATCCTTGCGCACGTGCAATTTGTGTCAGCAATTCGATGTAATATTCCGATCGAGGGGCGCTTTGCGCCAGCGCCTGGCGGAAGCGAGCTTCACTCTCAGCCGGTTGTTGATAATCCCACAGATCATCGATGTCTTGGGCAAATCCACTGCTAGCTCCAGTGTTCATAGGTTAACCAAACCCTGGCCCCACCAGGCCAATCAGAATCAATGCAACGATGGCGAAGATGGTAAATTCGAGCAACACGCGGCGGTTGAGGCGGTCTTGTAGCCCCTGTTGCGCGATACCCACCAGCAAATAGAAGATGAGCAGCAGCAGCAACCCGCCGGTAAGGCCGGGCAAGAGCCAGTAGTTGAGCGCCCAGGTCACCTGGCCCAAGATCAGGCCAATGATGGCGCTGTAGTGGAGCACGAGCCGCGACCGGCCTACGGTTGTCCGCAAGATCTCCACCGCCAGCAGAATGGCGGTCATGGCGACCAGCGTACCCGAAAAGAGGCTGCGTGTGCGCGTCTGGTAGACAAAGAGAAAGAGTACCAGCGCTGAACCATAAGCGAGTGCGTCCAAGACAAAACGAGCACGCCGGAACCCTGCCTGACCGCGCTCTACTGTTGCATACAGGCAGAAGTAGGCCAGCGCCAGCAGCGCACCACTCAACAACAGCGCCAAGACCTGGATAGGGCCGGGCGGGGTGAGCGGGAGCACAAAGGTTGAGATCAAAGTCAAGGCCATGGGCAATGCCCAAAACGACCAGTTCCAGTTGCGCCGGTGTGCGTGTGCGAGGTAGTAGGGGTGGAGGCTGACAATGCTGTTTGCGCCCACGGCGGCCAAAACCGCTAGAAAGACAGCCGCTACCGAGGTCTCTGTGAGCGGAATGCTGATGGGCGAACCGAGCGCGTTGAAGGTCAACACGCGTGTAGGCAGGCTGTAAAGCAGGCTGAGACCCAGACCAAAGACCAGCAACCACGAGACCACACTAATACGGTCGCGGTAATCCATCGGTTTGGTCGCCGCTTCTGGACCTCGCTGTCGCAGGGCAGCGAGACGTATCCTCATTTCGTGCCAGGTATCGGCCAGATTCATTCGCATCATTGTTTTGCTTAGAGGCTGTTTGAAAAGGGTTGGTGCGTTGCACTCGAAGCGTGCGATGCACCTGGGCCGCCGGGCATTTATGAGGCGCCACGCACCTTGCAGGTACACGCACCAGCGTGGAGCCCCCTGTTCAAACAGGTTCTTACGCCCCTACCGCTTCTCGTCGCCGCTATTCTATGTGCGCCGGCGCCCTTTGTCAACCATCAACCGCTAAGAGGGCGAGGCGAGCATTCCGGGAAAGCGCTGGCGAGGCTCTGATCATGCAAACGAGTACCAGCCCTTTCCCGGAATGCCGGTCGGAATGCAAAAGAGGCAGAATCAGGCAACATTTTCGGCATCATCCCCCCGGCGGCTCGCCGACAATGCTTGCGCCCTTCCTCACCGAACACCTTGCTTGTAACGGCACTAGCGCCGCATAAATTCAATGACACGGGCTAGGCTCGGGCAGCCGAGGATGCCGCGCCCGGAAGAGATGACCAAGGCTGCCGCGGCATTGCCAAAGCGCACTGCCTCCTCCAGCGTTGCGCCTTGTTGGCGGGCAAAGAGCAGCCCGGCATTGAAGGCATCGCCCGCCCCAACGGTAGAATAAACCTCGACCGCAAAGGCGGGGACATGCACCTGGCGTCCGGGTTGAAACAGCGTCGCTCCGGCGCCGCCCTGTTTGACAATCACACAGCGGGCGCCGGCAGCGAGCAAGGTTTGAGCGCCGCGCTCGACGCTTGTCTCGCCCGTGCAGATCGATAGTTCGTGGCGGTTGGCGATCAAATAGTCGACACTCTCCAACAGCGGAGCCAGTTCAGCCAGCGCGGTTGGGTTGCCGATTGCGGGCCCGATGTCGAGGGCGGTCAAAGCACCGTGCTCACGGGCGGTCGTCAGCGCCTGGGCAAACCCGGCCGGGCGCAGTTGTGGCATGATCGTAAAGCCGGTCGCCAACACGACACTGGCCCCAGCTAATAATTCGACAGGGATATCGGCGAGCGTATAAGCCGCCAGCGCGCCGGGGTGGTGAAAGGCCAATCGATTGCGCGAACGGTCCGAGACGATGGTGGTGTAGGCCGTGGCGCAGCTTGGATGGTGGACAAAACCGGCTAGACCGACCCCCTGTTCGGCTAGCCAGCCATGTACGATCCGCCCCAACTCATCCGCGCCGACTGCGCTGCACAGGCTAGTTGGCGCGCCTAAACCGGCCAGGGCATACGCGCAATTGGCGCCATTGCCACCCAACACCAGTTGCAGCGGTTCTTCGCAAAAGACCAGGCTATCGGTCGTAAATTCATCCCCGTGGACGATGGGCATCTGCTCAAAACCGGAAATGAGCAGATCGATGTTGGCCGTGCCAATGATGACAAACATAGGATTGTCAAATCCCTGTTTCCTGGCGGACAATCTGTACCCCTGCCACCATATTCTGTAACTTGAGCCGCGCGGCCCAACGAGCAGTCTGGCTGAGACCGCAGTCGGGCGCAAAGGCGAGTTTGTCGGGCGGTGCGTGCCGTAAGCAGAGCCGGACACGATCGGCCACATCCTGAGGCGTTTCGATGTAATAGCTCTTGACATCGATGATACCGACCGCAACCCGGCGCTGCTGGGCGATCTCGCCGATAATTTCGATCTCGGCAAACTCGCGACTCGCCATCTCCACGTGGATCTCATCCACTGTCATGTCGAGAAAGGCCGGGAACATGGGCGCATAGCGTCGCGGCCCCACGGCGCGACCCTTGAAATTGCCAAAACAGAGATGGGTGGAGAGATAACATTTGCCAACCACCGGCTCCACCGTACGGTTGAAAAGATCCACAAAACGCAACGGGTCTTCGCGATAGGCGTAGCAACTCATCGATGGCTCGTCGACCGTGATCTCGGTGCAGCCGGCGGTCACCAGATCCTCGAGTTCCTTGCGCACGATAGGCAGCAGAGCCTCGGTCACTGCGTACCGGTCTGGGTATTGGGCGTTCGGGATCAGACGGCCGCTGAGCGTATACGGCCCCGGCACGCTGGCCTTGAGGGTGGGTCCGGGTGGGGCCAGTTTGCGGAGCCGGTTGAACTCGGTGATGACGCCGAGTCCGCGCGGTGAGCGCAATTCGCCGACGATCTGGTGGCGGCCGCGCTGGTCATGCGCTGGGGGGCCAAAGATGCGAGGTGATTTCTGTTCGCGAGCTATCCCGTCGAGATAGCCATAGAACGAGAGATTGAAGTCGAGCCGCGTCTGCTCGCCATCGGTGATCACGTCGAGGCCCGCTGTCGTCTGGTCGTGGATCGCTGCGATGACAGCATCTTCGACCATCTCTTCGACTTCGGCTGTGCCAAAGGCATCCAGATGCTGGCTGGCAAATTCCAACCAGGAGGGGAAGGGATAGCTGCCAATGACTGTTGTGCGGAGGGGCCGGATTTCCATAAGCGCGTTGTTCTTTCCTGGTAAGGGCGAGGGTAAGCCCCGCCTAGCGGTCTGGGTAGCGGAGGGATGCCGGGCAGATGTAATCTGCCTCTACCGGTGCTCGGTCGCGATCCGGCTCAGGCGGTTGAAGGTCGCGGCATCGATGTTCAGGTCCAAGACCTGGGCGATGACGCCTGTCCAGCCGTGGAGAAAAGCAGTCCAGCCGTCCGCCACCTTGAGTTTGCGTTTCTGTTGTTGGCTCTGGGCCTGTTGTAAGAACTGGCGTTCTCCCCGGTAGTTGAGCTCCCAGACAACGCCAAACTTGGGAAACTGCGCCTTCTCGGTCAGGGGCGAACCGGGCAGGTCTTTGCCCATGCCCGTGGCGTTGATGACCACGCTGCCCGTCGTGAGCGCAGCCAGCAGCCGGTCGTTTTCGGCTGGGTCGGCGTTGAGAATGTAATCGAACTGGATATCGCTCCCCACCTGGTTGACGATTGCCTGTATATGGTCGAGCCGGCGCTGGTCGATATCAACCAGCGCACAGTATTTGGGGCGATCCGCCGGATTGGGTCGGTTGATCAGGTGGAGCACGATAGCTGCGGCCGCGCCCCCGGCGCCCAAACAGAGCACGCTGCCTTTGGTGCGCCCAAAGTAACGGTCACCTAAGATTGACTGAAGTGCCTTGCCTTCTGCCACGGGGTCGATGGCGTAGCCTTGTAATTTACCATCGCGTTTGGCGATACACGATACTTCATCGAGCAGTTGGGCATAGGGGTCGAGTTCATCGAAGAGGTCGCGGGCGGCGGCGAGCAGGTCGAGCTTGTGGGTCGTGACGAGCGCACCCAGCGCCAGGGGGTCGTTCTTGATGTGCTCGACGACCTGGTGATAGTGCGCCGGGTCGTCGTGGATCTGGCAATCATAGCCCACCAACGTAACGTCCGGGCGGCCCAACACCTCCATCCAATGAGGGAAGATCTGCATCATCGACGATTGGGCTGTGGTCACGCCGATAAAGTACATGGTGGGGACAGTTCGTAGTTCAAGCGTCATAGTTGGTTATCCGTGATGCGTAGTGCGTGATGCGTACTCCGTGATCTGCACTACGCACCACGCAGTACGCACCACGTATCATCCGTACACTCGCCGCACGCGGCGGCGGTAGTCATCGTAGCACTCGTCAAACTGGCGTTTGGACGCCTCGCTCCCGATAAAATAGCTGCTGGTCAGGACGATGGGCGGTTTGCCCAGCGCCGCCAGCTTTTCGGCGATGAGCGACTTCAATGCGTTCGTGACTGCGGCGGCGCCAATGGTCGAGCCGGGGCCCACCGGGTCGGACAGCCCTTCGACTCGCACCATTGCATCGCCGGCCGGGGTACAATTGTCGATGGTGAGGTCGGCTACATCGGGCAGGCGTTTGCCCGAGCTGTGGTAAGGCTTTGCATTGAGACAGTGGTCGAGCGAGACGACGGCGATCACCGGCAGACCATGCGCCTTGGCTTCCAACGCCACCTCGACGACAACTTCGTTGACCCCGCTGTTGGAGTAGACGATAAAGCTGTCGGGGGCGCGCAAGACAAAGTTGCGCAAGATCGTCTTGCCCAACCCTTCCACATGTTCCAGAAACATGGCCTGGCGCTGGCCGTTGGCGCCCACGACCTGGTTGTGATAGGTCAACGACAGTTCGACGATGGGATGAAAGCCCGGGAAACTGCCGTGGCGGGGAAACATCTCTTCCAAAAAGATGCGCGAATGGCCGGTGCCAAAGAGATGCACCAACCCCTCGTTGGCAATCGTATGGGTGCAGATGTCGGCGGCGCGGGCGATGGCCTCCATCTGCGTCGAGCGGATGCGCTCCAGGATAGCCTGGGCGGCGTCCAGGTAGGCGAAAGCAGCGTTCATGCAGCGTCCTGTTTCAGTCTGGCACGTTTCTCAAGTTGGTAATGACATCGATTCCACTAACCGTCGGTCACACAGCCTTGCGACGCCGATGTGACGGTCTTGATGTACTTGTAGAGCACGCCCTTCGTGGCTTTGAACGGTGGCGGTGACCAGCGGGCGCGGCGCTCGGCCAGCTCTGCATCCGAGAGATCCACATGCAGCCGGTTGTTTTCGGCGTCGATGGTGATAATGTCGCCGTCCTGCACCAGGGCGATGGCGCCGCCCTCCTGCGCTTCGGGCGTGATGTGGCCGACGACAAAGCCGTGGGTGCCGCCGGAGAAGCGCCCGTCGGTGATGAGCGCCACGCTCTTACCCAGACCGGCCCCCATGATCGCACCGGTGATGGAGAGCATCTCGCGCATCCCTGGCCCGCCTTTGGGCCCTTCGTAGCGGATCACCACCACGTCGCCCGCCACCACCTTGCCGGCCTGGATCGCTTCGAGTGTCAGTTCTTCCGAATCAAACACCTTGGCCGGGCCGGTGAATTGGGTCCCTTCTTTGCCGGTGATCTTGGCGACCGCGCCCGTCTCGGCCAGGTTGCCATAGAGGATCTGCAGGTGGCCGGTCGCCTTGAGCGGGTCGGCTGCGGGCCGGACGATCTTCTGGCCCTCTTTGAGGTCGGCCAGGTCGGCCAGATTTTCAGCCAACGTCTTGCCGGTGACGGTGAGACAGTCGCCGTGGAGCAGCCCTTCGCGCAGCAACAATTTCTGCACCGCAGGCACGCCACCCACATCGCCCAGTTCCTCCATGACATACTTGCCGCTGGGTTTGAGGTCGGCCAGCAACGGCGTGCGGTCGGAGATTTTCTGGAAATCATCGATGGTGAGTGGCAAATCAGCCGCGTGGGCCACGGCCAGCAGATGGAGCACCATGTTGGTCGAGCCGCCCAGCGCGATAGCCACAGTAATGGCGTTTTCAAAGGCCTGACGCGTCATGATATCTTTGGGTTTGATGTCGCGTTCCAGCAGCGTAACCATTGCCTGGCCCACCCGGTGGCACTCTTCGATCTTCTCTTTGCTCGTCGCCGGGAGCGAGGAACTATAGGGCAGGCTCATGCCCAGCGACTCGATAATCGAGGCCATCGTGTTGGCGGTGTACATCCCGCCACAGGCCCCGGCGCCGGGACAGGCGTGTTGCAGCACGGCCTTGAGTTCCTCCTCTGTGATCTTCTTAGCCAGCCACTGGCCGTACGCTTCAAAGGCTGACACAATGTCGAGCTTTTGGCCGTTCCAATAGCCGGGGCGGATGGAGCCGCCGTAGACGATGATCGTGGGCCGGTTGACACGCGCCGCAGCCATGAGTGTGCCGGGCATATTCTTGTCGCAGCCGGGGATCGAGACGTTGGCGTCGTACCACTGGGCGCCCATGACGGTCTCGATGGAGTCGGCGATGATATCGCGCGAGACCAGCGAGTACTTCATGCCCGCCGAGCCCATAGAAATCCCGTCGCTCACGCCGATGGTGTGGAAGATGAGACCGACCAGACCGGCGTCCTGCACGCCCTTTTTGACTTCTTTGGCCAGGTCGTTGAGGTGCATGTTGCAGGTGTTGCCCTCCCAGCCCATGCTGGCGATGCCCACCTGTGGCTTTTTCATATCTTCCTCGGTGAGACCGATGCCGTAGAGCATGGCCTGCGAGCCGACCTGCGAGCGTTTTTGGGTCAACTCGCTGCTGTATTTGTTGAGTTGGCCGTTGAGCGTTTTAACTGTCATTAGACTTCTCCCTCGATTCCGATGTTAAAAATTGCCTGATTTAGCGACGATGAACGCTTCATAAATCACCGTCGTCGGATAAAGGTTTTCGTTGGGAAACTCCTCACAAACGGCCATAAATCCAGCCGAGAGCGGTTCCGCTGCCTCATCGTGATTATCCACCGTAGCGCATCTCTGTCGCCTGCTCTCCACTCCGCTCGGTATCGGTCAACAGAAAATATTCTACTGAATCGGCCAGGGCGATCCAACTGGCCTCGATGATGTTGGTGCTGGCGCCGACCGTGCTCCACGTGCGTTCGCCGTCGGTGCTGTCGATGAGCACGCGCACCGTAGCCCCCGTAGCGCTCTGGCTGTCGAGAATACGCACCTTGTAGTCGATCAGGCTGACGCGCGCCAGCCGCGGGTAGAATTGCAGGATCGCCTTGCGCAGCGCCAGGTCCATGGCATTGACCGGGCCATTGCCCTCAGACACCTCGTGAAAGATGCGGTCGCCCACCTTGACCTTGACCGTCGCCTCGGAAAAGAGGCCGCGGCGGGCGCGGTGTTCCACATTGGCGGTAAAATCAACCAGCTCAAAGGGTGGCCGGTAGTCGGCGCGCGCCCGGCGCAGCATCAATTCGACGCTGGCTTCGGCGCTTTCAAAGGCAAAGCCGGCGTTTTCCATCTCCTTGATTTGCTGGAGCACCTTGCGCTCTTCCTCACGGCTCAGCCCGTTGAGGCCAAATTCGCGGCGCTTGACCGCGATGTTATCTTTGCCGCTCAGTTCGCTGACCAGCACGCGCGCCTCGTTGCCCACCAGCACCGGGTCGATGTGCTGGTAGCTCATGGCGTGTTTGACGACGGCGTTGACATGGGTGCCGCCCTTGTGGGCAAAGGCGCTGGCCCCGACAAAGGGCTGGCGCATGTCCGGGTTGAGATTGGCCAGTTCGCTGACCAGCCTGCTCAATTCGACGAGACGTGACAACTTGTCGGGCGCCACCACTTCATAACCCATCTTGAGTTGCAGGTCGGGAATAATGCTGATCAAGTCGGCGTTGCCGCACCGTTCACCATAGCCGTTGATGGTGCCCTGTACATGGGTGCAGCCGTGGCGCACTGCCTCCAGTGTGTTGGCGACGGCAGTTTCGCTGTCGTTGTGGGCGTGGATGCCGAGGGTGATGCGTGATGCGTAATGCGTGGGGGTTGCCCCTTCCTCGATGCCCAAGACCTCTCTGCGGACGGCGTCTACGGCTTCGCCGATCTGCCAGGGGAGGCTGCCGCCGTTGGTGTCGCACAGCGCAATCGTCGTAGCCCCGCCCAGGATCGCCGCTTTGAGCGTCGCCAACGCATATTCGGGGTTGGCGCGATAGCCGTCGAAAAAGTGCTCGGCATCGTAGACTACCTCGCGTCCCTGGCTCACCAGATAGCGCACCGATTCGCGGATCATGCGCAGGTTTTCTTCGAGGTTGGTGCGCAATACTTCGGTGACATGGAGGTCCCAACTCTTGCCAAAGAGCGCAATGACCGGCGCGTTGGACTCAACCAGCAGACGGATCTGCGGGTCATCGGCCGGGTCGACTCCGGCGCGACAGGTAGAGCCAAAGGCGGCGATGCGCGCCTGTTTCAGATCGAGTTCGCGCTGCGCCCGCTCGAAGAACTCCATATCCTTGGGGTTGGAGCCGGGCCAGCCGCCTTCGATATAGGCCATGCCGAACTCGTCCAGCTTGCGGGCGATGCGCAGCTTGTCATCGCAACTAAGCGAGACGCCCTCGCCCTGTGTGCCGTCGCGCAGTGTGGTGTCGTAGAGTTGGATTTGCATTGAACTGTTTTACCTTCGGTGCCACAAACCTGTTGAATGCTAACTGCTGCGTTTGCGTGACGCAACAATGTCATATTGAGTGTAAAAGCTGTCAGCGGATTCTGGGATTGGATTGAACGGATAGGCCGAAGCAAATCCGTTCCAATGTGAGCGAATGGGAACGGATTTTATGTGGCAAGCATCCGCTCAATTCGTTCCCATAACCCGCTGACAGCGTTGACCGCTACCGATAGCCAGTTTGGCCCTACACCCGCTACAAAAGATCGGCAATGCTCTCCAGCACCCGGTCGGGCCAGATGCCGCGCGCCAGGTCCTCGCGGCGGAAGCGACCGGTCTTGACCAGCCAGCCCTGCATGCCCACCCGTTGCGCCCCGCGAATATCCACCTCGACATCCTCGCCGATCATAGCGACGCGGTCGGGTGGCAGCCCCAGCTGTTCGAGCGCCAGGCGGAAATAGGCGGGACTCGGTTTGCCCACCACTTCGGCAGTCACCCCGGTGGCATATTCCAGCGCTACGACAAAGGGACCGGCGTCGAGAAAGAGGCCCTCTTCTGTGCGCCAGAGCCGTTTCTTGTGGAGCGCCACCAATCGCGCCCCGCTGAGCACCGCCCGCATGGCCATGTTCAGCCGGATAAAGTTGAAACTGGCGCCCATGTCACCCACGACCACAAACTCCGGGTTCTCCTCATCCACATCGATGCCCGTGAACTCCAGTTGTGCATCGGGCAGCAGCAGCGGATAGTAACTGCGCGCTCCCTGTTCGCGCAGATATTTTGCCGCGGCATAGGTAGCGGTGTAGAGTTCGTCGATCCCGACTGCAAAGCCCAACGCCCGCAGCCGCTCCAACATGGTGTAACGGCAGTAGATCGTCGTATTGGTCACAAACCGGTGCGGCATGTCCCGCTGGCGCAGACGCTCGATTGCCTCGCGCGCCCCCGGTACAATCTCGCAGCCGTGTAAAAGCACACCCTCGATATCAATTAGTAGACCATCTACTGTGGAGAGCGGTTCAGACACAATAATTGCCTAACTCAATGGTCAATTGTTAATGTTGAATCGCATTCGTGCCGTGATGTTTGCTCCGGTGAAATCACTGTGCAGCGTTCACCATTGATCATTGGCAATTAACCGTTGACAATTGACCATTAACACTATCCTGTATTCTGTAGACCGGCGGCGATGCCGTTGACCGAAAGCAGCATGGCCTGGCGCAGTTGTTCGATATTGGCCGGCGGTGGATCGCTCTGCAAACGGCGCAACAGAGCGATCTGCAAGTAGTTGAGCGGATCGACATACGGGTTGCGCAACTTGATGCTGCGCTGGAGCCACTGTTCATTGTCCAGCAGTTCGCCATAGCCGGTGATCGCCAGCACCAGGTTGCGAGTACGCTCGAACTCAGCTTCGAGGTCGCTGAAGACCTCGGCGCGCACGCCAGCATCGGTCAATTCTGCGTAGAGGGCGGCAATCTCGATATCCCCCTTGCATAAACCCACCTGAACGTTGTCAAGTACGGTGGTAAAGAAGGGCCACTCGCGGTACATCTCGCGCAACTGAGCCAACCGGCTCTCCCGCCCCTCCATTTTCTCGGTTTCACCGCCTTCCTCTACCCACCATTCCAGTGCGCTACCCACGCCGTACCAACTGGGCAGATTGACGCGCGCTTGGGTCCACGAGAAGACCCACGGGATGGCGCGCAGGTCGCTGATCTCCTCGGTCTTTTTGCGCCGGGCCGGCCGGGAGCCGATGTTGAGCCGGTCGATATGGTCGATGGGCGTCGTTTCGTGAAAGTAGCGGAGAAAAGCAGGTTTCTTCACCAATGTACGATATTGGGTGTAAGCACGCTGGCTGATCTTCTCCACTAGCGTTGCCCAGGTCGTTTCCTGTGGGTGTTCGGTGCGCTGCACACTCGACAACAAAACGGCATTGACCACCTGTTCCAGATGGCGGTGGGCGATGTCAGGGTTATCATAGCGACTGCTAATGACCTCGCCCTGTTCGGTGATCTTGAGCCGGCCGCGCACAGACTCAGGCGGCTGGGCCAGGATAGCACGGTTGGTGGGGCCGCCGCCGCGCCCAAGCGTGCCCCCGCGACCATGAAAGAGCGTGAGCTGGACGCCATGCTGGGCACAGACGCGCGCCAGATTGCGCTGCGCCTGGTAGAGCATCCAGTTGGCGCGCAGATAGCCCCCATCTTTGTTGGAGTCGCTGTAGCCGATCATGATCTGTTGGTGGTTGCCGCGGGCGACCAGATGCTCCTGATAGGTCGAGTCGGCAAAGAGATCGGCCATGATCGCCGGTGCGTTTTGCAGATCTTCGATCGTCTCGAAGAGAGGCGTCACATCCAGCTTGCCAAAGAGATCGGCGTCGCGGGCAAAGAGGAGCACCTCCAACACGTTGCTCAATTGGGTCGTCATGCTGATGATAAAGGTCTGGATGGCCTGCTCGTCCACCTGTTCATGAGCGTGGCGGATCAAGCGGAAGAGCGCCACCGTCTCGTTGGTTTCGTCGCTAAAGTGGAGCCGCGCCGTGAGCGGGCGCTTGCTGCTGATTTCGGCGCTCAACAGGGCCACCCGCTCTGCTTCGGGCAGATTGGCGTAATCCGCTGCCAGACCATAGTGGGCAAAGATCTCGGCCATGGCGGTGCGCAATCGTTCGGCGTGTTGGCGGATGTCTAGCGTCGCCAGGTGAAACCCAAAGACCTCGGCGCTGCGGATCAGCCGCGCCAGGTCGCTCTGGGCCAACCGTTCGCCTTTGTTCGCCAGCAGGCTGTCGCGGATCAGATAGAGGTCTTGTAGAAATTCGCTGGCGTGATGATAGGCGCGCGGGTCATAGCTGCGCGTCCGCCACGGTTCCTCGTTCTCGGCGCGCGCGGCGCGCAGCCGGCGGAACATCAAGATCAGCTTCTGGCGGTAGGGCTCCAGGCGAAAGCGTTGCAACACCTCGTATTCTGCCGTTGGCACCAGTTCAAAATCACGCTCGATGCTGGCGAGCAATTCCGGGCTAAACCCCACCCGCGTCGTCGCCGAACTGAGCTGGTTGTAAAGCTGGTCCACCAGCGTGTTGTAATGCTTGAGGATCGTCTCTTTTTGCTCGCGGATGGCCTCTTCCGTTACATCCAATGTCACAAAAGGATTGCCGTCGCGATCACCGCCGATCCACGAGCCGTAGCGCAGAAAATGAGGGATGGTAAATTGCTCACCCGGATAGTATTCAGCCAGCGCCCGTTCCAGTTCATCATAGATCAGGGGGACCAGGTTCAGCACGGTGTTCTCGAAGTAGTACATCCCGTTGCGTACCTCGTCCATTACGGTCAGGCGGCGGTCGCGTGTTTCATCACTCTGCCAGAGAAGCGTGATGTTCTCACGCAGCCGGGTGATGATCTGCTCTTCTTCTTTGGGCAGCAAGTCCAGCCGTTCGTGGGTGCGTAGCAGGCCGGCGATCTCTTTGTGCCGCTGCAGGATGGCCCGGCGTTTGGATTCGGTGGGATGCGCAGTAAAAACCGGCATGATCAGCAGGTCAGCCAGGAGCAGCCGCACTTCGTCAGCCGGGTGCCCAGCCGCCTGCAAACGGCGCACCGCATCGGCGATCGTCTCGCTCATGGGGATGCGGTGCTCTTGCGCGATGCGCGCCCGCTCGCGCAAGATGTTGACGCGCGCCTGCTCTTCGGCGAGATTGACCAACTGAAAATAGGTAGTAAAGGCCTTGAGCACACCCAACCCGCGCGGCAGGTCGTCGATCAACCCGGGCACGAGACGGCGAATCTCATCGAGCGCAGCAGCCTCGCCGCTCCGCCACGCCTTGGAGAGGGCGCGAATCTTCTCCTCAACGTCAAAGAGCTCCTGGCCCTCTTGCTCGATGATCGTCTCGCCCAGCAGGTTGCCCAACAGGCGAATGGTGGAGCGCAGGCGTTCTTGGGGTTCGATGGTCATGGGACGGTTAGAAATTGAGAGATTGGGAGATTGAGAGATTGGTACTATCGACGATAAGTCTCTCAATCTCTTAATCTCTACTCATGCCAGTAACTTCTCAACAACGAGATCTCCCATCACCTGCGTGCCGACCACTTCGGTGCCGGTGTCGGCGATGTCGGGAGTGCGCACGCCTTCGGCGAGCACGGTGTCGACGGCGGCTTCGATGGCCTGGGCTTCCTGTTCCAGACCCAGGCTGTGGCGGACCAGCATAGCTGTACTGAGGATCGTGCCCAGCGGGTTGGCGATGGCCTGGCCGGCAATGTCGGGTGCGCTGCCGTGGATCGGCTCGTAGAGGCCGAGCGGCAGGTTGTGTTGGTTGATCAGGTCGCCCAGGCTGGCCGAGGGCAACATCCCCATCGAGCCGGCCAGCATGGCCGCCTCATCGGTGAGGATGTCGCCAAAGAGGTTTTCGGCCACAATCACATCAAAGCTGGCGGGCCGGCGGATCAGGTGCATAGCCATGGCGTCCACCAGCACATGCTCCACCTCCAGATCCGGGTAGTCGGCCAGGATGTCGGTCGCCACGCGCCGCCAGAGCCGGCTGGAGGCGAGCACGTTGGCCTTGTCCACGCTGGCGAGCTTTTTGCGCCTCATGCGTGCAGCGTCTGCGGCCAGACGGACGACGCGTTCGATCTCTGGGCGGGTATAGAGCATGGTGTCGTAGGCTTCGTAGCTCTCGTCGCCGGCCTCCTGGCGCGGGCCAAAGTAGATGCCGCCGGTCAACTCGCGGATGACCAGCATATCGGTGCCGCGGAGCACCTCTTCTTTGATGGCGCTGGCGCTGATCAACTGGGCCGGCACCTTCACCGGGCGCAGGTTGGCGAAGAGGTTGAGCGCCTTGCGGATGCCGAGCAGCCCTCGTTCGGGCCGGTCTTTGGCGTTGGGGTTGTCCCACTTGGGGCCACCCACTGCGCCGAGAAGCACCGCATCTGCTTGCTGGCAGGCGACTACCGTCTCGTCGGGTAAACTTGTGCCCAACTCGTCGATAGCACGACCGCCCATCAACCGTTCATCGAAGTGGAAGGTGTGGTTGTACTTTTCGCCGACGGCGGTGAGCACCTTGCGGGCCTCGGCCACTACTTCCGGGCCGATCCCGTCGCCGGCGAGGACGACGATTTTTGCGTTCACGGTTTTATCTTTCTACGCTGCTGAGAAGAATGAGCATCTTCTCGTTCATAAACGATTTCCCCATACCACGCTACTGCTTGCACGATTGCCCCAACATAGGGACGCACATCCACATTCCGACGCAACTCCCGCTCCATCGCCTGCCAAAACGCGCTCTCTTGCTCCAGATCAGGACATTCGACGGCAATATCAATATCCGAATCGCGCCGGAAGCGGCCCGGCTGCACAATGGAGCCAAAGAGCCAGGCGCGCCGCAGCGCGGGAAACCCTGGCGCGAGCTGGCGGATGGCTGTACGGGCCTGATCGAGCCACTCCTGGCGATAGGCCTCGCGTTCAGCCCGGCGTTTTGCGTCTCGCTCACGATGGTATTGGCGCGCCGCTTCGAGCTGTTCGGCTGTCAACTGGCTCATAAGGCCTCCAGAGGCTTCCACATGTACCATTCGTCCTCACGGTCGCGTTCGGGGAGATGGGCGAAGCCCGCCTTTTGGTAAAACGTTTTGCCCACTTCGTTCTGGCTGTGGACATAGCAGAAATAACCGGTAGCGCCTCGCTCTCGTAGCCATCTTTCCGCTATTGCTAGCAGTCGCCCGCCGATGCCACGTCCCCAGTAGGACGGCAGGAGATAGATGCGGAACAGTACAAATTCAGCGTTCTGCTGGCTTTCGCCCACTTCGCAGAAGCCCACCACGTGATCGCCCGCTTTTGCCACCAGGAAGAGGCCCTGGTCGTTGGCGATTGACTGTCGCAATGCCTCGGCGCGGTAGGCGCGAGCCAGGAACTGGTCGATAAAGTCAGACGCAAAAATGTGCCCATAAGTGGCGCGCCAGCTTTCGCCTGCAACATCTTGAATGGCCGGGATATCTGCCACCTGGGCCTGGACCAAGACCAGTTCAGTCATGTGCATTATACCATACCGTGGTGAAGCCACCTGTATCCCAGGTAGCCGCTTGCCAAGTCACACCGGTTTGCTCAGAAGCTGTTTGAAAAGGTTTGGTGCGTTGCACGCTTGCGTGCGATGCACCTTTTCGGATTCCCCGGCGCCCTAGGTGCATCGCACTCTCCGAGTGCAACGCACCAGTCTGGCAACCACTTGTCAAACAGCTTCTCAATAGGGGGACGCGGCCTCGAAAGCCGCAATCTTCTCCTCTTTGGATAAAATATAGCCCAGGTCGTCCACCCCCTCCAGCAGACAGAGCTTGCGGAAAGGGTCGATCTCGAACCCGTGTTGCTGGCCGTCGGGCAGCGTTACCGTCTGGTTGGCCAGGTCGACAGTGATCTGCGTCTCTGGCTCCTCCTCGACCAGGTCGAGCAGCAGGTTGACCGCCTCAGTGGGCAGGGCGATGGGCAGCAGACCGTTCTTGAGGCTGTTGTTGTAAAAGATGTCGCCAAAACCGGGCGTGATCACCGCCTTAAAGCCATATTCGGTCAGCGCCCAGACGGCGTGTTCACGGCTCGACCCGCTGCCAAAGTTGCGCCCGGCGATGAGCACCTGCGCGCCCTGATACTCGGGCTGGTTGAGCACAAAATCGGGCTTGGGCGAGCCGTCGGCGTTGTAGCGCCAACTGGCAAAGAGGCCGTCCCCCATCCCCTCTTTGGTCACGGCAGTGAGGAAGCGCGCCGGGATGATCTGGTCGGTGTCCACATTTTCGGCGCGCAGGGGGACGGCGGTGGCGGTTAACTTTTGAAAGGGTTCCATGATACGTTTTCCTGTTCTAATGAAGACAATCAACGAGTAATTACTGCATATTTTTCATCGTGTTCAAGCCAGGCAAGGTCGAAGTCACCAGCGGATACACTCACCGGTGAATTTACATACTCAGGATCATTTAGAAGGAATGTCTCATTGTCAAAGCCGACTACAACAACCGCATGAGAGGTATCATCGTCTCGATAGGGCAACTCTCTAGTTTCTACAAAAGCGATGCATGGATGACCCGCCAAAAGTTGCTCGCGTAATTGTTCCAATGTTCCAGACTCGTATTGGTTCCAGACTCGTATTGCACACGAACACCAATACGTTCCAGGTTCCGTATTTTGAATGAGGCAACGCCGGCTCCTGGAACGATTTCAAGCATCTTTACCAGTCGACTATAGGCAACCGGTGTGCCTAAATAATCCAGCACCATCGCAGCACAGGCCGCCAGACATTCGCCGGTGCGCCGTTGTCCCACATAGGGAACTGGTAGAATGGTCTGCGCCATACCGACTACACCTCATCGTCATCTGGAGGCAGTTGTGCCATCTTTGCGCGTGGTACATTTTTGGGAATGTACTCATCTGCAACCTCCAACCAGCCAGGTTGGTATGGTGGCAGCTTGGCAGCCAATTCTCGCGCACAGGTCATGAACTGGACGCCGCGTTCTGGTGAATTGTTCATCTCACCTGTTCGCACCTCTACATCCATATGGCCGACAACACCTACCCGACCCACTTGTGATGATGTGAGGACTGTGGGCACACGCCAGACAACCCGCTCTCCAATCACCAACGTCGGCGCTTCAGCGCGCATCATATAGCTGACATACTCGTGAACCCAGGAGTTCACCTTGCGCCGCGCCTCTTCCGCCGTCACACGAATCTCAATCGACTCGTGCAGGTCAAGCTCCAACACGCCCCGCTCTGGGATGTCGAATCGTTCGAGCACAATGGTCATGGGTTTGTCTCCCTTAGCATGGAGATTTAGAGAGATTGGGGGGATTTGGGAAGATTGGTTCTACAAGACGGTCAATCTCCCCAAGTCGCCTCAAATCTCCTCAAATCCCCCCAATCTTCCACTCAAAGCATTTCGCGCACGTCCACAACCTTCCCCTTCACTGCCGCAGCCGCGGCCATGATGGGGCTCATGAGTAGGCTGCGGGCGCCGGGACCCTGGCGGCCCTGGAAGTTGCGGTTGCTGGTGCTGGCAACATATTTGCCGGCGCCGGCCTTGTCGTCGTTCATAGCCAGACACATGCTGCACCCGGCCCCGCGCCACTCGAAACCGGCCTCGCTAAAGATGCGGTCCAGCCCTTCGGCCTCGGCCTGTGCCTTGACCGCCTTGGAGCCAGGCACGACGATGGCCCAGACGTTGCCGGCCACCTTTTTGCCCTGGACCACTTTGGCCGCCTCGCGCAGATCCTCGACACGGCTGTTGGTGCAGGAGCCGATAAAGACGATGTCCACCGGCTGGCCTTGCATGGGCTGACCTGGTTTGAGACCCATATAGTCCATGGCGCTGAGCAGGCTGCGCCGTTCGGCTGGGTCCTCCAGTTCCTCTGCCAATGGAATGCGGCCAGTCACCGGCACACCCTGGCCAGGGTTGGTGCCATAGGTGACCATCGGTTCGAGCTTTGTCGCATCGAGGGTTAACTCCCGGTCGAAGGTGGTATCGTCATCGGTCGCCAACGTCCGCCAGTAGGCCACGGCCTTCTCCCAGTCGGCGCCTTTGGGGGCATAGGGGCGGCCTTTTACATACTCAAAGGTCGTCTCATCGGGTGCGATCATACCGGCGCGGGCGCCGCCTTCGATGCTCATGTTGCAGATGGTCATGCGGTTGGCCATGCTCAGGCTGCGGATGGCGCTGCCCCGGTACTCGAAGACATAGCCGGTGCCCCCGGCGGCCCCGTTCTTGGCGATGATGGCCAGGATGATGTCTTTGGCGGTGACGCCAAGGCCCAGTTCGCCCTCGACATTGATGGCAAAGGTCTTGGGCTTCTTCTGGAGCAGACACTGCGTCGCCAATACGTGGCCGACCTCGCTGGTGCCGATGCCAAAGGCCAGCGCCCCAAACGCCCCGTGCGTACTCGTGTGGCTGTCGCCGCAGACGATGGTCATACCCGGCTGCGTCACACCCATCTCCGGCCCGACCACGTGGACGATGCCCTGCACATCGCCCTCGATGTCCCACAAGGTGATGCCAAAGTCGCGGCAATTCTCACGCAGCGTGCGCACCTGGGTGGCGGCATCGCTGGGCCAGAGTTCGATCTCCACCCCGCTGCGCGTAGGGATGGCGTGGTCCATGGTGGCGAAGGTGCGATCCGGCCGGCGCACTTTGAGCCCTTTTTCACGCAACATGGCAAATGCCTGCGGCGATGTCACCTCGTGAACGAGGTGAGCGTCTATGTAGAGCACCGCCGGTGCGCCGGGGTCCTGTGCCACGACGTGCCGATCCCAGACTTTTTCGAATAAGGTTTTGCCCATAATTTGATCCTTCTGCGTTAAAGATACTCAACAATCTACGTTGTTGGGATTCATGAAGCTGGGTAAACAGGTGCCGCCTATCTGGCTACTTGTCTACCTGTTTACCCTGGTAACGACTTATTCCCGATAAACTCTAAATATAGAGGCTGATGGCGGCTGCCAACGCGCTTCTCCTTCATCTCATTCATTCCCTGACCGCCTATCGTAAGGGCGGCGACGCCACCAGAGCGCGCCCCCCGCAGTCAGGATCAGCACGACCAGGATGGCAGAGGCGACCACGATACTGTTTACAGGTGTGGCCGGCTCTCTGGTAGTTGCCGGCACGGGCGGTGCAACAGTTGCGGTCACTACCGGCGTGGCGACTACGGCGAGTGCCGGTTCGAGCAGTTGCTGGACCGTCACCTCGCCGCTCGCCAGCTTTGGTGCCAGGTCAGCCGGCGGCGTCTCGGTCGCTTCGGGTGGTGGTGCGGCCAGATAATCCACCAACTGGCGAATTTCGTTCAGCGAACGGTTGGCGGCCAGCGGCCCCAGGCTTGTCCCCGCAAAGGTGACCAGCGTTTCCAATTCCGTCCGGTCCAGCGCCAGCAGCTTGTCGATGGCCGCTGCATCCCCTACGTCCAACATGGCACCCAACAGCGTCGGGCTAAAGTCGGCGGGCGTCTTGTGGCGGTGGATGCCGTAGGCGAGCACCTCGTCGAGCCGCTCACCCGCCAGTTGCGACCAGGCCAACAGCGGTGCGAGCGACCGTGATGACTGCACAATCGTGTACGACTCCTCCGGCAGGGCCAACGCGGTCTCGAACTGGCTGCTGGCCAGGGCAGCCTCCAATTCGGCGCGCCCGGCGTAGGTGAGCAGGGTGTTGGTCAAAAGCGCCAGTTTATCGAGCTGGTCGAGCGGTGTGTCGTCGAGAATTGCCTGAAAGGTCGGGTTCTCTTGCGCCAGGCTACACACATCCGGGTAGCGGCTACAAAAGCCTTCCCACTCCTCCAGAATCGTCACGGCGATCTCCAGCGCCACGAGCGCAGTCTCGTCGGGCAGGCTATGTTTGATCGAGTCAGCGATCTCGCTGCGGATGCGCTCTTTAACCTCCTCACTGGTCAGCGCCTCTTCGATTTGGGGGAGCGCTCCCTTGCCCCCCTCCCACAGGTCCCACACGATCAGACCCACGCCGATGACCCAGCCGGCGATGGGGATCAGGCTCGACCCGGCCCGGCCCAGCACCCGTCCGGCGATCCGCCCGGCGATGCGTTCGGCAATGCGGTGGCCGAGCCTTTGTGAAACCCGGCGGGCGATTTCAGTCACCACGATCAACCCGACACCACCCAACGCCCGTCCGTGTACATCGATGATCGAGACATCTACCGGCGCGGTTGCACCAATATTTGCCTCTTCCACCTCCACGCTCACTCGGTTCTCGAAGGCAGTAAAGAGCGTCTCCGAATAGCGCGCCCCAATAAAAGCCTTCATGCAGAGAAAGGCTGCCGAGGCCGCACGGGCAAAATCGGCCTCCATCTCCTTGGCTATTTCAGCGGCGATAGCGCTGGACAGCTCGTCGATCTTCTGGCGAAAAGCGGGCGAGCCAAAGGCGTCGTCGGCAATGCGGGTCGCAAACTGCTCCGCCCGCTCCGCCGACCAGCCCGACCAGAGACGGCTAAAGTAGCTCTCCTCTTGGGCAACCTGCTCGATCGCCCGCGCCACTTCCTGGTCGATGACGGCATCCACATCGAGTTCGACCCATTTGCGCGCCACCACAGTAGGGATAGCAAAACCGTCACTCCGTTCGGTGAGTACTGCAAGCGCAGTTTGCTCAATCTCGGTGCGCAACTCTTCACGGCCAATTCTACTGCACTCACCGTAGGTATAGTCGCCTGCTCGATCACTCTGTGCATAGACCAGCGCGTTGCTCAAACAAATCGTAACGCTCACAACGAGCAACGCGATCTTCTGCCGTCTTTTCAGCATAAATCAACTACCAGGAAACGGGCATCACGCATCACGTATTACGTATTACGCATCACGTTGTCGATAGCGAAACCCATTCCCATACACGATCACCTCTACCCCGCCATCGACCACATTGGGGTTGGTGATCTTGACCCCGATGACGCCGTCGTAGCCGCGGCTCCTGGCTTTTTCTGCCAGATCGGCCAGCGCCGCATCCACCGCCTGCTGGATCAACTGCTCGTAATGGGTCATACGCCCGCCGACCAGGTTGCGAATGTTCTCGCGCAGGTCGCGCACCACGTTTGCCGCAAAGACCGTGACGGCGGTCAGCAGCTCGCCGATTTCGATATCCTGATCGGGTGGTGCAACGTCTAGACTGATCAGCATGATTTTGTCCAATTGGGCAGCACACCCTGGTGCGTTGCACTCGCAGAGTGCGATGCACCTGTCGCGCTGGGTGAGCCTGAGGTGCATCGCACGCAAGCGTGCAACGCACCAAGCCTTCTTACCTGCGGAACAGCGGCGATACCGGGCGCACCAACCATAGCACAAATGTGTAGACCAGGCGTAGGACAATGGCCGCCAAAAAGATCAGGCCAATCCCAATCAATGCACTCTGCCCGGCCCCGTATTTGTAAGTGAACAGGCCCATCCCTACCTGCCCCCGCACGACGGCACTGAGGTCGGCGACCAGCGAGTCCAGGCTGCGGGGCGAGGCCAGAAAAGCAAGCGTTGCGTCCACATCGTTGCTAACAATGATGCGTTGCTTTATCGCCTCGCTTCCCAACAGCGGCAGGATGGCCGGGTCACTCGCCACACGGCTGATAAACTGGTTGCGCTGTTCCTGTTCCAGCAGCGGCAGGTAGCCGGCCACGACTCGCAACTCCTCGGGCGTGAGACGGGTAGCCAGCGTATTCAGGTTGCTCGTCGAGACCGCCAGCAAGGTGTCGATCTCGTTCAGGTTGAGCAAGGCCAGCTTCTGGATGGCCGCTTGGTTGCCGAGCGCCAGCAGACGTTCCAACGTGGGCCGGCTCAGTTGTTCCGGCGAGATATGTTTGTACAGCTCCACCTCTACGACAGAGTCGAGCAAGCTGCCGGCCAGGGCGGACCAGGCCAGCGCCGTCTCAATCGACCCGGTGCCTTCAACGATCCGCAGCGCGCTGGCCGGTTGGTCGAGCACCCGTTCGAGCGAGCCATCGGCCACCGCCCGTTGGAAGCCCTCCTCGCCGAGGGCAGGAACGGCCACACCTACCAGGCTGACCAGCTTCGCCAGGTCGTCGGTGCTCTCTAGCCGGTTCAACAGCGCATGAAAGGCGGCGTCGCTCTCTGCCAAGGCCAATACCTGGCGAATGTTACGGCGCACGTCACGCCACTGGCTGAAGAGTTCGTTGGCTACATCGCGAGCGATCTGCGGCGCTTCGCGGCGGAACTCGGGTTCCATGGCGGCCACGATCTCATCGCGAATACCGGCCTTGACCTCCTGCGACTTGAGCTGCTCCTGAATCTGGGGCAGCGCCCCATCCCGGCTGCTGTACAGGTCATAGGCGATCAGCCCTGTGCCTACGACCCAGCCGACAATCGGGATCAACTCGGTGCCGATACGACCCAACACCCGCCCAGCAATACGACCCGCCACCCGCCGGGCGATCTGCCGGCCCAGGTTGGCCATGACGCGCCGGGCGATCTGCGCCGCTACGATCACACCGACGCCGCCCAGGGCCGTCCGGTGTTGGTTGAGCACGGTCAGGATGCTCGTGTCTAGCTCGTTCGAGTTGCCAACGTCCACTGCCTGAGCCGCGGCCTGCACCTGCTGCTCAAACTTGTGGACCAACACCTCTGCATAGTTGTCGGCGATAAAAGTTTGCAGACAATAAAAGGCTGCCGAAACCGACTCGGCTGAGAGTACGGCAATGGTCTGCGCCAGTTCGTCGGCCACGGCGGCGGAAAGCTCGTCGATCTTCTGCGCAAAGGCTTCGGATTCAAAAGCGTAGGTGGCGACCGCCCGGGTCAACTCCTCGGCCTTTTCGGCCGACCAGCCGGAGAGAAAAGTATCCCACAACGCCTGTTCGTTGCGGACACGCGCCACCGCCCGGTCTATCTCGCTGTCGATCACCGCATCCATGCCGGTTTCTTGCCATTCGGCTTTGACAAGGGCAGCCAGGTCAACCTGGACCAGCGCCTCGGCAAAGACCTGCTGGGTGACGCGGTTGAGTTCATCTTGTAGCGCCGCCTCATCGACCTGGCTGCATTCCTGCAAGGTGGGCGAACCCTGGCCAATTGGACTGGCGTAAACCGGTGTACAATCGATGATGACGCCGGCCAGACAGGCAATGAACAGCGTCCAGAATCGATAAGAAGCGTAGCGTCGGGTCAAATCCACCTCAAAACGAACTGTGTTGGTTCGCAACTCGCAGGTCACGTTTCCTAGCATGACAACCGCAGGTGCTACGATGGCAGGTCGGGCTTTCCGTCACGCTGACGTTACTTCCTCCGCTGCGATATTGACGGTAGAGCTATCAGCCTCCTGCGTAGCGAGCATCTTGTTGAGCGCTTGCAGATAAGCCTTGGCGCTGGCAACGATGATGTCGGTGTCCACGCCACGACCGCTAAAGAGGCGCCGCCGCGGGCGCCCCTGGGCCGTCTCCTTAAAGCCGCGGCTGTCGGGTGCCTCGATGCGTACGGTCACGTCGCCGTTGGCATCGGTGCTCTCGGTGACCGCCTGCACCAGATACTCGACCAGGTTGTTCTCCACACCAACAATGCGGTCGATGGCCTTGTAGACGGCATCCACCGGGCCGACGCCCAGGCTGGTGTCGGTGATCGACTCGCCCGTGCGGTTGTTGCGCAAGGTCATTACTGCACTAGGCGTGAGGCCGGAGCCGCATTGCACCTGCATCTTGACCAGCTCCCACGTCTCCACGGGCTGGTAGAGTTCGTCACCCACCAGCGCCTCCAGGTCGGCGTCGGTCACCGTCTTCTTTTTGTCGGCCAGGTCTTTGAAACGGCGGAAGATCTCCTTGAGCTCCTCCGGGTTGACGTGAAAGCCCATCTGCTCCAGCTTGGTGCGCAGCGCATTGCGACCGCTGTGTTTGCCCAATACCAGCCGGCTCTGGTTGAGACCGATGGTGGAGGCGTCCATGATCTCATAAGTGCGCTTGTGTTTCAACATGCCATCCTGGTGGATGCCGGCCTCGTGGGCAAAGGCGTTGGCGCCGACGATGGCCTTGTTGGGCTGGATGACCATCCCGGTGTAGCGGCTGACCATGTCGCTGGTGCGGTGGATCTCGGTGCTGACGATATTGGTTTCGAGACCAAAGACTGGTTTGCGCACATGGATCGCCATCACCGTCTCTTCCAGGCTGGTGTTGCCGGCGCGCTCGCCGATGCCGTTGATCGTCACCTCGATCTGGCGGGCGCCGGCCTGGAGACCGGCCAGGGTGTTGGCCGTGGCCAGGCCCAAGTCGTTGTGGCAGTGGAGGCTGAAGATGACATCCTTGCCGCCGGGCACGTTTTCGCGCAGATGCTTGATCAGCCCGCCATACTCTTCCGGTGTCGTATAGCCCACAGTGTCGGGGATGTTGAGTGTCGTCGCCCCAGCCTGGATCGCCACCTCCAGCACCTTGACCAGAAATTCGGGGTCACTGCGACCGGCGTCTTCGGGGCTAAACTCCACATCCTGGCAGAGGCTGCGGGCGTACTGCACCATGTCGCCCACGGCTTCGAGCACATCGTTGCGGCTCATGCGCAGCTTGTGCTCCATGTGGATGTCGCTGGTGGCGAGAAAGGTGTGGATGCGCGGGCGGACGGCGCCCTGTACCGCCTCCCACGCCTTGTCGATATCGTTTTTGTTGGCGCGGGCCAGCCCGGCGATAGTGGGCGGTGCGACAATCTCGCCGTTCGGCCCCTGGCGCGGCATACGGCCAACTGTCTCAGCCACCTGCCGGACCGCATCCAGGTCGCCAGGGCTGGCCGCCGGGAAGCCGGCCTCGATGATGTCCACACCCAGGCGGGCCAGTTGCTCGGCGATGTCCAGCTTCTCTTGCGTGTTCAGCGTCGCACCGGGGCTCTGTTCGCCGTCGCGCAACGTCGTGTCGAAGACGAGCACAGTGTCGCCGTGGGCGATGGTGCGGGCATATTCGCGCAGGTCTTGGATGGCGAACTGGGTTACGTCTACCTCTTCTTCTGCGGGCCTTTCGCCGGTTGCGGTTTCGGCGCCATTGGTGCTGCTATTCATGGGTGCTTCTCTCCAAAGGTTGATGATTGATTGGACAATCGACAGATTTGGTTACGTTGTTGGTTACATTGTTTGATAAACCACAAAGGTCAGCAAGACCATCGTCCACTTCAATCACCTCCTTCCCATGCTACCGAACGACTATCAGCGGATTTCGGGAACGGATTGAGCGGATGCGTCCATGATCATCCGTTCCTCCTATTGTGTGGAAACGGATTTCCGTCCGCTCAATCCGTTCAATCCGCTCCCAAAATCCGTTGACAGCTATCCCACCACCGCGATATCCACTGACGGGCGCATCTCGGCGCAGACGGCGAGCACCTGATGAATGTCGTTATTGACAAAATCATCAAAGAGCTCCTCATCCACCTGGTTGCCCTGGTCGAGCGCCGTATAGGTCTGTTGGGTGAGAATGTAGTCGAAGCGCGGCCCCCATTTGCGCGTGCCGAGGCGCGCCGTGGTCGAGCAATTATCGACCATGTAGGCGACGCCCTTGTAGTGCATGTAGGGGTTGAGCGAATCCACCGCCTCGATGATCGACTCGTTGGCGATCTCGGAATAGGGGTGCCCCTTCTCCTTGAGCAGATCGACCTGCGCCATCATCGTGGCGATGTAGACCCCGGCGGTGACGGGATTGATCGGGATCTGGTCGGGCTGGCGGTTGGCGCGTACTTTGACCCCTACCTGCCACATTTCGGTGCCGTCGATCTTGCCCATGGGGTAGCGGTCGAAGCGCTGGTTGGCGGCAATCACGCTGCGGATCTCATTGCCCGACGCCACCTCGTCGTAGATCTCCAGCAGAATTTCCATGGCCGGGTGATAGGCCGCCGAGTAGGCGCGGCGGAACTGTTCCTGCCCGGCCTCATCCAATGACTCGTAGACCGCCAGGATGCCCTCTTTGGAGATGGTGTGGCTGATCGGCCCGGTGGTCGATTCCACGGCGTTGAGAAAGGCCTCTTCGTGCGACATGCCGTGGGCAATAAACCAGCGGTAGAGGCTCTCGACAATGCCATGCACCGCGCCCAGCAAAATCCCCCGCTCGCCAAAGATGTCGGATTTGTACTCCGATTCGAGTGTGGTCATGAAGGTGTAAGGCGAACCCAGGGCAATCGACCAACCGAGCGCATAGTCTGTCGCCTTGCCGTTGATGTCCTGGTGGACGGCGAAGCTGGCGTTGATGCCGGCCCCGTTGACCTCTTTGCCCTGTTCGTAGAGCCGGCGTACCGACGGACCCATTCCCTTGGGACAGACAGCGATCACGTTGATGTTGGCGGGGAAGCTCTCGCCGACGCTCTGCAAATGACCCAGCAAGAACCCGTGCGACAGACCCAGCGTCGCCCCGGGCCGGATTGCCTTGAAAATATCTTTGTAGGTCTGGGCGGTGGCCCCGTCGGCGATCAACAAGAGCACCAGGTCCGACTCGGCGATCACTTGGTACATTTCGCCCAGCGTGCCGTTGGCGCGCGTAAAACCAACCTTTTCGGCCTGTGGAATCGAAGAGGAATTGGCGCGCAGCCCCACCTTGACCTTGATGTCAGTACCTTCGAGCGAATCGCGCAGATTCTGCGCCTGCGCCGGCCCCTGCGATGACCAGCCCAACACCCCGATCTGCTTGATGCCGTCAAACGCCTTGGGCAAGAGCGGGAATAGATGCCGTCCCCCACGCACGACATATTCAACCGTATCGCCGATCTGGATCTGCTCTTTGGTGAAAACTTTGCTCTCAAAATTCAAGTTCATTGCCGTTTTCCCTGATTTCTATTTGGTCTTGAATTGATTTTGGATAATGCGTGATGCGTGATGCGTACTACTTGGGCGCATGGCATGTTACAGATCATGGACTACGGATTACGCATTACGCATTACGCATCACATTTAGACTCCACTCACCGAGAAGAGATCCTTCGCCGTCGCCGCTTCGACGCCGTTGGCCTGGGCGCGCCAGACGGTGCTGACCGGCGGGCTCCACGGTTCGCTGCTGCGGACCATAGCCACACGGCCAGTGCGCACCATCTCGATGATGCCAAAATGGCGCAACAGGCCGAGGAGTGCGTTGACCTTCTCCTCGGTATCGACGATCTGGACGATCATGCTGTCCAGCGCCACGTCCACGATCTGCCCGCCGTGGATGTTGACCAGTTGGATCACCTCGCCGCGGTTTTCCGACGTGGCGCGCACGCGGATCATCGCCAGTTCGTGTGTCACCATCGGCTTGGCGCTGATATTCTCTACCCGCGTCACGTCGATGACCTTGCGCAACTGTTTGATCACCTGGTCCACCATCCGTTCATCGCCGTTGACCACAAAGGTCATGCGGCTGATGCCCGGCGTCTCGCTGTGCCCCACCTGCAAACTGTCGATGTTAAAATTGCGCCTGCGGATCAGCCCGGCCACCCGGTTCAACACCCCCGGCTTGTCGCGCATCCAGGCGATGAGTGTATGTTTCATGGTTCTCTCCTTCGGGATACAGGATATAGAATGCGGGATACGGCTGCAACCTGTATCCCGTATTCTGTATTCCGCTCATTACCAACTTGGTTCCACGCCGCTGTACCCCTGCACGACTCGCGGTGATTCGCGGCGGATCATTTCGTCCACAGCGGCGCCGGGGGCGATCATGGGGTAGACGTTGATCTCCTCTTTCACCTGGAAATCGATAAGGAACGGGCCGGGTGTATTGATGGCCTGCTGGATGGCAGGCTGCACGTCCTCCGGCTTGTCCACCATAAGGGCCGGGATCTCGTAGGCCGCGGCCAGTTTGACATAGTCGGGCGAGTAAATCGGCGTGGCGGTGTAGCGTTTGTCATAGAAAAACTGTTGCCACTGGCGCACCATACCCAAAAAGCCGTTGTTGATGATGGCGATCTTCACCGGCAGGTCGCCCTCTTGTTTGAGCACGGCCAGTTCCTGCAAGGTCATCTGGAAGCCGCCGTCGCCGGCCACACACCAGACCATGCGGTCCCGGTAGGCCATCTGGGCGCCGATGGCCGCTGGCAGCGAGTAGCCCATGGTGCCCAGACCGCCGCTGGTGAGCAACTGACCCGAATGGTCGTGAACGTAATACTGGCTCTCCCACATCTGGTGCTGGCCCACATCGGTGACGACAAAGGTGGGCCCGTTCGGGGCATCCTTTGTGCTGTGCCAGAGCTGGCGGATGACAAAGGGTGGGATCAGCTCATCGGTCTCCACGTGCAAAATGTCACGCTGGTCCGATTCCCCGCGCCATTCGTTCAACTCCTGGAGCCAGACCTGGTGGCGACGCTGTTCGATATGCGGCAGCAATGCTGGCAAGGTCTCGCCCAGGTCGCCGACCACCGCCACGGTCGGCACCACATTCTTGCCCACCTCGGCGCGATCTAGCTCAAAGTGGATGATCTTAGCCTGTTTGGCGAAACGATCCAGCCGGCCCGTGATGCGGTCGTCAAAACGCATGCCCATCGCGATCAACACATCACACGCCTGCACGGCGCGATTGGCAAAGGCTTCGCCGTGCATCCCACCCATCCCCAAGCTGAGCGGATGGCTTTCAGGGATATTGCCGGTGCCCAACAGCGTCGTCACCACTGGGATTTCGGCGCGCTCGGCCAGTTCCACCAATTCTTTGCTCACCCCACCCAGTTGGACGCCGTGGCCGGAAAGGATGAGCGGTCGCTCGGCGCGGTTGATCAAGTCAGCGGCGCGGCGCACGGCGTCGGCATCGACCGCGGGCCACGGTTCAAAGCCGGGCAACTCTACCTCAAAATCGTACCGGAAGAGACCTTTTGCGTTTTGAACGTCTTTGCAAACATCAACGAGAACGGGGCCGGGGCGCCCTTCGCGGGCGATGTGGAAGGCTTCCTTGAGGATGAGGGGCAGTTCGCGCACATCGGTCACCAGGTAGTTGTGCTTGCAGACCGGCTGCGTCACCCCCACCACGTCGGACTCCTGAAAGGCATCGGTGCCCAGCAGGTTGGTGGGCACCTGGCCGGTGATCGCCACGATGGGCACGCTGTCCATCTGCGCGGTGGCGAGGCCTGTCACCAGGTTGGTGGCGCCGGGCCCACTGGTCGCCACACAGACACCAACGCCGCCAGTGGCGCGAGCATAGCCATCGGCCATGTGCGCCGCACACTGTTCGTGGCGCACCAGCACGTGGTGGATCTTGCCTTCAGCCTCGTAGGGCGCCAGGGCGTCGTACGCCGGTAGGATGGCGCCGCCGGGGTGGCCAAAGACCACCGGGATCCCCTCCTGGTAGATCGCCTCCCAGATCATCTGGGCGCCGGTCATTTCTCTGGCCTGGCCTGCATCGGGGCGCTGGTGGCCGTTTTGATAGGGTTGCCTCATAGCATCGGTCTCCTTGGTTGCGTCTGGGCGGTCGCTTCCGTCTGGACGGTTCTTACTCCCGTCTCGTTGTCTCTTACAGATTCATCTTCCCATGGTATCGTGTCGACACAAAGCGTGAAACAAAAAGACCCTTCCCGGTCGGGAAGGGTCTGCGATGACCTTAGCCGGCGCCACCTCTAGGCAGCCGTCTCTTCTCCAACCAGCAGTAGCTCCCGGTCGCTAAGGACCAGAAGCCCGCGAATAATCGCTACTACGAGGTTGGAGAGTAAATCACAAGCGTGCGGCATGACCTTAGTAGATAACCTTTGACGCGCCTTAAACAATCTGTAAATTATCAAGCGTGATCACGGCACAAATTTATTGTAGCAACATGCATAGCTTGTAGCCAAGTATAACGGAGCAGCACTCACTTGTCAACTGGCGACCCGCATAAAATAAAAAAGCAAATCAACCTATGGGGTGAGGCGTGCCGGTGACTTCAATTTTTAGGACATTTAGGATATTTCTTGGAAAATTTCTCCTATTTGGCATGTTTAGCCAATTATGATCGTGGCTGTCAGTGAATTGAAAGCTCGATGGTCTTGCACTTATCGTATGTCAAAAGTATTATCGAAACACAATTTTTGTCGCAGATACTTTGCTAGGACTGGTCAGTATCGCTGGAGTACTTCCGAGTACTTCTATCATTTGTATATCACTTGCAAACGTGAACTGTTGACTAGCCCTAGCTGTACCCATATGGGGCTAGACAATTTGTCGAATTATGATAGTATGGTTCTACAACAATAGTATGATCCTGCAACATATGATCCTGCAACAGAAATGCGATATACTGCTAAATAATGCTAAGGATAGCGCTAAGACAAATGTATTAAGGTGAAGTTGACAGGACAGATGACTGATAAAACTTATGCTTTATGACAATGATTCATTCACACGACTATTCGTTCGCATGACACTGTCGCCCGCCACTCACCCGCACCATCATTCCTGATTCAGATAGCGCGACACAATTTTGCCCGAAAGTAAAGAACCCGAAAGCAAAGAGACAGGGTTTTCCGATAGATCATCTGGTCGGCAGTGCAAAAGTGTCGCTTCTTTTACGGCTACGTGTACAGCGCTTGTTGACAGTTCGCCAGAAGCGACGTTTTTTCTCTCATACGCTGTAGAAGGCGTTCCCCAATGCCTTCACATAGGTTGTCAATAGGATCAGCCGTGCTACGGTGCTGCACCATGGGATGAAAGGCTTAGCTTTTGGGCAACCTCGCCAATCAGTAGCGCATCACCCAGCCGCGAACGCTGGATGTCGTACCGCCAGCGCTTTCGCTCTCCACTACCGAGCAAGTAGAGCGTGTCAGTTGAGTGCGATCGTTGTGGTGGGCTGGGCGTTTCAGCGTGGATCGACTGCGCTGGCCCACAAATCTATTTTTGTCCCCAACTATCATGGATCGCGGGAGAGAACAAGATGAGATTATTTCACAAAATTGTCGTCCTCACTGTTGTTGCCCTTTTGGTGACAGTGGTAGGCGGTACACAAATCGTCCGCGCCGATGGAACTGAGGTCCTCGGCCCGCCCAGCGTCCCTATTGCCTCCGGCACGGGTGTCGTTGCTGGGGGTGTAGGTTTGGAAAGTTCACAGCCGGCCAACATCCCTTTGAATGTGCCGCCCGGTGTGACTATCAAACAGGTACTCCTGTATTGGTCAGGGGGCGGCAATGACTCCGGCAATTCCGGAGACGATACAGTCACGGTCAACGGAACTGCGGTGACCGGCACGCTCATCGGCGGCCCTACGTTTTTCTTTAACCGTAGTGGGGATCGGTATGACTTTTCAACTTACCGCGCCGACATCACAAACCTGGGCGTCGTGACGCCGGGCGCCAACTCCATTGCCATTGCTGGCATGGATTTTGGTGCCGATGAAAACAATGGCGCCGGGATTTTGGTGATTATCGATAATGGCTCTACCCCAGCTAATATTCAGCTTCGCGATGGTCTTGACCTGGCGTTCATTAACTTTCCTGAACCTCGCCGTTCCACAGTCGCCCAGACATTTACTTTTGACCCGGCACCGGTGACACGTATGGCAACCCTGCCCATGTTCTTTGGCAGTGTCCAACGCAACGGTGTCGAAGTTATGCGTCCCAACGCCATTGATGTAACAGTTGGTGGTGTGACCACAAGCTATAGCGACAGGTTGAACAGCCACGATGGGGCAGAGTGGGACACATTAATCCTGTCGATCCCTATCCCACCGGGTGCCACCAGTCTCACTGTACAAGCTGTCTCACGCGATGACTTTGACACGACACGGTTGCCGGCCTCCTTCTCCTGGCTCGCCTCAATGTTCATCTTACCAGCACAACAGGTAGCCTCGCTGGGTGATTACGTGTGGGAAGATCTGAACCGCAATGGTCTACAAGACCCCGGCGAGCCTGATATTCCCAACGTGCCAGTAACGCTGCTCGACTGCGCCACGCCCCCGAATGTCCTGGATACGACGACGACCAATGGCGGAGGATTCTATCTCTTCGACGACCTTAACCCTGGCTGCTACGAAGTGCAATTTGGGCGGCCCAGCGGTTTTGTCTTCACCGACCGCAACGTGGGTCTCAATGATACCATCGACTCGAACGCCGACCCCGCTACGGGTCGTTCAGGGCAGGTAACGCTAGTAGCTGGTGAGCAGAATCTCACCATCGATGCGGGTCCAGCATCCGGTTGAAGAAGTACACGAATGGAGCGGATGCGGACGTGCCGACCGGTCCCGAAGTGGGCTTTGGCGATGTAGTGACGTGGACCTACGACATCACCAACACGGGCACGGTGACGCTGACGGATGTGACGTTGGTGGACGACATCGAGGGGGGTGTGACGTGCCCGCTGGACACGTTGCTGCCGGGGCAGGCGATGACGTGTGTGCTGACGGGGGTAGCGACGACGCTGGGGCAGTATGCCAACACGGCAGTGGTGACGGGGACGCCGACGCTCTTCCCGACGGAGCGAGTGACGGACACGGACCCGAGCCATCACATCAGCCGTCCGTTCAGCCTGGGCAACCGGGTGTGGCGGGATGATGGTGAGGGCGGTGGTGTGGCCAACGATGGGGTACAGAACGGGGGCGAGAGCGGCATTGCCGGTGTCAGTGTCAACCTGCTGGATGGGGCAGGCAACCCGGTGCTGGATGCCAACAACCAGCCCCTCTCGCTGGTGACCTCCGCCGATGGCTGCTTTGTCTTCGACAATCTGCGCAGCGGGAACTACATCCTCGAGGTGGCTGCGGGCAACTTTGCTGCCGGCCAGCCGCTGGCCAACCACATCAGCAGCACGGGCAACAGCGTCGGTGGCATCGCTCCCAGCCCCAACACCGACATCGACCTCGATGACAACGGCAACGATGGGCCGGTCAACGGCGCCATCCGCACTGGCGTCGTCACCTTGAGCCTCAACGACGAGCCGCTCAACGAGCAACTCTGTGGCCCGGGTCACGGCAGTGCCCTCGACCGCAACAGCAACCTCACCGTCGACTTTGGCTTCCTCGCACCGGTCAGCGTTGGCGATTTTGTCTGGTTTGACAACAACCGCAACGGCATCCAGGATACAGGCGAGGCCGGCGTTCCCAATATCGGCGTTAGCATCTTTACGGCTGCTGGCCAGCCGGCTGTCGATTTGGCAGGTAACCCCGTTCCACCGCAGACCACCGACGCCAACGGCAACTATCTCTTCACCAACCTGCCGCCTGGGAGCTACTACGTGGTCTTTGACCGGGCGACCTTGCCCCCCGGCTATGTGATCACCATCCCCAACGCTGGCACGGATCGCGCGGTCGATTCGGACCCCGACCCCGCCACTGGCCAGACGCCGCCAACACCCTTCCTGCCCGGCGGCACGAGTGACACCACCGTGGACATGGGCATCTTCGAATTACAGACGGTGCGCATTGGTGACTTTGTCTGGCGCGATGACAACCTCAACGGCCAGCAAGACCCCGGCGAGCCAGGTGTGGGCGGGATCACCGTGCGGCTGTATGATGCTACCACCAACCAGGAGTTGGCCGTTACACAGACGGGCGCCAATGGCCGTTACTTCTTCGATGACCTGGACCCTGGCCAGTATTATGTGATCTTTGACCTTAGCACGTTGCCTGCTGGCTATTCGGTCACAACCCAGAACGCCACGGGTGTCTCGGACGAGCTAGATAGCGACGCCGACCCGGCCACCGGTCGCACCGGCAATAGCCGTGTCCTGGCCGCCGGTGAAGAAGACCTGTCGCTCGACATGGGTGTCTATGTGCTGCTTTCCGTGGGCGACCTCGTCTGGATCGATGAAGGCAGAGGCTTCCCGTTTGCTCCGGGAGACACGCGCTTTAACAATGGCCTGTTCGACCCACCGGACCCTGCGGATAACTTCGCGGGCGAATCGGGCTTCCCCGGCATCCCGGTGCGGCTCTATATTACCCGCACGCAGGATATTACACTGACGTTGGCGGCAACGACCACCACCGACGCCAACGGCCATTACCGGTTCGATGGCCTGATGCCCGGCAATTACGTGATCCAGATCACGGTGCCGCCTACTTACACCAGCAGCAATGGTGGGGTCTACGGCGAAGCCACTGGACCCTTCGAGCCAGGCGCCGATCCCAATAACAACGTCGACAACGACGACAACGGCACATCGCAGACCAACCCACAGGTGATCCGCACGGCGCCGGTAAATCTGGCGATTGGCGAGGAGCCGGCTGAAAACGGTCTCTATAATCCCACGGTGGATCTTGGCGTCTGCCGTGGCTGCACCGGCGTCACCACCGATCTCGACCCGTCTGATGAGCCTGACTTGTCTGCCGACAGGCTGTTCTTGCCTTTCGTGAACCGATAGCACTAGCGTGCAAGGGTTTGAATGGCGTTATCTGAAGTGATTCAGCAATTGCGCCGCCATTCAAATCTCTAACAGAGAGAAGGGGAGAGTCTGCGGATGGAACCATCCGAGACTCTCCCCTTCTCTTATGGGCCTGTCACTCTAGCTATACGTTCACTGGCCGCCCTCCCTGGCGTGCCGATTCCTGGATTGCATCCCACAGCCGCGCCATACGCAGACCCACTTCAGGGGGACAGGGGTTGGGCAGTTCGCCCCGGCGCACCCGCAAGAATTGCTCCCACTGGCCGAGCGACGCCGGTACGTTCACCGGCACTAGATCTAGCTGTCCATCGTGTTGGATCTCAAGCCGTTCGCCCCAGACGCCTGTCCGCAAAATGGCCTTGGTGCAAAAGACGCGCACATCGGAATGGCACGACTTGATCGCCTCGCCACAGGCGTTCATCGTCACCAGGACGCCCGAACGGGTGCGCGCCATGATCGCACCGAGGATGTCCACAGGGGCGCCACGATTGTCCAGCCAAGCGGCTACCTCGGCAAAATCTTCCCCCACCAGGTCGGTGACGGTGTTGAGCATATGGGCGCCGGTGTCAAAGAGAAAGCCGCCGCCCGACATCACCGGGTTCTGCCGCCAGGCGCCGGTAGTCAACAGCTTCCAGTTTTGCCAGACCGTTGCACTGATGTTGAGGATAGGACCCAGTTCGCCGCCCCGTAACAGCGCAACCGCCGTACGCACCTGAGGTGAGAGGCTGCCGTTGAACGAGACAACCAACAGCCGCCCGGTGCGGTTGCGCGTCTCGATCAGGCTCTCTGCCTCGCGGGCGTTCATCACCATGGGCTTTTCCAGCAGCACATCTATCCCGGCCTCCAGACAGGCTTTGGCCTGGTCGTGGTGCAGCGCATGGGGCGTGATAATGAAAGCAGCATCCAACTCGCCTGCATGTTTGACAAGGGCCCGTTCCAGGTCTGGCTCGTTGGGGGGCGGCTCCACGTCCAGTTCTTCGAGCCGAGCGCAGAAGGCTTCGTAGGCCTCGCCCGACGGCTCACAGACGAGCGCCAATCGGGTCGTGTCCTGCTGTTGGGCAATGCGCACGGCGTGGTGACGGGCCATCCCGCCGGCGCCTACCATCATCATGCGGACCGGTTCGCGCGCGGGCGCCTGATTGCTCATAAGGTTCCTTCCCTTCCTGTCTTGGCGCCTATCCGGATTCACGTTGCGACCCGCCCTCTGTGCAGGTGTCGCTGTCGGACCCGCAACCGTGCTGCGGATAGGTTCTCGGTTGAACGACCAATGAAAAAACCACGCCTTCCAAACCGCAACAAGGTGCGCCACTTTGTAACCGGGGTATGGAATCGTGGAGATATTCTTGTTCATCGTGCCACCGATTTGGAAAAGCTGCAAATTGCTTATCGGTCGCCTGAAATCCTGGCGCACCGGGATAGCTTCACGAAATTTGCGCCGCCGGCCATTGGCATTACAATTGTCATTCGATAAAAGAACGGAGCAACAACCAGTGTCTAGCGACTCCAGGAGCTATTACCATTGCCTTACGAACTTGTCCTCGCCTCAGCCAGCCCGCGGCGCCAGCAGTTTTTGCGCGACCTGGGTCTGTCATACACCCTAGTCGTTGCTCCGGTCGATGAAAACCCGCGGCCGGGTGAAGCCCCTGTTGCGCTTGCTTATCGCCTGGCCGAGGCAAAAGCCCGCGCCGCGGCTGCCCGGCTGCCCCAGGATGGCAGGCCACGCCTAGTTATCGCCGCCGACACGGTGGTGGCGCTGGGTGATCTGCTCCTGGGGAAACCGGTTGACGCGGCGGAAGCGACCACCATGCTGGCCCAGTTGCGCGACCGGGTGCA
>QEUW01000841.1 GCA_003577005.1 Chloroflexota bacterium | reverse complement strand
ACGTAGTGCTTCGCGTACATGGACGGCAACAGTGAGTAGGTCCATGAAATCATGAGTGTTCATGTTGTTACGAGCCTGTTTTGGCACGACGGTTTGGTGTCTTTGCACGGAGTTCGAGATACTTCCTCCTGAGATGCGACAGTACCGCATCTGGCTGGATCCGAGTGCCTGGGGTGGAAGGCTTAGTGATGTCCGTCTTGTCTTCGAGTAACGGTTCATTATCTGCGCGATCAGTTGCGAATAAATCCCACGCCGTCGTTGAGGACCTGGTGAGCAGGTGCTGGACTTGCTTCCGAGCGAAGGATTGAGGGCCCCTAACGGCCTTGCCGCTGTGCTTTCTTAAAGTAACGAAATAGTCAACGGTTGTGCGTGGCGTCGCATGGCCTAGAATTCTACTCAAAGCGTGAACTGGGTCGGTCGACCATTGGAGGCCAAGCTGTCCCAGCGAATCGCCTTCGGGAAGAAAAAGGCGCCGGAACTGTTTTAAGTGCTCGTCAGTGAAAAGATCGTGTGAAAGATCAAATCCCAAAGGAGTAGAGGGATGTCCATAAATCGCGCAGAACCATTCGATGATAAACCAGGATGCTCCAGCATGCCGGAGTGTGTGGAGCGAGTGTCCTTTTTCAAAATGCGCTTGCAGTCTGTTCGTGATCCGATCGGCGATAGCGTCTTCAGTCAATCGCTGTCCGGACCCGTCGACAAGGAATGGGGCAACTAATGGGTCTTCTGTGGTGCTGATGGAGTTCCAGCGTTTTTCCCAGTATGCCAAGAGTCTTTCGATATAGTGGTGGGGAAGCAACGCAAACAAGGGAATGCTCCGGCGCCCGGATGCCGTCTTGGACGCTCTCAGGTATAGCCGTAATTCGTGCAGGGACCCGAAAAAGTTCCCTAGATTGAGGGCAACGAGTTCCCGGCGACGGCACATACCATAGCTCGCGAGGACCGCTGCGTGCGTGAAAGGTTCGTCAAGTTCGTCGATCACTCTGTCTGTCTCGTCGGGAGCTAACAGCGGGTACTCGTTCCATTCTTCGCCCAGCCAGATATCGGAGTTACCGGTGTCAACTTCAGCCACATGGGGGTACTGTTTATGGACGGCGGAGAAGAAGCTCACGCAATGGGAACGGAGGAGCTTTTGGGTTTTATGCGCATGGTCTCCCTCAAGCACCTTGGCGACTGTCTCGACTACGTCATCAGGATGATCCATGGCCAGAATATTATTTTCTAATGTGGCTGCAATCAGATTCACCCGCACAGACTTGAAATAGCCAAGGACCGAGTCAGGGCGGTATCGTCTTTTCGAGCGAAGTAGCTGCACAAGCCACTCAAGGATAAGACGGAAATTCGCGAGAGGCGCTTCAGGTGACACTGACGTGCCATGAGCCAGCAGAGGCAGGCTTTTAGCCAAGCCCTCAATGGCCCTCGCCATCGCTTCCCGATCGGAGTCCTTATCGATACATTTGATGACGTCCCATGCAGCATTGTGAATCTGCTCGAGGCGATCCCAGACGGTGCGTGGAATTTCGACCCGCCTCTCATCGTGTTCCTCGCGTGGGGAAGATGTCGGCAAGGGGTCTGCCCAGGTTTTTCGAAATGATGTCGTTGCCGATGTCGTCCCAGGGCGCTGTGGATGCGAGGCCTCACCTTCTGAGTTCGCTGCTTCTTGATTGAGATGAAGGACCGCTCTGCT
>QEUW01000010.1 GCA_003577005.1 Chloroflexota bacterium | reverse complement strand
CATAGCGGTGGTGCTGCCGGAGAAATCGGCGGCGGCGACGACCTCCGGGCTGCATTCAGGGTGAGCCAGGATCTCCACATCGGGGAACTGGGCGCGCACCGCGGTGATATCCTGCACGGTAAACTTCTCGTGGACTTCGCAGCGTCCATGCCAGCCGATCATCTGAAAGTCGCCATCTTCGAACAACTGGATCTGGCTGGTTGCACCATTGGCGCCGTTTTTCCTAGCCGGCGACACGATGATCCGTTTGCCGGTCTCTTGGGCGACATTCTTGGCCAGGTACTCATCGGGCAAAAAGATCACGGTGTCGCTATCGAGCGACTCGACGACGGCCACCGCGTTACCCGAGGTGCAGCAGATGTCGGTTTCAGCCTTGACATCGGCGTAGGTGTTGACATAGGTCACGACCGGCACCCCAGGGAACTGTGCTTTTAGTTCACGCACATCCTCTGCGGTGATGCTGGCGGCCAGCGAGCAGCCGGCATGTTCGGCAGGGAGCAATACGGTCTTCTCTGGGTTCAAAATTTTGGCCGTCTCGGCCATAAATTCCACACCGCAGAAGACGATAATGTCTTTATCGGTCTGGGCAGCCATCCGGCTCAGGGCCAGCGAGTCACCCACAAAGTCGGGGATTGTGTGAAAGAGCGCCGGCTCCATGTAGTTGTGCCCCAGGATGATGGCGTTCTTCTCTTCCTTCAGCCGGTTGATCTCGTAGACCAGCTCCGCCTTGATCTGCAACTCGACATCCGGCACCACCTGGTGCAGCTTCTCTCGCATGAGCTCGTAGGTTTCCTGCACCGATTGCGCTTGCATTGTAGCCATTTCTTGTTCTTCTCCTGCTTCCAACTTTCTTTGCTCCGTCAATAACCAGGCCGGGGCGGCACCCCCGCTGCTTGCCTGCTCACTGCTTTGTGACTGCTTGGTTCAACAGAAAACTAATGTCAAACGCTTCAACAGAGTGGGTCAACTTGCCAACCGAGATGTAATCTACGCCGGTGGCGGCGATCTCGGCCACCGTTTCCAACGAGACATTGCCCGACGCCTCCAAGGGTACCCGCCCATCAACCAGGCGGACAGCTTCACGCATCTGCGGCACACTCATGTTGTCTAGCATGATCTGGTCGACCTTAAGGGCGAGTGCCTCTTCCAGTTCTGCGAGCGTCTGCACTTCTACCTCGATTGGGCGCCGTTGTGTATCAAGCGCCCGTACTCGTTCGACAGCGACACGAATCCCACCCGCCGCAGCAACGTGGTTCTCTTTGATCAGCACCATATCGTACAGACCGTAGCGATGATTGATCCCGCCGCCTAACGCCACCGCCTGCTTGTCGAGCAGGCGCAACCCCGGCGCAGTCTTGCGCGTATCGAGGATCTTTGCCCTAGTGCCGCGTACGGCTGCTACATAACAGGCGGTCAGCGTGGCAATGCCGGACATGCGCTGCAAAAAATTGAGCGCCGTCCGCTCCGCTGTCAACAGGACGCGACCAGGTCCGCGTACCGTGGCGAAAACATCACCCCGGTTGACGCGGCCACCGTCCTCGATAGAACTGAAGAACTCGACCTGGCCCGGCCCCCCTAGCATCTCGGCCGCTAGCACAAAGGTTATACGTGCGACCTGGAGCCCGGCGACGATGCCTGTGGCTTTGGCCACCATTTTGCCTTCGTAGCGAGTCGCAGCCGGCACGGTGCATTCGGTTGTCACGTCACCGTCGCCAACGTCTTCCGCAAGCGCCCATCGGATGATGGCGCTGGCTTCTTCATCCGTCCTCGTCATGATATTCCCGACTCTCCTGATATTCGTTGGGGAGCTGTAACTGATAGTAAGATCGCGATGGATCTCATCAAAACGGTTCCAATGTACCGCAGATCCGCGGAACGCGCAAATTTAGTGTAACAATGACACTAACAATACCGCCTAAATGGTTGAACAAAAAACAGGAACACGGAGAACACAGAGCTTTCACAGAGAGCACAGAGTTTTTCTCTCCGTGTTCTCTGTGTCTTCTCCGTGCTCTCCGTGTTCCGCTTTTGCCCCTGGCTTGGTTAGGGGCTTGCTGCGATAAAAAGACCCGGCTTCGATCAGAAGGCCGGGTCCCTGATTGAGCGACGGATGGAATTGATCAGCTTTGCGCCGCCTGCATCCGTCGCGCCGATGTAATCCCCACCGAAAAGGCTGCGGCGATAAAGCCCAAGAGCGCAGCCGAGAAAAAGGCCAACGTGTAATCGCCCAGCATATCGCGCATCACCCCGCCGGTGTAGGCGGCCACGGCCGCGCCCACCATGTGCGAGAAGAAGATCCAGCCAAAGAGCGTACCCACCGACGCCTTGCCAAAACGCATGGCCGTCAGGTTGATGGTCGGCGGCACCGTCGCTACCCAATCCAACCCGTAGATGATGGCAAAGATGAGCAGCCCGCGCATATCCATCACAAAGGGCAGGAGTGCAATTGCCACGGCGCGAAAGGCGTAATACATGGCGAGCAGCCAGCGGTTGTCCACCCGGTCGCTCAGCCAGCCCGACGCTAGCGTGCCTACAATGTTCATGATACCCATCATGCTGACGGTGCTGGCCACCAACATGCCGTCGAAGCCGTGGTCGATGGCATGGGGGAGCAAGTGTGTGCCGATCAGACCATTGGTGGTGTAGCCGCAAATAAAGAAGCTACTCGCCAGCAGCCAGAAATCGCGCGTCCGCAGCGCCTCCAGCAACGGAATCTGGCGGGGGCGGTCCAGCGGGTCCCTGGCGGCTTCTGGCGAACCATCGTCGCCCAGGGGACGCAACCCTTTCTCTTCCGGCCGGTCGCGCATGAACAGCGCCACGGGGATCAACAAAACGGCCACTACCAGCGCTGTTCCGCCGATGGCCGTACGCCAGCCGCCGGCACTGGTCAACCCCATCATCGTGGGCAGAAAGAGCAACTGTCCGGCCGCGGCGGCTGCGCTAAAGAGCCCCAGGATCATCCCCCGATTGGTGCGAAACCAGCGATGCGCCACGGTTGCGCCGAGCACATTGGTCACCGCACCCGTGCCGATGCCGACGACGATCCCCCAGAAGAAATGCAAGTGCCAGAGCGTGTTGAGCAACAACAAACCCCCCAGCCCAGACGCAATCAGCGCCAGCGCGCCGATCATGATCCGGCGCGGGCCAAAACGGTCCACCAACATGCCGGAGAGCGGTGCACCCAGCCCAAACCAGAGGATGCTCACCGATGCCGCCAGCGATATATCGGCGCGGCTCCAGCCAAATTCGGCTTCCAGCGGGTTGATCAAGACCGTCGCCGCCGTCCGCACACCGGCAGAGATGAGCAACACTGCAAAGGTCACCACCGCCACGGTCCAGGCGTAGTGGAAACGCCCAGTGGCCGCGCCAGCCACAGGTTGGCGCGGCGATTGATTGTAGAGTGCCATCATAGGCTCCAGTAGAGAGGTTTGTGGATCACACGTATGCCACTGACGTTCAGCGCAGTATAGAGCGATCCACACGCCGGCGCAAGGGACAACGGCTCGTGCGGAGGTAGGCCAATTGTTACCGGCGCGTCAGGCTGTGCGGCATAAAGAACTCGCGCATTTTGGGATCATCATATCCTTCGATCCACATGGACTCCAGACCCTGGCTGTCGAGCGCGGCGCGCACGATGGCCTTGTTGAAGCTATGGACCGTTGGATGGTTCAGGTATTCGTCCACCGGCATCCAGCGACACTCTTCGATCTCAGTCTGATCCTGGTTGATCTCTTCGCTGAGCGGAGCCAGGCGCGCCACAAAGTAGATGTCGGACTTGCCATAGCGGTAGCCGTGCCAGTGGCGCAGACAGACGAGCGCCTCAAACTTTGTCCGCACACCCGTCTCTTCGTATACCTCGCGAATGGCCGCGTCGGCCAGGTGTTCGCCCTGGGTCAGCGCGCCCCCGGGGAGCTTGTAGAAGCCAGGCCGGCTGACCCGGTGGTATCGTTCGACCACAACCAGCAGTTCGCGCCGCTCGTTGAGCACAACCCCGCCGATCCCCACATAGTGCGTGGCGTATGGTGGGATAAAGGCATCAGGCTGGAGTCGCAGCACCATCATCAGATAGCTGTCGGTGCTGTGGTGAAAGATAAAGCCCATCTTCACCGCCTGGGGGATCAGCTCGGACCGTGCGATTGGGACCTCGAGCCAGACCAGCTTGTTGCCCTCGTCTCGCCAGATGGCTGTGGAATAGCGCATCTGCTCTTCGAACGCTGCTACCGGCTCCGGCAGAGCTGCCGGGTTGATAATGATTCCGCCAAATTGATTGGTCGTGTGGTCAAATACCTGCATAGCCCTCAACCTCTAGCAAACGCTGGAAAGACAGAAAATCAAACAGAGCGCTGGCGAAAACTGTCAAATCTGCCCGCGCCTTGGATCAAGCTAAACCGCCCACTGGCCCCGCACGACAGCATCGGCCAGGCGGGCGGCGCGGGCGGCGGCGCGCACATCGTGGACGCGGATCACGTCTGCCCCACGGTCAATCGCGATCACACAGGCCGCAAGCGTCCCTTCGACCCGCTCGTGGACAGGCAAATCACCCAGCACGTGGCCGATAAACCGCTTGCGCGATGGCCCAAAGAGCAACGGGTAGCCCAGAGCACGTAGCTCTCCCAGCCGGTAGATCAGCTCGAGTTGCTGGTCAGGACTCTTGCCAAAACCAAGCCCGGGGTCGCTCATCAGCAGCCAGCGGGGCAATCCAGCAGCCTGGGCAACGGCCAGGCTCTTTTCCAGCTCTTGTGCGATGTCGCCGACAATGTCGTCATACGCATTGGGGGGGCCAAAGGGGAGCGAAGCGACGCGCGTTCGGTAGGCTGCATCCTCCGGCTGGACGCGATTGTGCATCACCACCAGCGGTGTGCCACAGTTAGCCGCCAGGCTCGCCAGTTCACGATCATAGCGCAACCCCCATACATCATTGATCAGGTGTGCCCCGGCATTCAACGCCGCCTGCGCCACCTCGCGGCGAAAGGTATCGATGGAGATTGGCGCCGGCGCCGTCTGCGCCAGCGCCTGGATGACCGGCGCCACGCGCGCCAGCTCTTCCTCGGCCGAAATGAGCGTATGCCCCGGCCGCGTAGACATCCCGCCGACGTCGAGACAATCTGCCCCTTCGGCAAGAAAACGCTCCGCCTGTGCCACCGCGGCTGCAACCACATCGCCGTCGTTGTGGGCCAGCCCATCGCCCGAAAAGGAATCGGGCGTCACATTGATAATGCCCATCACGTATGTCTTGCTACCCCAATACCACAACGTTTTGCCCACAGGCATCACGCGAGGTAACGGCGGTGTCTTGAGGGCAGCGAGCAGGTCGCGCATGGTCAATCCGATGAGCGGATGGCGGAGGTCAGCGGCAATATCGCAGAGCGGCTCGAGCACAAAGGCCCGTTCCGGCAGGCGCGGGTGGGGAATGGTCAGCTCGGGTGTGGCGATCTGCACACTGTCATAGAACAAGATATCAAGATCGATGACGCGTGGGCCGTACCGCACCGTGCGCACCCGGCCCATGGCCGCCATTGTTGCTTCGAGCGCAGCCAACAATTCATGCGGTGAAAGGGGGGTCGTCACCCGGCAGACTGCGTTGAGAAATTTGGGCTGGTCGGTCACATAGGCGGGCGGCGTCTCATAGAGAAACGAAGTCGCCTCGACGGTAAGGTAGGCCCGCATCTCGCGCAGCGCGGTGTGGAGGTGAGCAGCCCGGTTGCCCAGGTTGCTGCCCAGGGCCAGAAAGGCAGTGTGAAGCGTAGCCATCACGCAACCTCAGGTAGGTTGGTTGCAAAACGTGCCGGGGACTTGCAAAAGTCCCCGGCACGTACAGAACGATAGTGGCGACTCAGGTCCTAATCCGAAAGGCGATTTGCGTCTCTTTTAGAGTTCAAGTTTTACAGGCTAAAGAGCAATTTTGCCCGGACTGCCAACCCAGGCAACAATATCGATTCGACTTGCTCATCGCCGCTGTAACGGCCAGCCAGAGCATATTCGCCATTGGAAAGCGTATAGACTTCGATGGTACGAGCAGTGGGGTCCGCCAGCCAGTATTCGGCAATGCCGGCCGCCTCATACACATCAAACTTGATCTGGCGGTCGTGGCGCACCGACTTGGGCGCTAGCACCTCCACCACCAACGCCGGCAGGCCGCTGTACACCAGACCATCATACACGGGCATCGTCTCCGCCCAAAAAACGATGTCGGGCTGGACGAGTTGCGCTGTTTCCGGCAGGTAGACACCGCAGGGGGCGCAATCGACCACACCCAGCCCCTGGTTGCCTACAAAACGCTGCAGGTGAAAGAAGATTTCACCCGCGGTTACCTGGTGGTCATAACTTGGCGTGCTGACAACATAGAGCGTGCCGTTGATGATCTCATAGCGGCGACCATCCTGCGGCAACTTGCGCAGATGTTCGTAGCACCACTGGCCTTGGGTGGGCCAGACAACAGGCACGCCGGCCATCTGTACCGGCGCGTCTCTCTGCTCGAGCGGCTGGATTGTCATCATTCACCCCTTTGTGAGTGGCCCTGTCTACGATGGATTGGCTCCTTGCAACTTGCAAAGGATAACACCATGCAGCGGCACTGTCAAAAATTGGGACGAACGTGGTGAGCAAAGGCGGGGATACAGCGTGTGGGCCCTTGTCAAAAGCCTCGCTGCGACACTAGGTTCTGTTGACATTAGCGCGCCGGTGATAGGTGTGACAGGAACTGCAACCGTGCGTTGCACCTGCAAGGTGCGATGCACGTACTCATGTCACATCCTCGCCCAGAGGTGCAACGCACTTGGCAAGTGCATCGCACCTCTGGGTTGGCTGCAATGTCAACAGAACCTAATCCGAGCGGGCCCAATCCCAGGCAAAAACCTCAGCCAGGCGTGTGTGGACGCCCGCCAGATCGGTCATCACCACGACTTCACGGTTGAGCTTGAAGCTGGTTTCGCCACCGTTGAGGCTGCCAACCGCCGACCACCGCTCGTCGCCTACCCGAACCAGCAGTAGCTTGGCGTGGACCCCGCCACCCGTCGGATTACCAAGACGCGCCTCGAGATCGAGTCCTTCAGCCGTCGCCACTGTGTTGAGATAGTGGGCGGTTGCCAGATTGTTGCGCACCGAAGCCTGGTCGTCAAAGTAGGAGTCGAGCAGGACGCGCACGCGTGCGCCACGCCGGGCCGCAGCGATGATCGCCTCCAAGCGCGGGTTGGGGTCGGCAACCGGGTTGCTCGTAGTCATGCCCCAGTTGCGGTGTTCATACAATTGCTCAGCGAGGATTTCATCCCCAGCCCCCACACGCCCAATCAGCCCCAGCAACCCATCGTCGGGGTGCAAGGCGTTCTCGGGTGCATTCACTACTTGAAAGCGCGCCTCCCCAGTGAAGGTCTGCGGCTCGCGAAAAGGTGACTCGCTGATCTCGTAAACTGGATGCTCAGGCAAGACAAAATCGGCGGGGGGCGCGCCATATTTTTCATGGCCAGGGTCAAAGGAGCGTAGATCCAGAAAACGTTCCGGCGCCCAATCGGTAGCGAAGATCTGGCGCAATGCGGCGACAACGGGTGCGGCGTCTGTGACCAGATAATAGCCGCGCCGGCCACCCACTCCACCCTCTTCCAGCAGGGGAAAGGCGTCGTAACTAAAATTCTCACTGCCGTTGATGGCGAGCCGCTCATCGATCACCAAATACTTGGCGTGGACAAACCGGTAGCGCGGACGATAGCCGGCAGGTGCATCGTCAACCACCGCTAAAAAGCGGACATCAGCCCCCGCCGCCGCGATCTGTGCCAGACACCACTTCTCCAATGCACTGACCCCGCCGGCTGCGCTGCCCTCGACCAGTACCCGTACATGGACGCCACGCCGGGCCGCGTCAGCCAGATGCTGCGCCAGTTCTGGATGCTCAAAGGTGTAGATCACAAGGTCAATCGAGCTTTCGGCGTTTTGAATGTAAGCCGCCATAGGCTGATACAGCCCCTCTGGCCCGACCAACACCGTCACTGTGGCCGTGGCCATCCCGCTTTGCGCTCGCCCTAGATCGCTGATCTGCCAGCCAGCCCAACCTGGCAGACGCACCCGGCGCCCCCACGCCTGATCACTCAAATCGCCGGCCCAATCGCTCGCCTGATCGCTGTCGATCGGGGTGAACGATTGTGGGTCAAGCTTGCGCTGCCAGACCTGGCCTACGCTAGGCATGTCGCCGCGATCATAACGTTGAGCCGGCAGCCCACTCCAGCCTTCGGCTGGCTCTTCTTCAGCACCGTAGAGCAACGTATCCACAACCCGTCCATCGGAGTTGCGCAACTGGATCAACCCGCCGCCGTTCGCCAATGTCAACGCACCGTCAAGGTCGACCGCGTCCGGTTCACTATCGCTACGCCATTCGCAGGCGGCCCCAGTCCCAAAACTTGTGCGAAAGATGGCTGCCTCGGCTGTACACCAGAGGCGCTCGCCGGGGGCAATGGCAAGGGTGGTTGTGATAGGAAAGGTAGCCGTGCGCGTACCCGTCGCCAGCTGCCAGCCGGCCAGCGACTGCGGTTGCCCGCCGATATTCCACAGCAGGATGGCCTCGTCAGCTTCGCCGCTGAGTGCGCTGTCGATATGGGCGGCCGCAATCAACACCCGCCCTGGCGGTGGTCCACTCACCAGCGGCAGGAAAAGGACCGTGTCGGCCAGCGACATTGCCGTTGCCGGCTGGCCGGTTGTGAGGAATACTAGATACAGTGCGATTGCTATCCACAGCCAGCGTACGACTCCGTAGAACCGCTGGGAAATCATGGTCTACCCCCAATCGAGAAAGCGCCCAGATGACCGGTCAATCAAAGGGTAGCCACCTAACTATTTCAGAGCCACCGCCGGCAGCCAATCTCAACAGACGCTACCAATACTACGTTGCTTTTAGATGAGTATACAGAAAGCTGACTGCGCCGCTACTGACAAATGGTGGATTGGTTATCGTGGAAATGTTGTAGAAGAATGTGGGCGAATGGACACAGCCATCGGTTGGGAGAATACAAGTAAAAGGCAAAACGATGCCGAGGATGGACCGTTGCCAGTATAGCAACGGCCGCTGCTTCCTTTAGATACACCTGTTGGTTACCCGGAACTGTCAGAAACACCGCTCATCGCCTGGGCAGAAATCTAAGATGCCCGGCAGGAGACGTGAAAACTCTGTTCTAGGGCCGGTGGATACCTTCGTGCGCGGCGCGACGGTCTTTCACCATTGCGTACACACTCAGCCCGGTATAGTAGAAGGCAAACAGCAGCGAAGCCCAGAGCAGGCGACGATCGAAAAGAGGATATTGCACCAGGATGATAATGTTGATCACACCCCAGATACCGGCCAGCGTCATGGTGAGCTTTTTCCACATCGCCGTGCGCGAGGGATAGACATACTTGATCGGCACAAAGACAAGCGCACTGAGCAAAAGGGTGATGGAGAGATTGATCCAGCCGTTCAGACTCAACAGGAACATGTAGAAAACCATGATGTTCCAATACGAGGGGAAACCCTTAAAAAAGTGGTCATCGGTCTTGGCGTCATCCTGGCAAAACTGATAGGCCGAGGCCAGCAGGATCAAGATGGCGCCCCCCAATCCGTACCCATGTGGCAGGATGTCCGACTGGTAGAGAAAGTAGGCAGGAACAAAGACATAGTTCAAGAAATCGACCATATTGTCCAGCAGCGCGCCGTCAAAGTTGGGCAAGACGCTCTTGACGCGCACGCGCCGGGCCAACAAGCCATCAAATGAATCGACAAAGACGGAAGCGCCCATCCAGGCAAAGGCCAAGATCCATTGTTCGTTGTTGATTGCCAGAATTGCCAAAAAACCCCAAATGGCGCCACTGGCCGTAAATAGATGTGTCGCCCACGCCGCCGCCTTGCGTATGCGCGAGGGAGACCATTCCTGTTCAACCCAACCATCCGGCGCAGTCTCTTGGTAGACGTTTTCCATAGCAGCTTCATTTCCAAGAAAAATTGCAGCACATAATGAGATAGATAAACGCTGTGCTTATTGTAACACACCTCTGCCATTTCTGACTACCTGTCTACGCTCAGGAGGTACATCCAGAACATAGGGCTGCCAGGAACAGATACCCTACTCTACGCAATCCGCATTAAGGGAAAGGGCTGAAACCGCCATGAACGACCGAGCACCTCTGGTTCTTTCACTGAATTAGACAGAAAACTCTTGAAGCACACATTTGGCATTTTGTGATTGTTCCAGTATTGGGGCAAGGGGTGAAATAGCGAGTGGGGCAAGGAAAAGGGAAGGGATGCATCTGCGACTACGATTACCCGAGGTGCGAACGGATGAGTATAAAGTGCTGGCCGATGAGCGCGAGCGCGCCCACGCCACCAACGCATGGTCGCCAGCGTAGGCGCTCCGCTCAGCCCCAGGACCAACAAGCTCACCGCTAGCCAACGAGGTCTTCTACTTGATGCAAGTTATCTCCAAAAGGGATGACTTATGGTCGGGTCTCTTTAGCCCTACTTCCTCGTCAGCTTACGGCTTCAGGACGACCTTTACACAGTCGTCTACTTTCTGCTTAAAGATCTCGTATCCTTGGGGCGCATCGTCGAGGCGCATGGTGTGCGTAACAACAAAGCTGGGATCGATCTCGCCGTTCTGTATCCGTTCGAGCAGCGGACGCAAGTAGCGCTGCACGTGCGTCTGTCCGGTCTTGATCGTCAAAGAGCGGTTCATGACTGAGCCAAAGGGCATCTTGTCGATAAACCCGCCAAAAACGCCGGACACTGCAACCGTGCCGCCGTTGCGGCAAGCAAAGATCGCCTCGCGCAAAGCAATAGGGCGATCCGTCTCCAGCATCGTCGCCTGTTTCATGCGGTCGTAGGCATATTCGATGCCGTGGCCGTGCGCTTCCATGCCGACAGCCTCGATACAGGCGTCGGGACCGCGCCCCCCAGTCATCTCCTTGAGCGCGTCGAGGACATCGACCTCCTCATAATTAAGCGTCTCGGCGCCGCCCTGTTCACGCGCCATTTGCAGCCGGTAGTCGACACGGTCGATGGCGATGACCCGCTCGGCGCCGAGTAGAAAGGCGCTCTTGATGGCAAACTGGCCCACCGGCCCGCACCCCCACACGGCAATAGTATCGCCCGGCTGGATGTCGCACATTTCCGCCGCCATATAGCCCGTCGGGAAGATGTCGGACAGGAACAAGACCTGCTCGTCGCTAAAGCCATTCTCGATCTTGATGGGGCCGACATCGGCAAAGGGGACGCGCGCATACTCCGCCTGGCCGCCGGCATATCCGCCGACCAGGTGCGAGTAGCCAAAGATGCCCGACGGCGAATAGCCCCATAGCTTTTCGGCCATCCACGCATTGGGGTTCGAGTTCTCGCAAAGCGAATACATCTGCTGTTGGCAAGACCAGCAGTTACCACACGCAATTGGAAATGGCACGACCACGCGGTCGCCGACCTTTAGATTCTGCACCTCGCGCCCCACCTCGACGACCTCTCCCATGAACTCATGGCCAAGAATGTCCCCCTTCACCATCGACGGGATGAAACCGTTGTAGAGATGCAGGTCCGATCCGCAGATGGCCGTTGATGAGACCCGTACAATGGCGTCGCGCTGGTTCAGGATCTGCGGGTCGGGGACCTCTTCGACCTGCACCTTGTTCTTGCTCATCCAGCAGACTGCTTTCATGACTGTACCCTTTCCAACTCTTCTGGTTTTGGCGGCTGTGCAGGCCGCTGGGCCAGGTGTGATCCGTGAACCGTTGCCTCTGAGCGGACGACATCACCCGTCTCCATCACCTGTTTGAACGCACGCAGATCGGCCTGCACCTGCTGCTCAGGCTCCTGGCCAAAGAGCTTGGCGATGGCCGCACCGATCGCACCACCAGGCGGCTTGTACTCGATCTGGACGTGGACCACGGTGCCGCGTCCACCCGTGGCCGGTTTGAACTGAACCGAACCGGCGTTGGGCACGTCGGCCCCTTCGAGCGAGCGCCAGGAGATGCGTTCGCCGGGTGTATCGTCGATGATCTCGGCATCCCAGCCCACCGTCATCCCGGCGGGGGCTTTGGCCCGCCAGTGGGAGCGCTGTTCGTCGAGCACCTCGACAGATTCCAGGTGGCTCATAAAGCGCGGCAGGTTTTCGAAGTTGCGCCAGAACTGGTAGATTTCGTCGGCTGGCCGGTTGATCGTGATCGACTTTTCGACACGAATTCCACTCTCGGCAGGCACACTGGGCGCAATGGCGCGCGGGCCGCGCTCACGTTGCTGCCACCCCAATTGCTGGCCATCCATCGCCTGGCTGCTAAGCTGCTGGGCGCAGTACACATCCAGCGCGGCCACTCCGGCCACGGTCGCCATCGCCATCGTGACGCGCTCCTGCTGGGTGTCGTCTGCGTTGAGCGCCGCGCCTAAGAGCGCCAGATCCATCACATCGCCGCCCACGCGCGCCTTGAGCCAGCCGCTGGGTCTGGACTGGCTGAGAATCCCAATGCCGCTGACGATCTCGCGCAGCCCGACCGCCCGTATCACCGACTGGTTGTCTGGGCTGTCGTTGACGCCGATCCACTGGGCAACCGTACGCGGTGCTGCCACCTGGGCCAGGCCGAGTGCGATGCTAAACCATCCCAGGGCGCGGGCAAGCTGTTCTGTACTGCCAGTTGCGCCAGAAAACCAGCGCTGTTGCCCGCCATCCCACTCCTGGCGGCGGTACGGTTGTGGTCTGGACCACTCTTGCGTCCACTGCTCGCGATAGGATTCACCTGTGTATTGCAGTGGCTGTGTTGCCATCTTCGTCTCTCCCTTCTCGATCTTCCTTTTGAACGATCCTCGGTGCCATAAGGCGCAAGATCTGTGACTGGCCTACACTTTCAAGGAAGCTGTTGTTAACAGCAATAGACCGGGATACGCAGTTAGTATCCAACCTTGACATAATGTGACGGCAAACCGTGCGGCGTGGCGTTTTCCGTGTTGCACATCGGGGACAGTGGCCTTTTACAAAAAGAGAAACCCGGCGCCTGTACGAGCGCCGGGCCTGATCTGAACTACATTATACTTGCCGTCACGGCGGCGTGGTGGGTTGGGTCAGCGCCGGGTCGGCGAGGACCCAGCAGCCGCTATCCGTGTCATCGGGGCAGATCACGCGCCACCATGCGCCATCTTCGCTGATGCCGGTTACTCGTGCGATCATGCCCGCTGCGACCGAGCCGATGGCCGGCTCGTCGATTCCCGGCCGGGCGTAGATGTTGACATCGGCCAGCGCCATGACGTACTCGACATCTGTAGCAAGGGTAGCCGGCAGGCTCGGGACATTATCCACAGCCAGGGAAAAGGGAGCGACCAGCTCATTCACCCGCACATCATAGTTGCCGGCCGGCAGACCCATGATGTTGAGCGGGACGATCTGCTCAAACGGGGTGATCACCTGTGCGCACTGTTCGGCGGTGCGCCGGGTGGTCATGCGCAGGCGGATAGTAGGGCCAGCCATCACCTGGTCGTAGCTGTCGATCACGGTGCAGGCGTCGGGGTAGTAGCCGCGCAGGATGGCGTTCCCTTGCACGGGGAACGATTCCAGCAACTGTACTTCGAGGCTTTCCACGACAGCGGTTCCCGTCTCTTGAATTGGCTCTGTGGTGGGCGGCGTGTTACCAGGTGCGGTAGCCGGCTGAGTTAATGTCGGGTCGGCGGTGGCAAAGCAGTTGCCCACGGTGTCATCGGGGCAGATCACGCGCCACCAGCCGCCACCGGCAGTTACGCCGGTCACCTGCGCCGTCTGGCCGGCAAAGATCCGCCCGATGATCTCGTAGTTCGTCCCTGGCCCGCTGCGGATGTTGACGTTGACCAGCGCCATGATGTACTGCACATCGGTGGGTAAGACGGCTACCTCTGCCGGGTTGGGGGTGGGTGCCGGCACCGTTTCCTCCAGGAAGCGGAACGAATCCAAGGTCTGCTGGTAGAAGCTCTCCATCTGCGCCCGCGCCGGGCCCGGTTCGCCCAGCGGCGTAAAGAAGAAGATATAGAGTCGCCCGTTGTGGATCAAAACCACCCGGCGGTTCAGGTCCTGGCCGGGCAAGTTGTCCAGGAGCACCGCCTCCACGCCGGCAACGGTGATGGTGCCGCGCTCTACACTCACACCGGGCAGCGCATATTCAGCCTCCAGTTGGTCGGCCAGTTGCGTCAGCGTGCGCCCGGACGCGTCCCCCACGGTGATGGAAACACGCGGGTCCACATGATTCATCACCGAACCGCGCACCAGATTCACCTCGTTGGGCGATGTTTGCACGGCAGTATAGTCTACCGGATAGAGCAAACAGTAGCCGTGCGCCTCGTTGACAAAGAGTTGCGTACTGGGGCTGGGGACAGGACAGGCCGCGGGTTGTGTCGTCGGCTGTGGCGTGTCGGCCACCCAGAGCCGTTCCCAGAGCGCCATCGCCCACTGTTCGGCTGCGGCGACTTCCGCCTCGCTCATGGGTTGGGCGCCGGTGCCGGCGATATAGTTGTTGTCCTCGTAAAGAGCGGCCCGCTCGTAGAGCCACTGGTCGAGCTGCGCCAGTTCCGCCGGTTCCAGCCACCCGCCGGCAGATTCCATCAGATCTTGCCCCTCGCACATGATCGTCTCGGCGGTGGCGTAGCCCCAGGCAAGCACCGTCAGATGGCGACAGGTGTTCTTGCGCTCCATGATCTGCCCCAGGTGCCAGCTTACCACCGTGTGCGCCGCCGCGCTGACCCGGCCGCTGCTGATCTCGGCGTAGCGGGCACGCGCCCAGGCGAGCACCGCGCGCTCCGCCGCCGGGCCGCTGATCGAGCCACTGCCGTTGAAAACGAGCCGCTCGGTGGGCGTCTCGTGGACGAAGGGCGCAAAGCGCTGCTCGATCTCGGCCCATTCCTGGCCGTAGCGGGCCTCTAGGGCCAGGGTTTGGGTCGAACCCTCACAGGTTTCGACCACGGCCTGATTGTTGTTGATCTGCAAGCTGGCACACTGGGATGGGTCGGGACTGCCCATCTCGGCGGGGCCTTGCCAGATCAGTGAAGGCTGGACTGTGCTCAGAGTCGCTGCCGATGGCTCCACCCGCTGTAGTTGGGCCAGCGGCAGCGCACAGGCCGCCAGGACCCCGCTGATCAACAACAGCAGGGGAAATAACCGTTTGAATTCTCTTTTGTACTTCATTCTATTCCTCGTTATCTCGGTTATTGGAAAGGCTGTCAAACTATTTGCAGAATCATTTGTCGATACAACTGCTCCTTCCGAAGATACAAAGACGACAAGCGCGACCAAAATGTTTCGTCAATGTGCCCTTCCTCTCTATGCACAGCTTGTTTCTCATGATAAGCTTGAGGTGCATTGCGGGACGAGCCTTGTCCCAGCTGAGATAACGCCGCATTATTGGCGCCCTCAAGGAGAACGATGTTGCAGCTTACCCCTCATGTGGCTATCCCCATGAGTGAGATCGAAATCGAGGCCGTGCGCGCCCAAGGTGCAGGCGGCCAGAATGTCAACAAAGTTGCGACTGCTGTGCAACTGCGTTTCGACATCCGCGCCTCGTCGCTGCCCGATCTGTACAAAGAACGGCTGCTCCGGCGCAAGGATGGGCGTATCACCAAAGAAGGGGTGATCATCATCAAGGCGCAGGACCACCGCAGCCAGGAACAGAACAAAGCCGCGGCCCTGCGCCGCCTGCAAGAATTGCTCCAGAGCGTCACCGTCACGCCGAAGCCACGCCGCCCCACCAAACCCACCCGCAGCGCTCACGAAAAGCGGCTGGCTACCAAAAAGCAGCGCAGCGACATCAAAAGTCTACGGCGCAAGGTCACGGAGTGATGGCATCCCCGGCCCGCCCCCACCGAAAGGCAATGGACGCAGGAACCCTACAACGAGATTGAACGTGATGGACGCCACCCGACTTCCGGGAGGTGACCAGAATCAACTTCGTCGACCAAACTGTTGGTGGTCACCTCCCGGAAGTCTTGACAGTAGCCCTCAGTCTCTAGCCCAGCAAATGCAGTTTGCTACTTTGCCCCAACCGGTGTAGAGTATCCGTAATCCATCCCTATTGGAACCAATATCAGTGGGTTGCAGCGAACCGTGTCTCAGGATTTTGGACTCGCGACTGTGGGCCCCTGAAGATCGCTACGTTGGGAGAAGGCGAATGAGTGCGATACCTACACCAGAGCCAGCCGTGGCCGGCGCCGATTTTGGCGCGGTCGACCGCGAACAGTGGCTCCAAATGTACGAGCAGATGTGCAAAATCCGCCAGTTTGAGGAAAATGCCAACGAACTCTATCTGCGCCGGCTCATGCCCGGTCTGACCCACCTCTACATCGGTGAAGAGGCGGTCGCCGTAGGGGTCTGCGAGGCCCTGCGACAAGATGACTACATCACCAGCACACACCGGGGACACGGCCACTGTCTGGCCAAGGGCGCCAGCCTCGACCGCATGTTTGCCGAATTGCTGGGCAAAGAGGCCGGCTACTGCCGCGGCAAGGGCGGCTCGATGCACATCGCCGACCAGGATACCGGCAACCTGGGCGCCAACGCCATCGTCGGCGGCAGCGCGGGGATCGCCACTGGCGCGGGTCTGTCGATCAAGCTGCGCGGCAGCGACCAGGTAGCCGTCTGCTTCTTTGGCGATGGGGCGCTTGGCCAGGGATTGCTCTACGAGTCGATGAACATGGCGCAGCTCTGGAAGCTGCCCGTGATCTACGTCTGCGAAAACAACCAGTACAACGAATACACCCACAACTCTGAAACCGCCGCCGGCGAACTCAAAGGCCGCGCCGAGGCGTTTGGTATCCACACGGTTGAAGTGGATGGGCAAGATGTGCGCACGGTCTACACGACGATGCTTCACCTGGTGGAACGCGCCCGCCGCGGCGAAGGGCCGGCCTTCCTCCTCTGCCACACCTATCGTTTTCTCGGCCACCACGTGGGCGATGTCAACCGAGAATACTATCGCTCCAAAGAGGAAGAGAATTACTGGCGCACCGAACACGACCCGCTCCAACTCCTGGCCGACTGGATGGTAACCGAAGGGCTGGCCGAACGACCTATTTTTGAGCAGATCGAGCAAACCATCAGCGCCGAAGTGCAGGCCGCAGTGGATTTTGCTATCAACGCTCCCTATCCCCAACCTCATGAGGTGGATATCCATGTCTACGCCTGATCCCAATGGCCGTGTGATCACCTTTGGCGAAGCGATCCGCGAGGCCATCGCTGAGGAGATGCGCCGCGACCCGCGCGTCTTTATCATCGGCGAAGATGTGGCCGAAACCGGCACCGTCTTTCGCGTCTTGCAGGGGCTGGTCGATGAGTTTGGCAAAGAACGGGTCATCGACTCGCCCATCTCTGAAGCAGGCATCGCCGGGTTGGGGGTAGGCGCTGCCATGACCGGGATGCGGCCCATCGTCGATATCATGTTTGGCGATTTTATTACGTTGACCATGGACCAGATGGTCAACCAGGCAGCCAAGACCCACTACATGTCGGGCGGGAAACTCAAGGTGCCCATGGTGCTGCGCACGACGCTGGGCGCCACCCGCCGCTCGGCAGCGCAACATTCGCAGTCGCTCCACGCCTGGTTTAGCCATATCCCTGGTCTCAAGGTGGCGCTGCCGGCCACCCCCTACGACGCCAAAGGGCTGATGAAGAGCGCCATCCGCGACGACAACCCGGTTGCCATCTTTGAAGACAAGATGATGTACACGCTCAAAGGCCCGGTGCCGGAAGAGGATTACACTATCCCTTTTGGCGTGGCCGACATCAAGCGAGCGGGCAATGACATTACCCTGGTGGCAACCAGCAGTATGGTTCATGTCGCACTGGAGGCCGCCGAACAACTGGCTGCAATCGGTATCAGCGCCGAGGTCATCGACCCGCGCACGACCATCCCGCTGGACAAACAGACACTGGTCGATTCGGCGAAAAAGACCAGCCGCGCCATCGTCATCGACGAGGGCTACGAACAGTATGGCGTCACCGGCGAGATCGCCTCGGTCATCGCTGACGGCGCATTTTACTATCTGGACGCTCCCGTCAAACGCCTGGGCGCCATGAATGTGCCAGTCCCCTTCTCGCCGGTGCTGGAAGACCTGACCGTCCCCACGGCGGAGAGTGTGGTGGAGATGGCGAAAATGCTTTGTGGGAAAAATTGAAGTAGTAATGGGTAATGGGTAATCGGTAATTATGAATGAACTCGTCCTGCGAGGCAGCATTCACAATTACCGATTACCCATTACCCATTACTTATTGCCACTTAGGAGGATCGGCGTGGCAAAAGAAGTCATCATGCCCGCGCTGGGCATGGCCCAAGAGACAGGAACGTTGCTCACCTGGCATAAGCGCGCCGGTGAGACGGTGAACAAGGGTGAGCTACTCATGACCGTAGCCACCGACAAGACCGATGTGGAGATCGAGGCCAACGCCACCGGCGTCCTGGCCCAGGTGACAGCCGCCGAGGGCGATGAGGTCCCCGTGGGCCAGGTGATCGCCCTGATCCTGACGCCGGAAGAGGCCGCCGCGGGCGTAGGCGTCCCGCCGGCAAACACGCCTGCATTTGAGGAACCTGGCAGTACGCCTGCTACAGCGGTCACGCCGGTTGCCCCGGTCCCAACTGCCACTCCAGTTGCGGCCCGGCTGGCCGCCGAGCGCGGCGTCGATCTGGGGCGGGTCAAGGCCGGCGCAAGCGGGAAGATCCAGAAAGAAGATGTGCTGGCCTTCCTGGCGGCTCAAAAGGCAGCCGGCGGCAATGGGCGGCCGCTAGCTTCCCCCAAAGCCCGCCGTCTGGCGCGGGAGAGCAGTATTGACCTGGCCGCGCTGCGCGGCAGCGGCCCCGACGGCGCCGTCCTTGCCGCTGATGTGCTGGCGGCTCAACAACATCAGACCGCAACAGCGCAGCAGACCACCGAACGGGTCGAGGAGTTGCCCGCGTCGCCGCTCACCGCCACGGCGCCCCCGGCTCAGGAGGCGGGCGAGCCAACCCGCTTGCCCATGAGCCGCTTGTGGCGAGTCATGGCCCAGCGGCTCCAACAGAGTTGGCAGACCGTTCCCCATTTTTATTTGGAACGAGAGGTGAACGCAACGGCGCTGATGCGCTGGCGCGAGACGGCCCAGGCGCGCGCTACGGCCAAGGTTACCGTGAGCGATTTGCTGGTCAAGCTGGTGGCTGCTGCCTTGCGCAAACATCCGCGCGTCAACGCCAGTTGGCTGGAAGAGGAGATCGTCCTCAACCCTGCGATCAATGTCGGCCTGGCCGTGGCCGTGGAGGAGGGTCTGCTGGTGCCGGTGATCCACCACGCCGACCAGTTGGGCTTGCAGGAGATCGCCGCCCGCCGCGCCGAAATCGTTGAGCGGGCACAAAACGGCAAACTCACCCCCGATGACCTGAGCGGCGGCACCTTTACCATCAGCAACCTGGGCATGTTTGGCATCGACAAGTTCAACGCCATCGTCAACCCGCCCCAGGCGGCCATCCTGGCCGTGGGGCGCATCGCCGAGCGCATCGTGGCGGTAAACGGCCATCCGTCCGTCCAGCCGGTGATGGCGCTCACGCTCTCGTGCGACCATCGCGTCGTCGATGGGGCCCGGGCCGCCCAATTCATGCAGACGTTGATGGGGTATGTCGAGGAGCCTCTTGCACTTTTTGATTGAGCCGTGATCGATTAAACTAGGAGGCTGGAGGCGTTTGATCATGGCAAGAGCGAAGCAATTGGTTGCTGAAACACGAAAATACCTGGTAACAACTGTTTCTCAGGCAAAGGAGATTACGACAGCCTGGCTGCGTGACATCCAGCTCGACAAGGTGATTGAACTTGGGCTGCCTGAAATTGATGACCGTTACCATATCTGGCGGGTGCCACTCTGCCGCGCAGATGACCGAAATAAGATTGGCGAGGTTGTTATCGATGCTTATAGTACAGCGGTACTTGACGAAAAGACAACCCGCGTCGCTTTGCTGGAAGCGAGGTTGTTGCGCAAAAGTGAAGGGGCGCTGAAGTCGAGAGGTCGTCCAAAAGCGACTTATAAGCTTTCTCAACTGCGCAATACAATTGGTCAAGGAGACTGTGTTGACCTGATCGACGACATGCCGGCGGAGTCAGTCGATTTGATCTTTACTTCACCACCATACTTCAATGCTCGCCCCGAATACAGCGAATATGAGGAATACGAGCAATATTTGTTCAAAATGCGACAGGTGATCAAACGTTGCCATCGAGTATTGAATGAGGGGCGTTTTTTTGTTATCAACACGGCGCCCGTGCTCTTGCGACGCGCCAGCCGCAACGAATCTTCAAGACGAATCGCCGTTCCTTTTGATTTACATCGAATTTTTGTCGAAGAAGGATATGATTTTATCGACGACATCATTTGGGTGAAGCCGGAAGGTGCAGGTTGGGCCACAGGGAGGGGCAGGCGCTTTGCGGCAGATCGAAATCCACTACAATATAAGGCGGTTCCTATCACCGAATATGTGCTTGTTTATCGCAAGCGAACCGATCTCTTGATCGACTGGCACATCCGCAATCATCCAGATCGAGAAGCTGTTGCAGCCTCGAAGATTGGTGATGATTACGAGCGCACCAATGTGTGGAGGATACAACCAAACACAAATTCTAAACATCCCGCTGCCTTTCCTCGTGAACTTGCTGATAAAGTTATCTCCTATTACTCATTTAGGGGTGATGTAGTGATGGATCCGTTTGCTGGCTCAGGAACGGTTGGGGAGTCAGCATCAAAGCTAGAGCGAAGGTTCGTGCTCTTTGAAAATAATCCTGACTACATTGAATTGATGCGACGCGCGGTTCCAGATTGGTTAGGCAAAGCTGCCAATGATATTCTCTGGATCAATTGTGAGCCTGCCTTACCGGTACTGCGCCTTTTTGATGGGGTTGAGGGGTATGACGGCTAATCCTTCTGAAAATCAAGAACTCACCCTTGATCAACTATTTCCTGCCGGTGGTAAGACCTTGTTGACAGGAACTGGCAAACAGTTCATCGAGCGAATTGGCCTTGAGGCAGTACGAGAAGTTGTCCTTGCTGTGATGCTAGGCGAAAATGTTCGTACCCATACAGAGCCGTTAACTCGCCGACGGATTACTCAAATCAGTGGGGCACTAGTAGCCATGTTCGCCAACGGGTGGTTGTACACTGAAAATTTCACTGAGGAATTGTCGAAACTTGCGCTTCAACAACTTACAACTCGAAAAAGGAGAGGGGCGGATAAAACAAGCACCTGGTTGGCAAATTGGGCAATTGGCTTGACTGGCAAATCTGACCAAAACGTTGTTGGCAAAAGGTCTAGTCGAATCTTGGATTACATTGCAGACTTTGAGCAAGCGATTGAACGGGCTGCGGAACAGTGCCGCGCTGATATTGGTGATATTCGGATGACACTTGGTTACGTTGAGGACTTGCAAGGCCGCAAAATCGAACTGAACTGGAAGGATATAGCCAGGCTGACCACCGCAATCGGCAGCGCTACTTTGACGATTCGTGGCTCAGAGAAATCTATGTACGGTAAGCTATTTGAACGCCTTATCCTCGGTAGCTTTTTGACAATACTCGGTTTTCAACGCGTCGATCCTACCACCAATACAAGAACAAGAAACGTTTTTTGGCTTTCTGATAGCTCTGATCTTCGTGAAAGCGATGCCACTTTATTGCTGAGACCGGGCAAATTAGCTCGATTTGATATGGGCTTTATTGGCCCTGGCAACTCAGAAATCTCGAAAGACAAATTGTCTCGCTTCGCTCGCAAGATAGAAACGGCTGGCTCTAGCCATAGTTCTGTTACTTTTGTCGTGGTTGATCGGTTGCCGTCAACTCTTACCACCCAACAAGCCGCAGAGCAAATTGGCGCCGAAATCATCCAAATGAGCATGCAGTATTGGCCACGCGAACTGGCACAGAAACTCGGTGCTCGACTTGGCCTCCAGCATGAACTTCAAAAGATGCGGGATGAGCAGATGCATGCTTACCTCCAGACGAAATTGTCGGACATTCCTATACAAGATTTTCTTACTGGTGTTTCGATTGCACAATTACAGGAAGAACCTGGTAATTACGTTACTGGAAAAAGTTCAGGTTAAAACAAGGATTGGTAGATGCACGTCAAGTACCGCATTCTGCAAGAGAGCACACCCGATGGCGACTGGGAAACAATAGGTGTAATCACAGATTGGGTGTCTATGCCAACCCATCTACGCTTGAGCGGCATTGTCCAACATACGGTAAGTAGAGCGATTTGGCGGCAGATCTTGGAGCGGGTGGATGAACGTCAACTGACGCTGGCGACCTACCACGAAGCATTGGGTGAGTTCGAGCGCTACTATCGCCTGTTGCCAGAGATCCACCAGATCGAGGGAGAAAACGCTGCCGAAATTCGCCACCAGTTGCGCGATCAGTATGTGTACGGGCAGCAAGCTGAACTTGTAACAGGCTGATGCCGAGGAGCTAACCATGACCAGCGAACGCCTACGCCAGGCCACCACCCACACCGCCGCCACCAACGGTGCAGCCGATGCCGAACTCGGCGAATACGGTTTTCTGATCGACGGCCAGCACCACCACTCACAAGATGCCATCGCGGTGCGCAGCCCTTACAATGATGCGCTCGTCGCCGTCGTCCACCGCGCCGGGCCTACTGACATCGAGAATGCGATTGCGACCGCCGTGCGCGCCTTCGAGACAACCCGCAAGATGCCCAGCTGGCAGCGCAGCGAGGTGCTGGAAAAGATCAGCGCCGGCATCGCCGCCCGCCGCGAGGAGTTCGCCCGTACTATTGCCCTGGAGGCCGGCAAACCGATCCGCACGGCGCGCGCCGAGGTGGACCGCGCTGTCTTCACCTTCAAAGTGGCTGCTGAAGAAGCGCGCCGCATCTACGGCGAGATTGTCCCGCTCGACTGGCTGCCGGGCAATGATAGCCGTGTGGGCCATGTGCGGCGGGTGCCGCGCGGGCCGGTGGTGGGCATCTCGCCCTTTAACTTCCCGCTCAACCTGGTGGCGCACAAGGTTGCCCCGGCGCTGGCCGCGGGCTGCCCCATTATCCTGCGCCCGGCCTCGCAGACACCAGTCAGTTCGTTCAAGCTGGCCCAGCTTGCGTTGGAGTCGGGTTGGCCAGCTGGCGGCATCGCCGTGACGCCGTGCAGCACCAAAGACGCCGCCCCGCTAGTCGAGGACGACCGCATCAAGCTGCTCACCTTCACCGGCAGCCCTGCGGTGGGTTGGGATCTAAAGCGCCGCGCCGGGCGCAAGTTTGTCACGCTCGAACTGGGGGGTAACGCCGGCAACATTGTCCACAACGACGCCGATATTGCCTACGCCGCTGAACGGGTCACCTTTGGCGGCTTTACCTACGCCGGCCAGTCGTGTATTTCGGTGCAGCGCGTCTATGTCCACGGCGACATCTACGAGGGTTTTGTGGATGACCTGATCCCGCGCGTCGAAAAGCTCAAGGTCGGTGACCCGCTTGACGAAGCGACCGACATCGGCCCGCTCATCGACAAAGGAGCGGCGGATCGGCTGGGCGCCTGGCTCGATGAGGCGAAAACCGGCGGCGCCGAGGTGCTTACCGGTGGCGTGCGCGAGGGGAACATCTGGCATCCGACGGTGCTGGCTAGCGTCGATGAGACCATGCGCATCTCGTGTCAGGAGGCCTTTGGTCCCTTTGTTGACCTCTTCCGTTATAGCGACGTACACGACGCCATCCGCCGAGTCAACGACAGCGATTATGGCTTGCAGGCCGGCATTTTCACGAATGACTGGCGCATCGTCGAGGAGGCGTTTGAAGAGATCGAGGTCGGCGGGCTGATGGTCAACGATGTCTCCACCTATCGCATCGACCACATGCCCTATGGCGGCGTCAAGGCATCAGGTTTTGGCCGTGAGGGGCTGCGCTACGCCATCGAAGAGATGACCGAAATGCGGCTGCTGACCTTCAACCGCCGTTCGCTGTAGCTGCGGGCAGGTGGACGCATCCGATCCGTCCAATATCTATAAGCGAAATTTGCCGCTGAACGCTATAATAGGCTATAATATAAATATAGTTGTATCAGCGGGGAGTAGCGCAGCTTGGTAGCGCGCTTCGTTCGGGTCGAAGAGGTCGGAGGTTCGAATCCTCTCTCCCCGACTGACGTAAAAATGCCAGCCCGGTATGGACTGGCATTTTATGTTTCTGTCTAGCGATGGCGGGATCAACAGTAGATGCCACGCAGGCTGACGATTGACAGATGCTTGCAGATGGTTCAAGGCTCATCTTGTTTTGGCTGTGATTGACCGCTCATGAATCGGTTTAGCCAGCATCCACGCTCTTGGAGAGGAAAGTGGCTGTGGATTGTTTTGAGTGGCGTCCTGTTTGTTTTCTCGCTGGGAGTGTGGGTCCGCCCCTCCTCCGGTTGTTGTGGGTTATTGGCCCAGACAGCCGTTGGTTCCCCGTTCTTTTCCCCTCTAGCACCGAGTGAAGCTGATCTGAAGGAGACAAATAGTACAATCCCTCCAGATAACACAGAGCGTGAAATCATCTACTTGCCCTATATAGAAGGCAATTTATCGTTTTACTTGCCATTGCTTTACGGATCTGCTTCCAATATTCCTGTCCCCCTGGTCCCGGCTCCTGGCAGTACGGGCCAGAGTCTCAATACCTATTTCGAGTGGCGCGTGGATAATCCAAGCAATCCACCCCCTTCCTATGAACTCTACTTAGAGGCAAATGTGGAAGTCCCGCGCACTCTTGTTTCACAAACTGAGTTGCAGAACCCTTATTTGGCGCCGGGGACGTTGTTGCCAGATACCCAATACGCGTGGCAAGTGGTGAGCATTCACCCTGAGAGTGGACGGGTGATAGGGCCAGTTGAGACGTTCCGCACCGAGGGACCGGTCGGGATACCCGATGTTGAGCAGATGATGGTCATCCCGGCCGGCGAGTTTTCTATGGGGTGCGATCTGGCGTTGCGGCCGACCGGTCTTTGTACGGTTGGCAAAGATACCCCGCTCCATCGGGTCTATTTGGATGCCTATGCAATCGATAAGTATGAAGTCACAAATCAACAATACCGTGCCTGTGTCAACGCCCGTGTCTGCCAGCCGCCCTTGCGTGAGCACTCACTGACCCGGAAGTCCTATTTTAACGACCCGCGCTATGATTACTTTCCTGTCCTCTTTGTTTCCTGGAGAGATGCACAGACCTACTGTGGCTGGAAAGGAAAACGCTTACCGACAGAGGCTGAGTGGGAAAAGGCAGCGCGTGGACCGATCGACACTCGCACTTGGCCATGGGGTGAAGAGTTTCCTGATTGTAGCCGCGCAAATTTTACCGATGATCGACTTGAAGCCAGCCGTGACTGGGTGTATTGTGTAGGCGACACAACCCGGGTGGGATCTTACCCAACCGGCGCCAGCCCTTATGGGGTGATGGATGTTGCTGGGAATGCCTTCGAGTGGGTTGCCGACCGGATGGATACGATCTACAATCTCAACTATTATGCGATTTCACCCTACGCCAACCCAACTGGGCCCCAACCAGGTTTTGAGGTGGTGGAAGGTCCCTTTTATGTTATCCGGGGCGGCAGCTACCGGCCGCGCTGGAGCTATACACGCACCTTTCATCGACACCATGGTCACCGCGGGGACGCCAGCCAGCTCGGGGTAGATATTCCCCTTTACCGGAACAACCAGGTCGGGTTTCGTTGTGCCCGTCCCCTGGATGAGTAGGGCTGGTGATTCACCGATTGGCACAGATGAACCCAGCATAGCGCTTCGTTGAATCCTCACCGGTTGCTATGGCAGTCGAGGTAAAATGGCTAACGAGACCCCGTTGCAAACTTATCCGCCGGCCAAAGGTTTCCACTGGACGGCCCTAGACCGGGTGTCCTCCACCCAGGATGAGCCGGCCCTGCCCTGGACGCGGGCAGACGTCGCAGGGTTGGCCGTGGTACTGGCCTGTGCAGCTGGTCTGTTCTGGCAACTATGGGCACCCGGTGTGCAGGGGCGCGCCGACATGTTGATGGGTGTCTACCGCATCTTTGAACTGGCCGCGGCGTGGCGCGAAGGTATCTATTTTCCGCGCTTGGGGCTGCACCTGAACTTTACGTATAGTGCTCCCCTTTTTCAATTCTATCCACCGCTGGTGAGCTATCTGGGGTTGCTTTTTTATGGGCTAGGGCTGGGCTACATTGGGGCAGCAAAGGCGACTTTTGCCGTTTCATTGCCATTGGCCGGCTGCGGTATGTATCTCTACGCCCGCGCTGTCCTCCGCCACCGCGCCGCAGCCTGGCTGAGCGCACTGCTTTATGTCGGAGCGCCTTATCTTTTGCTCGACATCTACGAACGCGGCGCAGCGGCCGAAACAGTGGCGCTGGCACTGCTGCCCTGGCTCTTGTGGGCACTGCGCGGCCAGCTCGTGCGCGGCGAACATCGCTTTTTCTGGCTGTCGGCAGGGTTGATTGCCGGTCTGATATTGACGCACAATATCACTGCACTCTTTGTGCTGCCGGCGGCGGTCGCTTATGTTGCATTGGTTGCGCTCTATGAACGGAAGGCCATTGCGCTCGCGCCTATCACCCTAGCGATGATCCTGGGGCTGGGGCTGGCGGCGTTCTATTGGTTGCCGGCCATGCGCGAGGTCAAATACACTTATGCCGAACAGTACATGCTGGGCGACGCCTCAGATGTGACGCAGAATCTGGTGGCGTGGCGCGAGGTGGTACAGCCAACCTTTGTGATGGAGTATACAGGACCCTTACGGTTTCGTTTTGCGTTGCAACCGCTCCTCTTTGGCCTGTTGGGGCTACTGGCATTGCCCTTTTTGAGCCGGCGGCCTCGCTTTGAAGGGGGACTTCTGGCGGGGGCCTGGTTGGCGGTTCTCTTCCTGCAAACCGAGCAATCTCTCTTCTTTTGGCAGGGAATGCCGCTGGTTCGTTTTATCCAATTCTCGTGGCGGCTTTACGGTCTGGCGGCGCTCTCGACTGCGCTCTTGGCTGGAGCGGTGATTGCAGTGCTTCCCTTCCGCCTGGTGTGGGGGTGGACGGTGGCGGTGGGGCTGGTGTTGGTAGCACTCTGGTCGAGCACGGCGCGGTTGGATCCCCAGCGGCTGACCAACTGGTATCTTATTGATGAGGCGGGCATCCATCTGCAAGACCTGTATGAACGGGGCCGTGCGGATTACCCACTCTTTGGCGATTACCAGCCATTGGTGATGCAGACCAGTCCCCGAATGCTTTCGATGCCACAGAGCGATGAGCGCGAGCAGCCGACTCCGGTGACGCCGCCACCGCAGATGCAGGTGCTCAGCGAAAACCCGGTCCACGTGCGGCTTGCCATTGATGCCGCCGAGCCATTTACGCTGCGTTTTCATCGCATCTTCTTCCCAGGCTGGCAAGTCTATGCTGGCGACCAGCCCGTGCCTACTGCGCCGAGTGGCAAACTGGGGCTGGTGACGGCGCAGTTGCCGGCCGGAGCCTACGAGGCGGTTATCCAGTTCGGCCAGACACCTATCCGCCGTATGGGCGATTGGTTCTCGGTGCTCTCTCTGGCCGTAGCGGGTGCCGGCCTGGTGGGCCGGCGGCGACCCTGGCTAGCCGCGGCAACCGGCCTGTCGTTGGCCGTCCTCACCGCCGCGCTGATCCTGTACGTACAAGGGCCCGGCAGACCATCCCGGCAGCCGACGCCCGCTGTGGTGAATTTTCAAGATGAACTGCACCTATTGAGTTATCACCTGGAAAAGACAAACTGGCGTCCAGGCGACGAGATCCCGGTGCGTCTTTACTGGTGGGCAGCACAGGCGCCACAGGTCAACTATAAGCTCTTTCTGCACCTGGCTGAACTGGACGATTCGGGCAAGGTAGCACAACTGGATACAGAGCCGATGATGGGCTTTAGCCCTACCACCCGCTGGGAATCAGGTGAACTGGTGGTTGATGAGCTGCGCCTGCCCCTGGACAGTGAGGTCAAGCCAGGGCGCTATCGGCTGCTAGTCGGCGTCTATCACCCAGAGACGGTGCAGAATTTGGCTGTGCTCAGCGGGGGGGAGGTTCTGCCTGGCGACCGGGTGGCGCTCACCGAGGTGGAGATTCTGAATGAGTAAGACCAAGCACAAGCTTTGGCTGGAATTGCTCATTGTGCTCACCGTCACTGCCGCAGCGCTGGCTCTGCGTCTCTACCGTCTGGATGAGATTCCCACTGGTCTCTATGAGGACGAGGCAGCCAATGGGGTGGACGCGCTTGCGGTGCTCGACGGCGCCCGGCCGCTTTTTTTTGAGCGGAACAATGGCCGCGAGCCACTCTTTATCTACTTTCAGGCGCTGCTCGTTCGTTGGCTCGGCGCTACCCCTTACACACTGCGGTTGGCGGCGGCGTTGGCCGGCAGCGCGACTATCCCGGCGATCTACATCCTGGCGCGAGCACTCTTTCGCTCCACCTCGCTGCCCCCAGTGTGGCTGGCAACGTGGAGCGCGCTCTTTTTGGCCTTCTCCTACTGGCATATCAGCCTGAGCCGGGTGGGCTTTCGGGCCATCACCTTGCCACTGCTAGCGTGTCTCACCTTCATCTTTTTCTGGCGCGCGTGGCCGCGCCTTGTCCGGCAGGAGCAGCTGCCGTGGACCGATTTGCTGCTCTGTGGTCTGCTCCTGGGTTTGACGCTTTACACCTACACGGCTGCCCGTTTTATCCCCGTGCTGCTGACGGGCACGCTGTTCTTGGGGCTGGCCTTCGAGCGGCAACAGAAAGGAGTGATGCGGCGCGGTCTGTTGGCGTTGGCCTTTATTGGTTTCATGGCGACTGTCGTCTTTGCCCCGCTTGGCTTGTATTTTATGACCCACCTGGGTAACTTTCTAGACCGAGCCGGTGACATCTCTATCTTTAGCCCCCGGTGGGCGCCAGAAGGGCCAGTTGCGGCATTCGGACGGAGCGCCGTGCGGACAGCCCTTATGTTTGTAACGCTGCCCGATAGCAACCTGCGCCATAATCCTGCGCAGCGCCCACTCTTTGACCTGCTGCTGGCCGGCTGGCTGCTGGTCGGGTTGGCCGTTGTGCTTGTGCGCGGGCGGAATGTTGCCTACCTCTTTTGTGCGCTTTGGTTTGGCGTGCTGGCGTTGCCGGTGTTGCTGACCGCAGAGGGCCTTCCTCATTCGCTGCGAGCAATCGGCATGGTCCCTGCAGCGATCCTCCTGATCGTCCTGGGCATCATCTGGGTAGGCCAGCGGTTTCCGGGGCGCCTGGCATTGTGGGCTGTCTGGCTACCGCTGCCGTTCTTTCTGTTCAGTGCCTATACCGGTGTACGTGACTATTTTGGCGCCTGGAACGAACCAGAAAAATTCCACCGCGCGTTTATGGTTGACTATGCGCGGGCGGGCCAACGGATCGGTGAACACAGCTCCCCTGCGGATGTTTGGGTGCTGCCGCTCTCGCCAAACTACACGCTGGAAGAATATTCGCCGGCCTACCACACCCTTACCTTTATGATAGGTGGCCGCGCCCTCTACACAGATGTCGTGGCCGCCGAACCGCTGGCCGCCACGCAATTGACAGCGGTCACAGCGCAACACCGTTGGGTGCATCTGCTGCAACCTTCCGAAGCCGAACAACCATCCACAGCCGCTTTTCTCTCCACTGACGTCAAAGACATCGTGCCGTTTCTACTGGAGAAACAGGGTCGGCCGGTCGCTGATCAGGACGCTTTGGACATTGGCATCCCCTACGCGACCTACGAGGTGCATCCCAACACCCACTACCTCTTTGGCGGGCATCCTGTTTCGACAAGCATCACCTTTGGAGAGAGCGTCGAGTTGGTACAACTCGACTATGGTCGCACTGCGCTTGACCTGTCGGAACCGGCTGCTGCACTAGTAGAACACCGGGCGCCGGCCGGCCATCGACTGTGGGCCCTGTTGCGTTGGCAGGCGCTCACCCCAATCGACTATGATTTGAAGGTAAGCCTGGTGCTCAAGGACGAAGCCGGCCACACTGCCGGCCAGGTGGACAAGCTGTTGGTGAGCGACCGCTACCCGGTGTTCCGCACCTGGAAGCCGGGTGAAAGAGCAAGCATCTACCCGATCTTGCCGATTGAGCCGGGCATCCCACCTGGACGTTATCTGCTTTACGCCAAAGTATACGAGGATCAAAGCGGGCGAGTCTATACTGCTCAAGATGAAACCGGGCAACGCTTGGGTAGCGAGGCTTTATTAGGGTCGGTCGAGATCACACCGGGTGAGCTGGCAACGCTTATGCCGGGTCAGCCATTCAATGACCCACCACAACTGGCACCTGATCTTGCGCTGACTGGAGTCGATCTGCCTCACGCCACTGTAGCGCTGGGAGATACGCTGCCGGTAACGCTCTATTGGCACGCCCTGCAAAAACCAGCGGCGGATTATACGGTTCAGTTGCAGTTGTTCTCTGGCGCTGGGGAGGTCATTGCGGAGCAACGCAGCCGGCCCGGCGGCAATCACTATCCCACGACTCAATGGCGTGCCGGCGAAACCCTGCGCAACTGGATGGACCTGCCCCTGGCGCCCACAACGCCGGCTGGTAACTATGAACTGGCCGTGAGCCTTATTACCGGGGATGAAGAGAGTGAACTGTTTTTGCTCGGTCCGATAGAGGTGCGGGCCCGGGTGCGCCAGTTTGACCCTCCTTCCCTGGCCCAATCGCTAACCGCCTCTTTTGGGCAGCAGGTGGACCTCCTGGGGATCAATTCTCCGGTCGAGATGGTCGTTGCGCCAGGCGAAGAACTCTTGCTGACACTGGCCTGGCAGGTACAAGATGCGCCGATTGTACCGCTGCTGGTACGCTTTGTCCATTTGTTGGGTGAAGATGGGCGGCCCCTTGCGCAACAGGACGGCGTGCCGTGCGCAGGTGAATGTCCCGCCGCCTCCTGGGTGGCGGATGAGGTTCTGGTCGACCCGGTGATGCTGACGTTACCGCCAGACCTATCAGCCGGCGACTATCGGCTGGTCACCGGCTGGTACGACCCGGCGACCGTAGTCCGCCTGGAGGCGCGGGACGAGCAAGGGAATCGGCTATCTGATGATGTGGTGGAGTTGCCGGTGCGGGTGGTGGTGCGGTAGAGAATCGGTAATGAGTAATCGGTAATCGGTAACGGTGAATGAAGATCCGCCCCTGGGGCTCCATCATTCACCATTACCGATTACTTGTTACCGATTGCCTATTTCTTACTCCTCTTCCTTGACCGCACGCAGATGAGGAAAAAGAATCACCTCGCGGATGGTGTCCGAGTCGGTGAAGAGCATGGTCAGGCGGTCGACACCCATGCCAAAACCACCGGCGGGTGGCATGCCATAGCTCAACGCCTCGATGTAATCTTCGTCGATGGGGTGGGCTTCCTCATCGCCATGACGGGCGCGGTAGTTTTCGTCGATAAAGCGCTGCAACTGGTCGATAGGGTCATTGAGTTCGCTAAAGGCGTTGCAGAACTCCATGCCACCCATAAAACCCTCGAAGCGCTCCACCTCGCGGATGTCATCGGGCGAGCCTTTGGCCAGGGGACTGACATCGCGCGGATAGTCGATGAGAAAGGTCGGCTGGATCAAAGTGGGCTCCACAAAGTGCGACAACAGACTGTCAACAAGTTTGCCCCAGGGCGCGTCTGGTTCAGGATTCAGCCCCAGACGCCGCATCTCGTTGCGGAGCGCATCGGCGTCGGGAAACTCCTCGTAGTCGATATCCGAGGCATCCAAAATTGCCTGGCGTAGCGAAACCCGGCGCCACGGGGGCGCCAGGTCGATCTCATGGCCCTGCCAAGTGATTTTTGTCTTGCCCAAGACCTGGCGCGCCACATAGGCGATCATCTCCTCGGTGCGGCGCATGACGCCATGATAGTCGGTGTACGCTTCGTAAAACTCCAATTGCGTAAATTCTGGGTTGTGTTTGAAGCTGACGCCTTCATTGCGAAAGTCGCGGCCGATCTCGTAAACACGGTCAAAGCTCCCCACGAGCAGCCGCTTCAGATACAACTCAAAGCTGATGCGCAGGTAGAGGTCCTGGTGCAGTTGGTTATGATGAGTGACAAAAGGCCTGGCCGCCGCCCCTCCATAGATAGGTTGGAGGATAGGCGTTTCTACTTCGAGAAAGCCTTCACTATCCAGATAGTCGCGCAGGGCGCGCACAATCGCCGCGCGTGTGCGGAACAGATCGCGCACTTCTGGATTGGCCAGCAGGTCGATGTGGCGGCGGCGGTAGCGGGTTTCCACATCACGCACTCCGTGCCACTTGTCGGGCATGGGTTTGAGCGTCTTGCTCAAAAATTGGATGCTCTTTGCCTCGACGCTCAACTCGCCGGTCTTAGTTACAGTCAGCGGGCCGGTGACGCCGATAAAATCACCCAGGTCGATGGCGCCCTTCCAGATCTCGTTGTACCACTCTTCGCCAAGCTCATCGCGGCGCACGAGCACCTGAAGCTGGCCGGTGCCATCTTCCAGGTCGGCAAAGCTAAGCTTGCCCATCACGCGGATGCGCTTGAGCCGACCGGTGACGGTAAGGTGGCTGTCGCCGGCATCGCCGCGTTCAAAGAGCGCCCGTGCGTCGGCAATGGTGTGGGTGCGTTGGACACGAGCGGGGTATGGGTCAATACCGGCATCGATGAGCTTCTGCAAGTTGGTGAGCCGGGATCGTTCCTGGTCGCTGAGGTGCGTCGGGTCAAAGAGCGGATGAGCAGTTGCAGTCACGAGTTTCCCGATCTTCCAGGTAATTCAGGGCGCGGCCATAGAGCGGCGCCCAATCTATTCGATGCGTCGTATTTCAAACTTGATCTCGCCACCTGGCGACTCCACCACAACCTTCTGGCCCTTCTTTTTTCCGAGGAGAGATTTACCCAGCGGGCTCTCGTTGCTGATGCGGCCATTCTGCGGGTCTGCCTCTAACGAGCCAACAATCGTGTAGGTCTCATCATACTCGGTGCCAACCTCGCGGATAACCACAGTGCGGCCCAGGGAGACTTGATTGCCGGGTGAGCCGCCATCCTCAATGATCTGGACATGTTTGAGGATGTTCTCCAGCTCGCGGATGCGCCCCTCGACAAAGCCCTGCACCGTTTTGGCTTCATCGTAGCCGGCATTTTCGCTCAGGTCGCCTTCGGCCTTGGCTTCGGCGATCATCTGCGCCACTTCTTTGCGGCGCGTCTTGGTCAGGTATTCTAACTCTTCCTTAACTTTCTGCAGACCTTCTTCGGTCAGATAGACCGGATGATTGTTGCTCATAGCATTCTCTCAACCATACAAAAATACAAGACACCCTGCAACGCTGCAGCGTGATACACGACAAAAAAGGATACGGAGTTCGGTTCGGGAGGCGACCTGCTTACGACGCTGGCGCCAGGAAACGGCAGGAGATCTGCATTCCGCGGCTGATCTGGATCAGCGGCTGTACGGGACGCACCCAACCCTTCGTGCAGCGTCAGCGGTGGTGAAGCTGTAATCGTAACGATTCTTGGCGACGTTTTGTTTCATCATTGTCGGGCAGGCGCTGTCCGTAGGTGAGGCGAACGAAAAACTGGCTCAGTGGCCGGCGACGTGGGAGTCGCTATGAAAAACACCGCCGGTCCCCGGCGGCGCCCGTCTCTATCTTTTGTAGCTGCTACCCCGTTCCTGCAAGTCCGTCAGCACAATCCCGTTACCAAAGCAAGCGCCGACCCGCAACTGACGGGTCGGCCTGCTGTTAACTCTTATAGTATAGCGCAAGTGTTCGTAACTGCAAAATTCCCGATCCTTCTGGTTGAAAAGTAGAGAGGTGAGGCTTTTTACTGCTCAACCAACCCTTACCTGGTCTTCAAAGATGGGGTGTGCGATAAAGAGACTCTCCATTCACCTCAATTGCTACATCCACCAGATAGTTGCGTAACGCCTCGGTGTTGACAGCCAGCCCCAAACCGGGCGCCTCTGGCACATGGATCTGGCCATCGGCATTGGGCAGGATGTGGTGGGCCGTCATATCCAGTGCCAGTTGCTTTGGCTCCACCGGGTATTCGGCGATGAGATCGTTCGCCAGCCCGGCGTAGGGCTGGAGCGAAGCGCTGAGCGCCAGGTGCGAGGTGAAGGTATGGTTGACGTAGGTGACACCCCGGCTCTGCGCATAGTCAGCCACCTGCTTGCTGACGCTGATGCCGCCGATACGCCCGGCGTCGATCTGGACGTAGCCGATGCCGGCATAGTCGATCATGTGCTGCGCCATATAGAAGTTATGGCTGCCCTCGCCGCCGGCCAGTTTGACCGTTTTGGTCATGGTGGACAGCCTCTTGTATGCGTCGAGCGCACCGGAGACAAAAGGTTCTTCCAGCCAGGTGGCTCGGGCAGCTTCCAGCCCGTCGATGCGTTGGGCGGCGGCTTCCACGTCGGCGATCCACGTCGTGCCGATATCGATGAGCAGGATGCCCTCTTCGCCTAGCCCCTCGCGGGCGGCCACAAAGTGATCCACATCTTGCTGTGCCGTGCCCTTGCCGATGGGGCCCCAGCCAAATTTGGCGGCGCGATAACCCTTTGCGCGCGCCTGGCGCCCCTTTTCCAGCGTCTCCTGGGGCGTGTCGCCAAAGAGCATTGAGGCATAGGGGGTTTTGGCATACGCTTTTTGATAGCCCAACAGCCGGTAGACCGGTTCATCGAGCCGCCTGCCCAGGAGATCCCACAGCGCCATGTCGATGCCGGAGAGGGTATGGTCGGCCTGAAGCAGGTCGAGGCTGTTGGCGCGCACCAGGTCGCCAATACGGCGGATATCATCCACTCCGTCCAGCCGTTGGCCGAGGACGGAAAATTGGACCGGCTTGCACGCGCTGTGCGACATTGGGCAGACGAGGCTGGCGATCGACGGCAACGGCGCGGCCTCGCATTCGCCCCAGCCGGTGTAGCCGCCAGCCTGGACACGGACGAGCAGCGCATCCTGGCTGCCGTCGCCGATGTCCAGAATTTCGGGCATAGAGAGATAAAAGAAGTCAACCGCTTCGATCTTCATAAGTGGCTCTGTTGGATTGTGGACGAAAAAGTATGCTGTTCAACGCTGAACGCAGTCTAGCATACGACCGAAGTCCGCGCAATCCGGTTAGAAGGGGGTTGCCCTCGCCCCTTATTAATGTTACAATCCCAGACCATGAGCACAAAATACTACGGCGGCCAGGCCGTCATCGAAGGCGTTATGATGCGCGGGCGCAAGAGCATGGCTGTCGCCGTGCGCAACCCGCAGAACGAGATCGTCGTCCACGAGGAGCCGTTGACGGCCAAGATCTACACCAGCCGCTGGGGGCAGTGGCCCTTTGTGCGTGGGCTGGGCATGTTGTGGGATGCGCTGGGTCTGGGGATGCGGGCTTTGATGTGGAGCGCTGAAGTAGCGTCGCAAGAAGAAGGCAAAGAAAAGGTCGAGTTTTCCGGCCCGGTGGCTTGGACGACGCTGGCCGGCAGCCTGCTCTTTGCCGTGGCGCTCTTTTTTCTGCTGCCCACGCTGGCGAGCCGCTGGCTGGCAACCTATGTCAACGACAACGCCGTGGTCGATGCCATTTTCGAAGGGATCATTCGCCTGGCGCTCTTTTTAGCTTACCTGTGGGCCATCGGTCGCATCCCGGAGATCGAGCGGGTCTTTGGCTATCATGGCGCCGAACACAAGACGATCAACGCCTATGAGGCCGGTGCGCCGCTTACGGTGGCGACGGTGCGCACCTTTAGCGTTCAACACACCCGTTGTGGCACGAGCTTTCTGCTCTATGTGTTGGTGATCAGCATCATCCTCTTTGCGCCCCTGACCTTTGCCGGTGTGGAGTCGGGCTGGCTGGCGCTCATCCTGCGCTTTGTCTCACGGCTGTTGCTGGTGCCGATTGTGGCGGGCATTGCCTACGAGATCATCCGTTTTAGCACCGCCCACGCTGGTAATTCGCTCATGCGGCTGCTTATTGCGCCAGGGCTGGCCCTGCAAAAGATGACCACCCGCGAACCCGACGACGCCATGGTCGAGTGTGCGATCACCGCGCTCAAACCGGTGCTGGCCGCCGACGGCATCGTGGTCCAAGAACAGCCAGTGGAGGCCCCTGCCGGTTCGCTGGAGGCAGCCGCCGCCGGCTCGTGATTCCACACCCGCCTAAGACGACGACCCCTCGTCGTCGGTGGCGACTACCAGTTCCTCACCATCCACCACCACCACGTCTCCCGGTCGCAGCTTGCGACCGCGGCGCGTTTCTACCTGCCCATTGACGATCACCTGGCCCGATTGGATGAGAATTTTCGCTTCGCCGCCGGTCTGCACCACCTGGGCGAGCTTGAGGAACTGGTCGAGTTTGATGGTTTCACCCATTGGATTTATCAGTTTCTTCCAATAACATCTCTGTGAACCATTCCAAATTGCGCCGCAAAGCGTCAGCCAGCAGGCGTGGCTCAGTAATGGCGTGGCCCTGGCGTGGATAGATGTACATTTCTACTGGGACGCCGCGGCGTTTGAGACCGTTGTAGAATTGCAGCCCCTGCTCCAGCGGCACACGCTCGTCGGCGTCGCCATGTTGGATGATGGCTGGCGTGACCACTTTTTCTACGTGAAAGATGGGCGAGTGCGCCATGTAGAAGGGCAAGTCCTGCCACGGCTCGCAGCCAAAATAGTCAGGGATAAAGCTGGGGATGTCGGCGGTGGCGTTGAAGCTCATGGGGTTGATGACCGGCGCGCCAATGGAAGCCGCCTTGAAGCGGTCGGTCTGCGTGATAGTCCAGGCGGTCATATAGCCGCCATAACTCCAGCCGCAGATGCCCAGCCGCTCCGGTTCGGCGATACCCTGTTGGATCACGGTATCCACGCCCTGTTGCAGATCACGGTAGTCGCCGCCACCCCAGTCCTGCCGGTTGGCAAAGCGGAACTCCTTGCCGTAGCCGCCGCTGCCGCGCGGGTTGCAGCGTAACACGGCAATGCCCCGTTCACAGAGGGCAGCGGGCGTATAGTAGTAGGGCGCACCGGCAAACTGGCGCTGAAAGATGCTCATGGGCCCGCCGTGGATGTGCAGCAGCAGGGGCAACGTTTTGCCGCTGTTTTCATCGTACTCCGCCGGCAGATAGAGGATCCCCTCGATCTCAAAGTCATCGGGTGTACGCCAGCGGAGTGTTTTGACCTGGGGCAAGGGGCCTGCGACATAGCCAGCGGAGGCCGGTTCGATCGCCTTCTGCGGCGCACCCCCGGCGGCCAGGTCCGCCACATATACGCTGTTTGGTTCGTCGAAATTCTGCATTACCAACGCAGCCTGCCCAATGCCATTGATGTGCAAGATTTCAAAATGATGACTGGCCTCGATACAAATTTGGGGGGCGCTCCCGTCGACCGGCAGCGCCAAAAGTTGTGACCCCAGACCGTGCTGGTTCACTGCATAGACGGCGCTTCCATCGAGCGCCCAGCCGGCCACTACTGGCTGTTCATCCGGTGTATCGGCCAGCGGTTGCGGCTCTCCCCCCTGCGCCGGATAGAGGAATATGCGGCTGCCATAGGCCCACACCTCGCCTTCGGTGCTGACATCGGTGGCGAGCCATTGCCCGTCGGGCGAATAGGCAAGCTGGGCCTGCCGGTTGGTGGCCGGGCCCAGGTTCAAGAGTTCGGTCTCACTCCCATCGCTGGCAATGGTGGCAAGGCGGCCTTGTGGCCATGATTCGAGCAAGGGCGTCGGCCAGTGGATCAGGGCAATGCGGGCGACGTCCGGGCTCCAGGCTATGTTGACGACGTGAAAGCGCCCCTGCGTAAGCTGGCTGACGACTGGCCGCTCACCGGCAGGTGCGAACTCCACCACAAAGAGATGGGCAAAATTGTAATCCACGCGCCAGCGGATGGCATCGTCGTGCTGCCGCCGCCGTCCTTCCCGTTCCTCGTCATGGGGGACGGCGAGAAAGGCCAGCCGTTTACCGTCAGGACTCCAACAAAAGTTGGTGATGGCCTGGTGAACGGCGTTGTCGGGCAAAGTCAACGGCCAGGGTTCGCCGCCCTGCGCCTGCATGACCCATAACCCACTCTTATCGCTGCCCGGCATCTTGCGCAAAAAGGCGATGAACTGGCCGTCCGGGCTCCAGCGTGGCTGGTTGGCTGCTTCGCCAAAGGTCAACTGGATCGGCTCATTATCGCCTTCGGTGAAAGCCAGCATGATCTGGTTGCGGAACTCACCAGCATCCTCGGTCAGGTGGGCCGTCCGTACGGTGAAAAGCACACGGCGGCCATTGGGCGAAAGGTGGACGTGCTCGATGAGCGGATAGTGGATGATGCGGTCGGGCGTCCAGATGAGATCGGTCACGATATAGACCTCGCTTGACAATAGTGGAGCGGATGTTTATACTTGGTCTTACTTAACACAAGGAAGGTAAGACAGAGAGAAATCATGACAGTTACGCTTTCGACTAAGGGACAGTTGGTCATTCCAAAAGAGATTCGTAAGACATTGGCATTGAGGCCGGGTACAAAGTTCTCTATTGAAGTGAATCAACAGCGTCAGATCGTTTTACAGCCAATCCCTGATCAGGAAGAACATGTTCATAACGTGATTGACTCGCTGCGCGGGATCCTAGCTGGCACCGACGCACTCGAATGGCTAGAAGAAGATCATCGACAGGAGTTACAACGTGAAGAAACCAGGCTTCGTCTTTGATGCATGGGCATTGGTTGCTTATTTCAAAAACGAGATCCCAGCGGCAGATCGCGTTGCAGAGTTGCTACATCAGGCCGGCAATCATGAACTGGACGTGTTTCTCTCGCTGATCAACTTGGGAGAAGTCTATTACACGCTTGGCCGCACCAAAGGAAGAGCATTCGCTGAGCAAATCCTCGTCCATATTCGCCAGCTGCCGATCAACCTTCTTGCCTTAGAGGAAACGACTGTATTCCAAGCCGCCACCTACAAGACGATCTATGCAATTTCGTATGCCGATTCCTTTGCATTGGCCGCAGCAGTGCAACATGACGCTACGTTGATCACTGGTGACCCCGAGTTCGATAAGCTGCATGGGCAATTTGCCATCGAACGGCTCTATCGCGCCCACCGCAACTGAACTGACTTGTACTGGTAGGTGGCGGTACGACGAATTCCATGACAAATCCCATACAGTGTACTCACAGTGTACTCAAAAGTGAAGAATAGCCAAAGCCGCCCGATGCGCAGATTCATTCGCCGGATCGGTTGCATTCATGCCCAAGGTATTGTAAAGTGTCGGCGACGGCATAGGGGTTGTCAGCCACCTGTGTGGCCCAAGAGGAGAAAATCATGGGTAAGGAGCAGGTGCAACTTGGTGTGCAGCAATATGTCATTATCTTACTGGCGCTGATCACCGCACTGATCCACATCTATCTGGCCTTTCGTTTTCCTGACGGTCCTGACGCCATCTTTATTCTCAATGGCGTTGGTTATGTCGGGTTGGTTGCGCTACTCTATGCGCCGCTTTCGGCATTGGATGCCTATCGCCCCTTCGTCCGCTGGGTGTTGATGGGTTACACTGCCTTGACAATTTTCCTTTGGCTCATGGTTGGCGCCGGCAGCCCCCTGACTAATACACCGTCCAGCCCCATTGCCTATATCGACAAAGCGGTTGAGGTGGCGTTGCTTGTCCTGCTCTGGCTCGACCAACCCAAGTGAGTTTTGCCCTATCCGTTATCGCTCGTTTTGTACGGAACGAATACCAGGAGCTACTGTTTGTGAATACTGTTGTCAAATCACCTACCAAGACTGTGCTCATTGGCCCTGACCAACCGTTTGTGATCATCGGCGAACGGATCAACCCGACCGGCCGGAAGAAGTTAGAGGCCGAAATGCTGGCCGGTGACTTCAGCCGCGTCCTGCGCGACGCTCAGGCGCAGATCGCCGCCGGCGCCCATATTTTGGATGTCAACGCCGGTGTCACCAGCGTCAACCCGCAGGAAACTGAGCCGGCGATCATGGTGCAGTGCGTCGAGTTGGTTCAGTCAGTGACCGACGTGCCGCTCTGTATTGACAGCAGCGTGGTGCCGGCGCTCATCGCCGGGTTGAAGGCGGCGAAGGGGCGCCCTATCGTCAACAGCGTCACCGGTGAAGAGGAGCGGCTAGAAGCGATCCTGCCGGTGGTGGCCGAGTACAACGTGCCTGTGATCGGCATCTGCAACGACGAGAGCGGCATCAGCTACGACCCCAAAGTGCGGCTGGCCGTGGCCAAGAAGATCGTCGTCCGCGCCGAAAGTTACGGCATCAAGCGCGAAGATCTGTTGCTTGACCCGCTGGCGATGCCCGTCGGCGCGGTCAACACCGCCGGCATCGACCTCTTCACCATCGTGCGCATGATCCGCGAGGAATTGGGCTGCAACACGGTCTGCGGGGCCAGCAACATTAGCTTTGGCCTGCCCAACCGCCACTTGATAGACTCAGTCTTTATCCCCATGGCCATCGCTGCCGGCATGACCTGCGCTATCACCAACCCGCTGGAAAAGTCGATCCGCCATGCGATCTATGCCGCCGATGTGCTGATGGGCCACGACGAATCGTGCCAACGTTACCTGACCGCCATGCGCGAAGCGCAGGCCAGCGAACGGGCCGGCAATGGCGCAACCCTGGCCTCCGCAGACAGGCGAGCCGCACGCGATGCCCGCCGTGCAGCCCGCAGTGCCCGGCAAGCAGAAGGATAGATGGATGATGGACGGTAGACGATGGACAACGGGCTATCGCCTATCGTCTTTTGCGCCAAGGCATGTGAAAATTTGCGCAAACTAATCTGCCCCTGCTATACTGGCGCTACTGGCTGAAAAGATGATAGCGTAGCGATTGGCAGATACGGCAGATACAAAGTGCAAGCAAGGATCAACCTGCGTCGGCTGACAGTAGTTCTTGTAGCGAGCCTGTTGTTGCCGCTCAGCGTAGCCCTGTTGCTCGACCTCAGCCTAGGATGGATGCCCTGGCTGACCATCGGCGCGACGGTGATTTTTGTGCCACTTTCTACCGTGCTGGTTGTGCGCGCTATCCTGGCCGAGTTAGACCTGGTGATCAATCAGGTGGCGCCGCTGGAGCCGGATTGATCGAGACTGAGCAGACCGCAATGCTGTCACTGGATGAGCATCAACAAGAGCAGGCTGTGTCTACAAGACTAGTCGCGCCGGTTGCCCGTTATAAATAGTACCGATTCTCGACTTTCAAAAATTGCGTCGATACGAGGTGAGCCGCATGGATGTAAATGCCCCAAACCCGCCGACCTCCGAAGAACCCAAACCGCCGGCCCCAACCATCCCGCCGGACCCGAACCAACCTGAACAGCAGAATTTTTTCCAACGATCCTGGAGTCGCTTTCAAAACTGGGTGCAGGCAAACCCTAGGCAGGCCGCGATCTATGGCGGCGCCCTTCTCTTGCTGATCTTGAGTTTCTTTATCCGCGCACCGCAACCACACGTAGCTCTCTCTGGCGAGCCATTGATGCCGGGGGGCTGGTTTACCAACACCCTGTTGACGGTGGCCATCGTGGATGTCATCCTGATTGTGGTGGCGCTTTTGGTTGGTTTGAGGATGCAACTGGTGCCTGGCGGCCTCCAAAACCTGGTTGAGGCGCTTCTCGAATATCTGTACAACCTGGCCGAAAGTGTGGCCGGTCGGCGGGCAGCCACCTTCTTCCCATGGGCGGCGACGATCTTTCTGTTTGTCTTGTTGAGTAACTACACGGGTCTGATCCCAGGTGTCGGCAGCATTGGCTTCTTCCATGAAGAAGAAACTCATGCCGTTCAATTGGGTGGACAACTTGCCATGGCCGACGGCAAACTGCTGTTGGCGGAAGAAGGGGAGGAGCACCACGCAAAATTTGTACCCCTCTTCCGGGCGCCCAGCGCCGACCTCAATGTGACTTTTGCGCTCGCCCTGGCGACGATGGTCATGGTGCAGGTGCATGGTATCCGCACGTTGGGGGGCGGCTACTTCCGCAAATTCTGGAACCCCAGCGGCTCGGGCTTTATGAAGGGGATCAACATTTTTGTGGGCATCCTTGAGGCGATCAGCGAACTTGCCCGTGTGCTCACCTTCTCCTTTCGTCTTTTTGGCAATATCTTTGCGGGTGAGGTGGTGTTGGCGACCATGGCCTTCCTTATCACCTTCCTGGTGCCGGTTCCCTTCTATGCACTGGAGTTGTTGGTAGGGGCGGTGCAGGCGCTGGTTTTTGCTATGCTGGCACTGGTCTTCTTTACCATGGCGACCATCAGCCACGGCCACGATGAGCATCACGACGAGCAGCACATTGAACACTTTGCTGAGGAACAGGTTCTGCGACCATAATGCGTACTGCGTGATGCGTACTGCATAATTACGCATCACGCATCATCAACTCTTGCTTGAAACAAACCAAACGGATTTTTTCATCCTTAATCACACGCTAAAGGAGTCTCAAAATGGATCTTGCTGCCGCAAAGGAAATTGGTGCTGCGTTGGCCATTGGCCTGGGCGCCATCGGGCCGGGCATCGGCATTGGTCTGATCGGCTCGAAGGCGATGGAGGCCATGGGGCGCAACCCTGAGGTCACCGGCACCATCCAGACAAACATGATTCTGGGCATCGCCTTCGCCGAATCCATCGCCATCTTCAGCTTGGTGATTTCGCTGTTGGTCAAGTTTGTCTAGTCTATCCCGTTGGTCACCCCGGTGACCGGGAATGACGTGAAGAGACCGGCCAAAGAGAGGAGGCTGATTATGGCTGCACTCGGAATTGAGTGGGGCTTACTCATATCACAGATTGTCAATTTTTTGATCTTGCTCTTTTTGTTGAACATGTTCCTCTACCGTCCCGTCTTGAACATGTTGCAGCAGCGCAGAGAGCGCATTGCCCAGAGTATGAAGGACGCCGAGCGCGTGAGCGCAGCCGCCAGTGAGGCTGAACAGGAAAAGGCCAGAGTGCTGGAGGCGGCCCGGCGCGAGGCGCAAGAGATCCGCGCCCAGGCCACGCGCGATACGGAAAAGATTGCCCAGGAAATTCGCGCCCGCGCCGAACAGGAAGCGACCGAAATTCGGATGAAGGCGCAGGTCGACGCCCAGCAGCAGGTCGAAACGATGTTGGCCGACGCCAACAAACAGATCGCCGATCTGGCCATTGCCGCCACAGAAAAGTTGCTGGGACGCGAACTGACCCAGAAGGGTGAACAACAGCGTTTTGTGGCCGAGTTTCTGGCGCAACAAGGTAGGGGTAACGGCCGATGAACGACAAAGGCGCACGAGCACCCCAATATGCCCAGGCGATCATGGCCGCCATGCTCGAGCGCTGGCAAACGGCCTTCGCCCAGGCAAATGATGTGTTGCGCAAGGGTCCAGTCTCTGACATCGCCGCCGCGCTGCCGAACGGGACGCCCGCCGAGGTAGTCAATGCCCTCAAACTCATGCAGGAGCGGGGCGACCTTGACCTCATCAGCGAGGTCTCTGACATCCTGGTGCGCACCGTCAGCGGCCAACGCGCACCGGTCAAAGCCGAGGTGGTGAGCGCGGCTGAACTGTCGGACAGCGAACAAGAGCAACTGCGCAAGACGCTCACTGAGCAGTATGGCGAAGGCCTGGTCTTTAGTTTCCGGGTAGACCCATCTCTGCTGGGCGGTCTGCGCGTTCGTGTAGGCGACCGCTTGATCGACACGTCGATTGCCAGCCGGCTCAACGCATTGCGCGAGTCACTGACGTCGGTGGTACGGTGAACGAGGCAGTGGAGCGTTTGTGAGCAATTTGTGCGTAATCCGTAATGCGTGCTGCGCACTGCGTGGTACGTAGCCCGCTCGACCAGTTTTACGGATTACGGATTACGGGGAGAAAAAACCATGGCTGTGCGAACGGACGAGATCACAGCATTACTCAAACAACAGATATTGAATTTCACCGTTGCGCCCACGCAGACCGATGTCGGCGAAGTGATCGAGGTCGGTGATGGGATCGCCATTGTCTCCGGCTTGCAGGGCGTCATGGCCAGCGAATTGGTTGAATTTACCAAGACCGGTACGTTGGGTATCGCCCAGAATCTCAATCCAGAGACGGTCGGCGTCATCATCATGGGTGAGTATGCCGAGATCGAGGAAGGCGACCTGGTGCGCAGCACCGGCCGCATCGCCTCGGTGCCGGTGGGCGATGCGCTCATCGGGCGCGTGGTCAATGCGGTTGGCCAGCCCATCGATGGCAAAGGCCCCATCGATACCGACAAATATCGCAACGTCGAGCGGATTGCGCCCGGTGTCATCAAGCGCCAGCCGGTCAAAGAGCCGGTGGCGACCGGCATCACGGTCATCGACTCGATGATCCCCATCGGCCGCGGCCAGCGCGAGCTGATCATCGGTGATCGTCAGACAGGCAAGACCGCCATCGCCCTGGATACGATTATCAACCAGAAGGGCAAAGACCTGATCTGTATCTATGTCGCGATCGGCCAGAAGCAATCGACCGTGGCGCAGGTCGTGGGCACGCTGGAAAAGTACGGCGCAATGGATCACACGATTGTCGTCAGCGCCACTGCGGCTGACCCGGCTGCCTTGCAATATCTCGCGCCGTACGCGGGTTGCGCAATGGGTGAGGAATTTATGGAGCAGGGTCGCCACGCCCTCATCGTCTATGACGATCTTTCCAAACACGCCCAGGCCTACCGCCAGGTATCGCTCCTGTTGCGCCGCCCGCCGGGCCGTGAGGCGTATCCAGGGGATGTCTTCTATCTGCACAGTCGCCTGTTGGAACGGGCCGCCAAGCTCTCTGATGAGGAAGGCGGCGGCAGCCTGACGGCGCTGCCGGTCATCGAGACCCAGGCCAACGACGTATCGGCCTATATCCCGACCAACGTCATCTCCATCACCGACGGCCAGATCTTTCTGGAGAGCGACCTCTTTTACGCCGGCATCCGCCCGGCGATGAATGTCGGCATCTCGGTGAGCCGTGTCGGTGGTTCGGCTCAGACGCGCGCCATGCGCAAAGTGGCCGGCCGTCTGAAATCGGAGTTGAGCCAGTTCCGCGAACTGGCCGCCTTCGCCCAGTTTGGCAGCGAGCTGGACCCGGTGACGCAACGCCAGTTGGACCGCGGCTACCGCATCCAGGAGTTGCTCAAGCAGCCTCAATTTCAGCCTATGCCGCTGGACAAACAGGTGATCAGCCTCTGGGCCGTGGGCAACGGCTTTCTGGACAAGGTGCCGGTGCCCGAGGTCAAGCGGTGGGAAGCCGATATGCATGCCTTTATGGACTCCAACCACCCAGAGGTTGGCCAGGCCATCGACCGCACCAAGGATCTGACCGATGAGACGGTCGATATGCTGCGTGTGGCGCTACAAGACTTTAACAACACCTGGACGGCGTAGGGTTTACGACTTTAGATTGGCGATTTTAGATTTTGGATTTACCGAGTGACCGCCCCTAGGTGCAGCTCTCAAAATCCAAAATTCAAAATCCAAAATCGGGGGGGTTCCTCTTGGCAAGTACACGAGAAATTCGCCGGCGAATTCGCTCGGTCACCAATATTGCTCAAGTTACGAAAGCGATGGAGGCTGTTTCGGCAGCCAAGATGCGCAAGGCGCAGGCGCAGGTGTTGGCGACGCGCCCCTATGCCGAACAGGCGCGCGAGGTGCTTTCGTATGTGGCGCGCCTGACCAGCGCCGAGAGCGAGTTGAACCCGCTCATCAAGCCGCGACCGGTGAAGCGTGTTGGCATCTTGCTGGTGACCGGCGACCGGGGTCTGGCCGGCGGTTTCAACGCCAATGTCATTCGCCATGCTGCCGCGTTTATGCGAGAAAAGCGGCGCGCCGGAGCCGAAGTCGAAGTCGTTACCGTGGGGCGCAAAGGCCGCGACTGGCTTCTGCGTTATGATCCGGTTGTACGCGCTGAATTCACCGGTCTGCCCGACACACCGACGGTCTATTTTATCCGGCCCATTGCTCGCCTGTTGGTGGATGACTTTACCTCGGGCCACTTTGACGAGGTTCATGCGATTTATACGGATTTTGTCAACACGCTGCGCCAGGAGCCGGTGACGCATAAGCTGCTGCCCATCGTGCCGGCTGAGCCGTCGGTCACCATGGCGCCCGATTATATCTTTGAGCCGAGCCCTGAGGCAGTGCTCAATCAGGTAATCTATGGCTTTACCGAAGTCCAGATCCTCCAGGCGCTCTTTGAATCGCTGGCGAGCGAGCACTCGGCGCGCATGGTCGCCATGCGCAACGCTACCGATGCGGCGGGCGAGCTGATCGAGACCCTGACGCTGACCTACAACAAGGCCCGCCAGGAGGGCATTACGCGCGAGTTGATGGACATCGTCGGCGGCAGTGCAGCTGTTGGCCGATAAAGTTGAGGAGAAAAAGATGGCCGAACAAATGAGCGGGACGGTGCAAAGCGTCATCGGCGTGGTGGTGGACTTTGCCTTTCCCAATGGAGAACTTCCGGAAATCTACGACGCCATCAAAGTCCAAATGGATGATGGCTCGCTCTTAACGTTTGAAGTACAACAACAATTGGGCAACAATGTGGTGCGTAGCGTGGCCATGGGCAGCACCGATGGCCTGCGCCGCGGCATGACTGGCGTCTCCGACGGCCAGCCGATCACTGTACCGGTTGGGCCGACCACGTTGGGCCGTTTGTTCAACGTGGTTGGCGACCCCATCGATGGTAAAGGGGATGTGACGGCCGAACAACGCTATCCCATCCACCGGTCGCCGCCCCTCTTTGAAGACCAGAGCACGCAGGCCGAGATGTTCGAGACCGGGGTGAAGGTGATCGACCTCATCGCCCCCTTCACCCGCGGCGGCAAGACAGGCATCTTTGGCGGCGCCGGTACGGGTAAGACAGTCATTTTGCAGGAGTTGATCCACAACGTGGCTGAGTTCCACAGCGGCTTCTCGGTCTTTGCCGGTGTAGGCGAACGCAGCCGCGAGGGGAATGACCTGTTGCGCGAAATGACCGAATCGGGCGTCATCGATTCTATGACCATGGTCTTTGGCCAGATGAATGAGCCGCCCGGCGCCCGGTTGCGCGTGGGTCTCACCGGCGTGACGCTGGCCGAGTACTTCCGCGACGAGGGGCGCGATGTGTTGCTCTTTATCGACAACATGTTCCGCTTTGTCCAGGCTGGCTCCGAGGTCTCTTCGCTGCTGGGCCGCCTGCCCAGCGCCGTGGGCTATGCGCCTACCCTCGGCACCGACATGGGCGAGTTGCAGGAGCGCATCACTTCAACCAAGAAGGGCGCAATCACTTCGATGCAGGCCGTCTTCGTGCCCGCCGACGACTATACCGACCCGGCGCCGGCCACCACCTTTGCCCACCTGGACGCCACGATCACGCTGGTGCGCTGGATGACTGAGCAGTTCCTCTTCCCCGCCATCGACCCGCTCGGTTCGACCAGTCGCATCCTCGACCCGCTGATCGTGGGCGAGGAGCACTATAATGTGGCCCGCCAGGTGCAGCGCACGCTCCAGCGCTACCGCGACTTGCAGGACATCATCGCCATTCTCGGCGTGGAAGAGTTGAGCGAAGACGACAAGCTGACTGTGGCTCGCGCTCGAAAAATGCAGCGCTTCCTGACGCAGCCGATGTTCGTCGCCGAACAGTTCACCGGCACGCCGGGCGCCTACACCAAGATCGAAGATACCGTACGCGGTTTCAAAGAGATCCTGGAAGGCAAACACGACGACCTGCCCGAACAGGCCTTCTACATGGTCGGCACCATCGAAGACGCCGTGCAAAAGGCTGAACAGTTGCGAGCACAGTGACGATAGACGATAGACGATGATCCATCGTCTATCGTCCATCGTCTATCGCCCAACGAACGGAGGTTCGTATGCCGATCCTGGTTGAAATTGTCACGCCTGAGCGGCGCATCTTTTCGGAAGA
>QEUW01000305.1 GCA_003577005.1 Chloroflexota bacterium | reverse complement strand
CATTACGCATCACGCATTACGGAGAAATTACCACTATGAGATTCGGCATTTTATACAGCCGGGTGCGCGTCGAAGAGAAGCTTTTGTTTGAGGAATTCGAGCGCCGCGGTATTGATTTTGATTTGCTCGATGACCAAAAATTGATCTTCGAGATCACCAGCGGGCCGCGCGCCGGCCAATATTCGGACTATGATCTGGTGGTGGAACGCTGTATCAACCACAGCCGGGCGCTCTATAGCCTGCGCATCCTCAACGACCGGGGCGTGCCGACGGTGAACTCGGTGCAGGTGGCCGATGTCTGCGGCAACAAACTCCAGACCACCAGCGCACTGACCGCAGCCGGCATTCCGCAGCCGCGCACGCTGGTCGCCTTTACACCGGAGAGTGCGCTGGAGGCCATCGAGGAGCTGGGGTATCCGGTTGTGCTCAAGCCAGCGGTGGGGTCATGGGGGCGGTTGCTGAGCAAGGTCAATGACCGCGATGCGGCCGAGGCGATCCTCGAACACAAGGAGACGTTGGGCAGCTATCATCACAGCATCTTCTATATTCAGGAGTATGTACGCAAGCCGCAGCGGGACATCCGCTCCTTTGTCGTAGGGGATGAGACGATCTGCGCCATCTACCGCGATTCCCAACACTGGATCACCAACACAGCGCGCGGGGGCAAGTCGAGCAACTGCCCAGTCACGCCCGAGATGCACGATTTGTGCGTGCGCGCCGCCAAAGCGGTGGGGGGCGGTATCGTGGCGCTTGACCTGTTTGAGGACCCCAACCGGGGTTTGCTCGTCAACGAAGTCAATTATACAATGGAATTTCGTAATAGCATTGCACCCACGGGCGTCAACATCCCGGCGCGTATGGTCGATTTTTGTCTGCGGGTGGCAAAGGATGGTTGGGCCGCCGCCAACGGTTGGGACAACGACGGGCCGGCCTATCAACCGGTGTCGTTGACGGCGGGGGTGTCGGCGGATTAATGCCCAATGATTGATAGTTAATGCTCAATGGTTAATAGTTCGACAACGTTACATTTCGATAAGACCTCCGGGAGGTGACCGGATGAATGCTCGACAAATCAGGTTGTCTCCGGTCGGAGGTGACCGGATGAATGCTCGACAAATCAGGTTGTCTCCGGTCACCTCCCGGAGGTCGGCCCACCTCACATGCGCCAATTTAACGTTGTCGTAATAGTCAGCGGGATACCGGGGCTTGCCGATAATCGAGCATTGAGCGTTAATCATTACCCATGAACCATTGCTTATGAACGAAAAACTGACTGTCTCCATCGTCGGCGCCTCCGGTTATGCCGGTGGCGAGTTGTTGCGGTTGCTGCTCGACCATCCACAGGTAGAAATCAAGCAGGCGACTAGCGAGCGCAACGCTGGTTCGTATATTCATTTTACGCATCCCAATCTGCGCGGGCGTACCAGGCTGCAGTTTGTCAGCGCCAACGAGTTGAAGGCGTGCGACCTGCTCTTCTTGGGGCTGCCGCACGGCGGTGCAATGGAACGCATCGAACGCTTTACGACGCTGGCCCCGCGGATTGTGGACCTCAGCGCCGACTTCCGCTTACGCAATCCCGATGACTATCTGAAATGGTACGGGAAACCTCACACCAACCCGGCCTGGCTGGCAAAGTTCGTGTATGGATTGCCCGAATTGTACCGCGACGTAGTTCGCAACACGCACTATGTGAGCGGTGTGGGCTGCAACGCCACCGCCACTAATCTCGCCATCTACCCGCTCTTTGCCGCTGGTGTCGTCGAGGCGGAGCGGGGCGTCATCTGCGAAGTCAAGGTCGGCAGCAGCGAAGGGGGCAATGCCTCCAGCGACGCCACCCATCACCCGGAGCGCGCGGGTGTCATGCGCAGCTTTGCCCCGACCGGCCATCGCCACACCGCCGAGGTGCTCCAGGCCACCGGCCTGACTGGGGTGGAGACCGAAGTTCATTTAAGCGCGACAGCCATCGACAATGTACGCGGCGTGTTGGCGACGGCGCACCTCTTTGCCAAACCGGGCGTGACGGAGAAAGATCTCTGGCGCGCCTACCGCCAGATTTACCGCAATGAGCCCTTTATTCGCATAGTCAAGGAGGGCGCGGGCATCTATCGCTATCCTGAGCCAAAAATTTTGATCGGCAGCAACTACGCCGATGTGGGGTTCGAGTATGACCCGGAGACACGTCGCATCGTCGCCCTCTGCGCCATCGACAATCTGATGAAGGGGGCGGCCGGCACGGCGGTGCAGTGCATGAACCTCATGCTGGGCTGGGAGGAGACGATGGGGTTGACCTTTCCGGGGCTGCACCCGATATAAGTATCAAAGATCAGAGGATTTTTTTATGATCGTCATCAAAGTCGGCGGCGGTAAAGATCTGAACATCGACGCCACTGTGGCCGACATCGCCACGCTCCGAGCCGCGGGCCAGGAACTACTCCTCGTCCACGGCGGGGCCGAGACAACCAATGAGGTGGCCGAGGCGTTGGGCCACCCACCCCAGTTTGTTACCAGCGAGAGTGGCTTTGTCAGCCGCCGCACCGACCGCCGCACGCTGGAGATCTTTGAGATGGTCTACTGTGGCCAGCTCAACAAGATGTGGGTGGAGAAGCTCCTGCGCGCCGGGGTCAACGCTGTCGGTCTCAGCGGGCTGGATGGCCGCATCTTCGAGGGAACTCGTAAGGATACACTGCGCGTCCGCGTCGACGGCAGACGCATGGTGTTGCGCGACGATTGGACCGGCACGGTGGAACATATCAACACAGGCTTGCTCCGCCTGCTGCTGGATGCGGGCTATCTACCCGTGCTCACCCCACCCGGCGCATCGGACAAGGGTGAGGCGATCAACGTGGACGGTGATCGCGCCGCAGCCATGGTGGCGGCAGCCTTCAACGCCGAGGCGTTGGTCATCCTCAGCAACGTGCCGGGGTTGTTGCGCAACTTCCCCGATGAGTCCACCTTGATCCGCCAGATTCCGCGGACAAAGGCTGACGATTTTATGCAATTCGCCGAAGGGCGCATGAAAAAGAAAGTAATGGGCGCGGTAGAGGCGATTGCCGAAGGGGTGCAGAAAGTCATCTTTGCCGATGGGCGCGTCGACCAGCCCGTCAGCCGCGCCCTAGCGGGTGAGGGGACGCAGATTGGGTGACTGAAATTTAGCGCAGGCCAAGCGCCAATTTTAGACGTTTATCAATTTCAGCAAGATCGGTCAGATGCAGAACACCGATGGTGTGTATGACACGTTGAGGGTCGAGGGTAAATAGCACAGGCTTCAACGCCAAAGAGAAGCGCAAGCCTGCCTCTTTCCAGTGCTGGATCAGATAATCAAAGCTGCCAGTCGCTGCGCTAACATTCGATGTAATCGCGGCCAGGAGCAGATCAGGTTCAAGTTGATGGCAGGCATCGTTGCTCACCACAATGGCCGGACGTACTTTGGTCGTGCTTAAGTCGCTAAATGGAAATGGGACGAGCACGACTTCACCGCGCCGGTACGCCATACAGCGTCCTCCACTCATCGTAGGCGGCATCCTGTGGATGATCCCAGATACGTTGGAGCGCCTCTTCGGATAGGGTTGACCAGACTGTACGTTCCTCCGGGCGATAGTGTGCTAACGGACGCACCCAAGTTAATCATATTACTAATTGATTGCCAAGTGAGAATTGCGCAATGAACAAAGTAGAGCACACGCTTGCTCAAATCGAAGAAAACTTCCTCGGCGGTACGACTGCTCGCCGCGGCGACATTGTGATGACCCGCGGCGCAGGCTGCTGGCTGTGGGATATAGACGGCAAGCGCTATCTCGACCTGGGGTCGGCGCAGGGCGTCGCCATGTTGGGCCACTGCCACCCGGCGTTGAGTGCCGCGCTGGCCGAGCAGGCGCAGCGTCTCATCTCCTGCCCGAATTTTCTGTACAACGAGACGCGGGCCAGGTTTGCCGCTGCGTTGGCGGAGGTTCTGCCAGCACATCTACAGCATCTCTTCCTCGCCAACAGCGGCGCCGAGGCAATGGACGGCGCGCTCAAATTTGCCCGGCTGGTCACCGGGCGCCCGAAATTTGTGGCCTTTACCCGTGGCTTTCATGGCCGCACCGTTGGCGCCCTCTCGGTGACGCATGACCCGAAATATCGCGAGCCGTTCAACCCGCTGCTCGAAACGACTTTTACGCCGTACAATAACCTGGCTCGGCTCGAAGCCGCTGTGGACGATCAGACCGCAGCGGTGGTGCTCGAAGTGGTGCAGGGCGAGGGCGGCGTCAACCTCGGCAAAGCAGATTTCTTGCAGGCGGTGCAGCGCCTCTGCCGCGAGCGGGGCACGTTGCTCATTATCGACGAGATCCAGACCGGTTTTGGCCGGACGGGCAAGTGGTTTGGCCACCAACATTTCGAGTTGGAGCCCGATATTCTTTGTATGGCCAAGGGGATCGGTGGCGGCTTCCCTATGGGCGCAATCGCCTACACCGGGCAGGTGCAGGCGGCGCTCTTTCCCGGCGCGCACGGCAGCACCTTTGGTGGCAACCCGCTGGCTTGCGCGGCCGGGCTGGCCGCACTCCAGGTCTACCATGAAGAACAACTTATCGACCGCAGCGCACGCATGGGGGAACACCTGCGCCAACGGTTGGGCGAGGCGCTCGCTGGACGCACCGTGGTGCGCGAGATTCGCGGCCTCGGCCTCATGATCGCCATCGAACTACGCGAGAAGGTAGGCCCGTATCTAAAAGCGCTCATGGAGGATCACGGTGTCATCGCGCTGCCGGCAGGGCCGAATGTCCTGCGTCTGTTGCCGCCGCTTGTCATTAGCGAACAGGAATCCGAACAGGGTGTCCGTGCCATCGCCGATGTGCTGCCAGCGTGATCCATGATGAGCGAGCCAAATCTCTCAATCTCTCAATCTCCCAATCTCTTCACCACCGAGACCCAGGCCATCGAACTGCTGCGCGGTCTCGTCGCCATCCCCTCGCTCTCGATGCAAGAGGCAGAGGCCAGTACCTGGTTGGCCACACAGATGAAGACAATGGGCTATGAGCGGGCCTTTGTCGATGACGCCGGCAATGCGGTGGGCGAAGTGGGTCCGACCGGCGCTGCCCACACCATTGTGCTGTTGGGACATATCGACACCGTGCCGGGCAACATCCCCGTGCGGATCGAGGAGAGGACCGGCGGGCGTGTGCTCTACGGCAGAGGAAGTGTGGATGCCAAGGGGCCGCTGGCGACCTTTGTCGCCGCCGTGGCGCGCCTGGAGCCGGCGTGGGCGCATGAACAAAATCTCCGGCTGGTGGTGGTTGGCGCAGTGGAAGAGGAAGCGGCGACCAGCAAGGGCGCACGCTCGATTGCTGCTCGCTTCAACGGCGAGAACGAGCCCGTCCCCGCGGCCTGTATCATCGGTGAGCCGAGCAGTTGGCAGCGGGTGACGCTTGGCTACAAGGGGCGGCTGCTGGTGGAGCTTGAGGCCAGCCAGCCTATGGCTCACACCGCCGGGCCAGATGCCGGCGTGGCCGTCGTGGCGGTTGACCTGTGGAACTGGGTCAGCGATTATGCGGGGCGTTTCAACGAGGGCCGCGAGCGGGCGTTCGACCAGCTCTCACCCAGCCTGCGCACGATCCACACCACGACCGATGCGGCGATGAACGACCGTGTCACTGCCACCATTGGTCTGCGCTTGCCGTTGGATTTTGACCTGGACGCCTTTGTCGCGGCGCTTACTGCCTGGGCGGCCAACCATCTCGGCGCAGAGGGCTTATCACCTATCCTTCATCCTCTGCGTCCTGGCCAAACGCAGAGCATCGAACTCGCTGGCAAAACCACTAGTCTCACCGTCCATCTTCGTGGCTACGAACAATCGTGGCGGAGTGACCGTGACAACGGGCTGGTGCGTAGTTTCCTGGCCGCCATTCGTAAGCTTGCGCCGGATGTACGCCCTGGGTTTGTGGTTAAAACCGGCACCAGCGACATGAATGTCGTCGCGCCGCTTTGGGGCTGCCCGATCCTGGCCTACGGCCCCGGTGACAGCGCACTCGACCACACCCCGAACGAACATCTGCACCTGGATGAGTACTGGCGGGCAATCCTCATATTGGAACAGGCGCTGCGCAACATGCCGCAGATATTGTTCTGAAAATCGGGCAAAACAGCGCAACACAGAGCGCACAGAGACTGCACAGAGAACACAGAGAAAAGCGCGCTGGCTTGTTCTATAGACAGAATCTTCTGTGTGCTCGGCGTCTCCTCTGTGTCCTCTGTGTTACTTGCTGTACGTTCCCATTTTCATGGCGCCACCCTGGGGGTTCCCGGCCCACTTCGTGAACGGTATCGGTGGACGCAGGTCATGGCGCTGATTCTAAAATCGTACACGGATTTTCATCCTTTATCAGCGGGTGCCAACGGCGGCAGATTGCGGCCCACGTTGCGCAGGATCAAGTCTGGCCGGCTGTACGCTTCCGCCAACAGCTTGTGATAGTATGCTTCTTCTGCCGTACGCAAGGGTTCGCCAACCTTCGCCTGATACGCCGCCAGGTCGATGTCGTTGAGCAGAGGTTCGAGTGCGGTCTGCAACATGGCGATGGTCCCACTGCCCTCGCCAAACTTTTCCTTGCCACGCCAGACGATCTCCGGCGGCAGCAGATCCTCGCACGCCTGGCGCAGCACCCACTTTTCGACCCGCTGCCCGCTACGCCCGGCCTTGAGTTTTAGCTCCGTGGGAATGCTCATCCCCAACTGGATGAAGTGGGTGTCCAGAAACGGGACTCGGCCCTCGATGCCGTGGCACATGGTCAGGCGATCAACACGTTGGAGGTTGAGGTTGTGTAGCGTGCTGACCGAGCGGTGCAGCTCCTGGTGTAGCGCCGCCGGATCAGCGTAGCTTTTGTAATATTGATACCCGGCAAAGAGTTCATCGGCCCCCTCGCCGGTGAGGATCACCTTGACGTAGTCCGCCGCCAGCCGGGCGCAGAAATAACACGGGATGGCGCTGCGCACCAGATCCTGGTCAAATGATTCCAGATAGTAGATGATTTCGGGCAGCAGTTCCAGTGCCTCTTCTGGCGTGAAGGCGTATTCGTGATGGATCGAGCCAATATAGTCGGCCACATGGCGCGCCGCCAGCAGATCCGAGGAACCTTCCACACCCACGGCAAAGGTATGCAGTTCGCGCACGTGACGGCGGGCAATGGCGGCGATCAGGCTGCTATCCAGCCCGCCCGAGAGAAAGGCGCCCACGGGCACGTCGCTCATCAGGTGCGAGACCACGGCATCTTCCAGCCCCTGGCGCACCTCGCGCAAAACCTCGTCCAGCGGGCGCTCCCGCGGCGGCGCATCCGGCACCCGGTAGTAGGGCACAAAACCACGCCTTGAGTCATAGTAGGTTCCGGCTGGGAACTCGGCCACCTCATCCACATGGTCGATGAGCGCCTTTAGCTCGGAAGCAAAATAGAAATGATCTCCTTCACGCCCATTACGGCGCTTGCCGTAATAGAGCGGCTTGATCCCGATAGGGTCGCGCGCCAGGAAGAGCCGCTCCTCATCCGCAACGGCGAAGGCGAACATACCGCGCAATTTGGCCGCGGCGCTGGCATCTTGCTCTTCAAAGAGATGCAAGATGGCCTCGCTGTCGCTGGTGGTGGCAAAGTCATGCCGCCGGGCCAGCGCCGGTCGCAACTGTGGGAAATTATAGATCTCGCCATTGGCAACAATGGCCGCCGCTTGATTCTCATTGTAAATGGGTTGGGCCCCACCAGCCGGGTCCATGATCGCCAGACGGCGATGGCCCAACATGCCCGTGTTTGACTGGATATGGATTCCCTCACCATCGGGGCCACGGTGAGCGATCTGGTCGATCATCTGTTGTAAGACCGGTGGGTTGACTTCGCCCCACATTCCCGCAATTCCACACATCTGAAAGTTTACTCCTCTCGATTCTTAACTCTTATCCTGCCCCGTTGATCTGCTGAAGTGCGTACGGCTTGTTCTGCGTCCGCTGGACGCAGAGCTGCTTGCGCAGACAGCTACAGCGATGCAAAGGGGGAAGAACTGCGAAGATAAAATCAGGTCGGTATGGTCTGCTGGCGCCCTAACCTTGCGGCTGAAGCAGGGTCATGTGACGGCAGATAGACCGTCGGCGTCGCTCGACTATATGTCAGGATAGCATCCATTGTTGCGACCGCCGTCTGCGCCTTTGGGCTCACGCCGTCGGGCTGACGATCCATCAGAGCTTTTTCGGTGTAACTTGTGTCTCCGGCCAGGAAATAGTCTACACCATCCCCCCGGACGATAACCGAGACGTGGTGCGGCGTGTGGCCCGGCGTGGGCACGATGATCACATCGCTGGCTGTGGTCACGGGCATACTCTGTTGAAACGGCCCGACGGTAACTGGTTGAAAGGTGATTGGCTCTGGCGCAAACCAGGTCGGCCAATGCTGTGGTAGGTAACCGGCTATTTTGCCCGATACGCCCTGTGCTGCACGGTGCTCATCACCGCTCACCAGGAGCTGGCTGTTGGGAAAATGGTGTAGTCCTCCCGCATGGTCGGTGTGTAAATGGGTCATTACGACCGTACGTACATCATCCGGTGCGATACCCAGGCGCCGGAGCTGTGGGCCGATCTCCTGCTCCGGCGCCACGTCCATCTGCACAGCCAGACGGTAGTAGGGGTGCCAGCGCGGAAAGTAGCCCGGTTCCGCCGTGCGGGCTGTCTCGCCCGTATCGACGAGGATCACGCCTTCCGGGTGCATGATCACCCAGGCGTAGATCGGCAACCACTCCGTCCACGCTTTATCAATGAGCACGCCCGGCAGACCTCCCCTACGGTGTCGCTGCGCTTCTTTGATCCGGACACAGCCGGTCTGAATCGGGCGAATGGTGATGGTCACAATCCTTCTCCTTGTGTAAAACCTTCTTTTACATAGCGCGTCAGTTCGCTGACGCCCAGATCTTCGAGCCCCAGTTTTTGAACCGTTCGACCGCTGCGCCAGTAGTTGGTGCGGTGGAGCATGCTGCCCAGGCGGATGATGCTGTCGATCCCCGAGGTGGAGACACCATAGCGCTGGCCCAGCGAGCCGATGGGTACGAGGCTCATGGGTACATCCTCGCTGATATAGCGGTGGTGGATGGTAGGTGGCGCCATGATGCCCACATAGCCCGTCTGGTTTTGGATCGCTTCGTATAGCTCTTCACCATGTGAGGCATACGCCATCTGCAACCATTCGAGCGCCGTCCGGGCGCGGATACCCAGGGCCGCTGCCACCGTAACCCGCTCGCGGTCGAGCACCTCCAGGACGCGCGCAACCCCCGGCGTCACCCCATCCATGTAAAACTGGAATTCGCCCCGCATCGCCTCGATCCGCCCGGCGTTGAGGATGGTCAACGCCGGGTGGAAGATGGCGCCCATGTTGTTGAGGCCGGTGTGCAGCACATCAACGCCATGGATAAACTGCGGATAGGCCAACGCCAGCGCCTCCAGCACCGTCGGCGTCGCCGTGGCTGGTAGGGCCGCCAGCGGCACCGCCTCTTTGATGCCAAAGATGCGCACCTGTGCCGGTCCTTCTGAACGGCTGGCATAGATGAGCGTTTCTGCCTCGGCGATGATCACATCGGCCGTACAGCCTGCCCTGCGCAGCACGGCGTCGAACTCGACGGCGCCTAACGTACGGCCAGGGTGCAAGATGACGATCTGCCCGTCTTTCAGGTGGGGAGCCATGTTGCGGGCGATCTCAGCATGGGCGGTGGATGGAACCACGACCATGATCAGGTCGCCTTGCGCCAACGCCTCGCTCATTACCGAGGTGACACAGACCAGGCGGGCAAAGCCGCAGGGTCCACCGTGGTTGCTGGTCAATTCAATGCCCCGCCGTGCCTGAATGGCTACCACATGGTCGGGTGTACGGTTGTAGAGCGTGACGGGGAAGCCCATGAGCGCCAGGTGTGCTGCCATGGCTTTGCCCCCGTGGCCTGCGCCGACTACGGTATATCGCAGTTGCATAGATCGGAAGACTCCTCATAAGAACTCACACATCCAGCCTGAGGCGCGGGTCGAAAATGTCGCGCAACCCTTCGCCCAGCAGGTTGATCGCCAGCACCAGGGCCAGGATCGCCACGCCTGGAATGGTCGAAATCCACCAGGCGTTGATGAGATAATCGCGACCCGTCGCCACCATGGAGCCCCAGGCCGGCATCGGCGGTTGGATGCCCAGACCGAGAAAGCTCAGGCTCGCCTCCATCATGATCATGTGGCCGAGCCGTAAGGTTCCCAGCACGATCACTGAATGCATGATGTTGGGCAGCAGTTCCCGGCCGATGATGCGCCAGTCCGGCTGGCCGACCACGTGCGCTGCCTCGACATACTCTTGTTTTTTCTCGGCCAGGATCTCCCCCCGCACCAGGCGGAAAAATTCCACCCAACCCTTGAAGGTCAACGCCAGGATCAAATTGCGAAAGCCCGGCCCCAGAAAAGCCATGACACCAATAGCAAAGATCAGATATGGGAAGGCCAGTAAAAGCTCGGCCAGGCGCGAGATGATGGCATCGATCCGTCCCTGGTAGTAGCCGCTTACGGCCCCAAGCACCGTGCCAATGAGCACCGAGACGGCGACGGCCAGAAAGCCCACCACCAGCGAGGCCCGCGCCCCATAGACGATCCGGGCGTAGAGGTCGCGCCCCTGGGCATCGGTGCCCAGCGGGTAGCTCCAGTCGCCGCCTGCCTGCCATACGGGTGGGGTAAAGCGCTGGCGCAGGTCGCCCAGGGCCGGGTTGTGCCAGGTGATGGCCGGCGCCGC
>QEUW01000304.1 GCA_003577005.1 Chloroflexota bacterium | reverse complement strand
TGACCGTGCCAAATGAACGGGCGTTCCTCTGGCTCAGCCCGGCGCTCGACCCAGAGGCGTGGGGCTGGGGTGGGGACGGCGTTACCTTCGAGGCGGCAGTGGCGCGTGATGGGCAAGAGACGACGCTCTACACCCGCCACCTCAACCCGGCGGAGACATATGACCTGGGCTGGCAAGAGGCGCTTATCCCACTTGACGCCTACCGGGGCGAGCGCATCGACCTGATTCTGAGCACCCATCCCGGCCCCGCCAACAATGACGCAGCCGACCGCGCCGGTTGGGGGCTTCCCTGGCTCCTGCGCGGCACTCCTGACGTGCGTGGTGAATCGTGAATCGTAATGCGTAATCCCTAATTCTTACTTCCTACTTCCTACTATGACACATAAACCCACTTTACTCGGCATCTTTGCCCACCCTGACGACGAAAGCTTTGGCCCTGGCGGCACGCTGGCCCGCTACGCTGCCGAAGGGAAGGATGTCCATGTCATCATCGCCACCGATGGCATCGCCGGTTCGATCGAAGATACCAACGCAGTCAACGGTCACGCTACGCTGGCGCAGGCCCGCTCGTTGGGCGTCACCAGCATCTGGTCGCTCCCCTATCGCGACAGCGGGATGCGCGACTCGGAAGACAACCAGCACCCCGACGCACTGATCCAACAACCGGTGGAGCAAACAGTGGCGGAAATTCTGGGTTATTTACACCGGTTGCGCCCCCATGTGGTCATCACCCACGACCCTTTTGGCGGCTATGGCCATCCAGACCACATCCGAGTGTGCGAAGCCACGACGGCTGCATTTCATCTGGCGCGCCACCAGCTTGCCGGCGCGCCAGACTATCAAGGGCCACAGAAGCTTTATTATTCGGCCTTTGACAAGCGGATCCTCAAAGTGATGGTCCGGCTCATGCCGCTCTGGGGCCAGGATCCGACTGCGCTGGGGCGCAACAAGGACATCAACCTGGTGGAGATCAGCCGCTGGTACACACCGGTGCATACACAGGTAGATGTTGAGGCGCACCTGCCGCGCAAGCTGGCCGCCAGCCAGGCCCACGTCAGCCAGTACAGCGGCGGGCCTTCGTGGATCCGCATCCTGCCGCGCTTTATGCGCCGGCGCATGATGGCAACCGAAAGCTATACCCGCGCCTTCCCGGCCCCAGCCAGCGTAATCGAACATGACCTTTTTGCCGGTCTCGTCTGATGCTTTTCTGCTCCCGTGTGATAGAATGAGGGCGCCATAAACGCATGTCACGTAAAAGGAGCGGACAATGAGATGGCAGACAAAGCAGATCCAAAGGTGGCTGAGAGGTAGGGGCAGAATCTATGTGTGGCCGCTGCTGGTGGCGGCTCTGATAGTGCTGGCGTTTACCATCCCGGCGGTGGCAGCGGAAGTGCGCAGTGGCGAGGGCGAGGAGGACATCTTTCGCCTGCCTGCCGGCGAAGTCATCAATGATGACCTCTACGTGGGCGCCCGCGAAATCTATATCGACGGTATCGTCGAGGGCGATCTGGTTGCGGCAGGCGCCTATATCGAAGTAAACGGCGAAGTGACGGAAGATGCGATCCTGGCCGGCGCCGGCATCGTGATCAACGGTCGCGTGGGTGACGATGCGCGGCTTGCCGGCGCTAGCGTGACGGTTGCCGGCGCCATCGCCGATGATCTATTTGTGGCCGGTGGCGGCCCAGTCTGGCCGGGCGTTCCCGCGTTTACCTTTCGGGCCGGCGCACACACCATTGTGCCCGGGGTGCAGATCGCAAGCAGCGCCTCTGTGGGTGGAGACGCTTATGTCGTAGGCGGCCAGGGCGCGCTGAATGGCGCCTTTGACGGATATCTGTTCGCCGGTATGGGCACTATTCTCTTTGGTGGGCGTGTCGCCGAGGACGCCCAACTGTACGGCGAACGGATTGATGTGGGTGACGATGCTCGTGTGGCCGGCACACTCCGCTATGCAAGCGGCCAACCGGCTGGTATCCCGCCGGGTGTGGCGGCCACGGTCGTCCAAGAGGAGACGCCGCGGGCGGCGCAACCGGCGCCCCAACCCACCACTGCCCAGCAGATCCTCAGCTGGCTGTGGCGGACAGCCTTGTTGGTCATTGGCTTTGCCTTGCTGGCATGGCTGATGTGGCAGCTTGCGCCGGGCCTTCTGCGCCGGGCCGGTGGCGGCATCCGGCTGCGACCGTTGGAGGCCGGGCTGTACGGCATCGTGGCTGCGGCGCTCATTGTGCCGCTGGTCATAGCGTTGGTCTTGCTGGGCGCCATCTTCTGGGGCATCCCCGGTGCGCTGGCCACGGCTTCGTTTCTTGTGGGTGCGACTGCCCTGTTGTGGATCTTGAGTCCCCTGCTCACCGGCTACTGGCTGGGGGGGGTGCTCGTCGGACGGGGCTATGCTACAGGGGAACTGGTTGCGCTCTGGGTGGGGACCTTGGCTATAGTGGTTCTGGCTCGTGTATTGCTACTGGTCCCTTGTGTCGGTGCAGTTGCAGCGGGACTGCTCTACCTGGTCAGCTTTGTGCTGGCCGTGGGCGGGTTGATCTTGACTCGGCGACAGCCCCGGGCAGAAGTGGCGCCGGCGACGAGCCCGGCGAGTTGATCACCATGCAGATCTATGACCCCATCTACGTGGGTGATGTGGTGGAGATGCGCAAACCCCATCCCTGTGGCGGCGCCCACTGGCGGGTCGACCGCGTGGGCGCCGACATTGGGATGGTCTGTCTCACCTGCAAACGGCGAGTGCTGTTGCCACGCCGTAAGTTTACCCGCCAGGTCAAACGCTTTCTCCAGCGGGGCGACGAAGCACAGCGGGAGCAGTAGCCGGGGCGCTTACCCCCTACGGGCTGGCCCAACTTGACCTTTCACGAGCACAGTACGTACCAAAGGATAGAGACCGCGCCCCGGCCTATTCCAAACGGCTTGTTAAGTTTGCTCGGCGGGTTCAAAGCCTGTTTTTTGGGCAAACAACTCTGCCACCTCGCCGGGTTCGGCGTGGCGTTGTAGCGTTGCTTTGCTAAAGATGAGAGTGTTGTCGACCATCACTTCAAAACGACCTCCTGAAGAAGGGAGCAGGGTCAGCGATTTGATTTGATGGCCATAGTTGCGCAGAAGTTCGTCCGCCAAACTGACGGCGCGGGGAGTATAGTTTCACTTCATGCAATATTCAATACTGACCGTCACCGGTTCCATTACCATCTCCTTCTGCATTGGGTGCATTGTACGACAACACACCAGGGGTGGGAACAAAGGACACACTATGCTCGTTGATCGAACACCCGTCCAGGGGATATGGCAAATGTAACATTCTTTGCAACGAAAAACTGTTACTCTTGCTACAGTGCTCATCTGTAGATCGGTTTTCGAGTCGCCCGTTGCGCCCGGAAGCCTCGATGCAGTTGCTGCGATGAACCCTGTATGCAATTTTCTTGCGTGTCAAATTTAGCTATCTTCGAGAGTTGCCGTGACCGACGTTTATGAAAATAAAAGCACAGTGGAGGTAACACCACCTACCGCGCCCGGGGCGCCGGTCAACCGCCGGCGCTTCCTTGGTGGGCTGGCTAGTGGGGCTGTGGCGATATTGGCCGCGGCGTGTGGCCGTGATCGCACACCAACGCCGGGTCCCACTGCCAGCGCAACCGGTACGGGGACCCCGGTGGCACAGTCAAGCTTACTGACTACGCCAGGGGGGCAGGTGCGCAGTTATCTACCGTGGGTGGAGAACAGCTCGCAGGTGGCCATGATACCCACGGTCACGCCAGAGCCCACCCTGACACCTACGCCACCCAAACCCACCGATACGCCCCGCCCAACGGATACGCCTACACCGACAATGACCCCCTTCCCGCCTGGCCCGCCAAGCAAGTTGGGTTTTGTGGTGGCGCGCAATCATCCACAGATATTCGATCTGTTGGAGACGGGAGGTGTTGCTCTCATCTCCACGCTGGAACATGACCCAACATTTGTCCGCCATATCAAAGAAGCCTCCCCACGGACACTGCTTGTGGGCCGGATCGACCTGCCCCAGTTGGAGTTGAGTACGCTTGATCCAGTGGCGACGGCGCGTGCGTTTGTCGAGCAACTTTTGCCCATTGCCGACGATGACGCCCGCCGCCCCTACTATGATGGCTGGCAGTCGTACAACGAACCGGTGGCAGCCAATCCCGACGAGATGCGGCGCCTGGCCGACCTCGAGGCCGAGCGGACGCGGCTACTGGCGGAGCGCGGCATCCGCAGCGTGATCGGCAATTTTGGCACCGGCCAACCACCGCTGGAGCTGTGGGAACACTTTCTTCCCGCGGTGCAGGCGGCCCAGCAATACAACGGTTGGCTGGGGCTACATGAGTATTCGGCGCCCACTATCTACTTCATGAGCACGCGCGAAAACCAGGGACGGTATCCAGGGGTAAGCGCCCACGACACCGGCTGGTTGACGCTTCGCTATCGCCAGGTCTACAATCAGATCCTGAAACCGCGCGGGCTGGTGATCCCGCTGGTCTTTACCGAGATCGGGGTGGATGGCTATGTGCAAAACAACCGCCCTGGCCCACCCGATGCGCGCGGCTGGCAGGATTTCCAGGGCTACTGGGCCGAGCATGGCTATGGTCTCTGGGGGCCGGGTGCCTATGTGGAGCAACTGGTCTGGTATGACGAGGCCATGCGCCAGGATGAGTACGTCTTGGGTGGCGCCATCTATGCCCTGGCCGCCAGCGCCGACTGGGAAAGCTACGATGTACTTGGCCCGGCCGCAGCCGTCTTACAGCAATACCTGGGCGTCCATGCACCTGCATGATTTTGGGTGTTGCTGTCGTAGGGGTCATTCGTCGGCTAGAGGTGCAACGCGCTTTGCAAGTGCATCGCACCGGAGCAACTGCGTAACTTCTATCTTTTTTACTTTCTCATAATCTAGCGCTGATAAGAGGACAGCATGTCTTTGGTGGAAGTCCATATCCGGCTTGCGAGTACGGCTTCGCTCTTTATCGGTATTCTTGCCCTGTGGGCGCTCTTCTTGCGAATCCGTGGCCGCGGGTTGGATGGTTCGTGGATCGGAGCGGCTGTGGTCGGTGAACTGTTGCTCGTTGCCCAGGGGCTGTTGGGAGGCTACCTCTATTTCATTGGGCTTGGCGTGGCGCTGCCGCGACCCTTCCTCCATATTCTTTATGGTGTGGTTGCGGTGGTCACGCTGCCGGCCGCCTACACCTATTTTGGCAATCTGGAGGACGACCGGGTCAAGACGCTGGCGATGGCGCTCACATGCGCCTTTTTGTGGGGCATTTTGCAACGGGCGAGCTATGTTGCCCAGTAGTTGATGTCTGGCTCTAATCTTCTGTTAACATAAGCAGATTATAACTAGTTTGTAAGCATAGGCTACTCCTGGTACAATTGGGACGTCACATCAGGGACTGTGGCATCTGTGGCAATTGTGGAATAAAGAATTGATGTATGTCGAAGCAAGTACTGGTGCTGAATGCAGGCTATGAGCCGTTGAGTCTGGTATCGGTGCGACGAGCAATCGTTCTGCTCTTGCGCGAAAAGGCGGAACTGCTAGAGGCGACCCAGCAGATGTTTACCAGCGCCAATCACGCCATCCCTGTTCCGCTTGTGATTCGGCTGGTGCACTATGTACGGTTACCCCACCGGCGCGTGCCGGCGACGCGCGCGGCAGTGATGTTGCGCGACGCCTACACCTGCCAATATTGTGGTGAAAGCCCGGGCCGCCAAAATTTGACGGTCGATCACGTGATCCCGCGCAGCCGGGGTGGCAGACATGGGTGGGAAAATCTGGTCACCGCCTGTAAGCGCTGCAATCAAAAAAAAGGTTCGCTGACCCCAGACGAAGCGCTGATGAGCCTGGTTCGCCGGCCTTTTGAACCGAGTTACGTCGCCCTTGTTCTCCTGAGCAACCCTATCGCTGCCGCACGCTGGGAACAACTCATGGGTATGACCCGGGAGCAGCGCCCAGTTGTCGCCGAACCGGTGATGGCGTAGCGGCCAGCCATCATCTACACGGTTATCTCGCCATCCATTCTTGCAACCATGACAAAAGTAGACGCGCGCAGAGAGACCATCGACGCGATCGTGCGCCGCATCGCCGACCTCAACGACCAGTCGCTGACACAGCTTTCGCAATTTATCAGCTACCTCAAGTGGCAGGAAGAGCTCTGGCACAGCCTGCTGGAGGAAGAGGTCGCGCCCGCAGCCGACCAGGCGCTCATCTGGCAATACGATTTCCTTGAAGGCTTCCCGGCCGCCCGCAAACAAGGGACGCGCACCCAAAGTGGCATGGAGATCAAGGTCGATCAAGCTACCTGCGGTATGGTGCAACAGATGGCGCTCTGGATGCACCCGCCCACCATTGGCAGCGCGGTCTGCGAGTACAGCGTGCGGATTCCTCCCCAGGTGGACAGCCTGCGTCTGCGCTTTGGCATTGGTCTGCGCGACGGCGCGCTCATGGAAGGGGACAACTGGTGCGCCTTTCGCATCTACGTGAACGGCATCCGTCTCTGGAGCATCACCAAGCAGACCAACAAGTGGGAACGTTTTCTCCTCGACCTGCCCAGCCTGGCCGGCCAGGATATGATCCTCCAGTTTATGACCGATGGCCTCGGCGATGCCCGCTGGAACTGGGCCGTCTGGGCTGAACCGCTATTGCTCGGGTATGGACCGCGGCCAGAGAAGAAAGGCTGACGATTTGAGCGCAAGCAATGAACCTTGTAACGCTGGACAATCTCTCCAAACAACTGGGCGAACGGCTCCTCTTTGAAGGCGTGAATCTACTCATCAACGCCGGCGACCGTATCGGCCTTATTGGAGTCAACGGCAGCGGCAAGAGCACGCTGCTGCGGATCATCGCCGGTCTGGAAGCGCCCGACCAGGGCAGCGTCACCATCTGGGGTGGTGTGCGGGTCGAGTACCTGCCCCAGGAGCCAGAACTCGACGACCGGCTTACGGTGTTGGAGACGCTCTTCCGCAGCGATTCGCCCCAGATGCGCCTGTTGCGCGATTACGAACAGACGAGCGCCGCCCTCGACGCCCAACCGAATGACTCCCACTTGCAGACCCGGCTGGGCGAATTGAGCGCACAGCTCGACCACACCGGCGGCTGGGCGGCGGAAAACAACGCCAAGACCGTGCTGACCCGCCTGGGCATCGATGATTATTCAGCACTCGTCGGCACGCTCAGCGGCGGCCAGCGTAAACGGATCGCCCTTGCCCGCGCCCTCATCGACCGCGCCGACCTGCTCATCCTCGACGAGCCGACCAACCACATCGACGCCGACACGGTGGCCTGGCTGGAGAGCTATCTTGTCGGCGAACAGACCGCGGCCACGCCAAATGGTAGCGCCGGCGCTCTGCTGATGGTGACCCACGACCGTTACTTCCTCGACCGCGTGGTCAACCGCATCATCGAGCTTGACCGGCGCGAGGTGGTGAGCTACCCCGGCAACTACAGCCGTTACCTGGAGCTGCGTGAAGAACGGCACCTCCGGCTGGCCGCGGCCGACGAAAAGCGGCAGAATCTGTTGCGGCGCGAGTTGGAGTGGCTGCGGCGCGGGGTGATGGCGCGCGGCACCAAACAGAAGGCGCGCAAACAGCGCGTCGAGGAGCTGCTCCAGATCCGCGGCGACCGTGGCGAGGAGCGGGTTGCTATCGCCCTGGCCGGTCGCCGGTTGGGCAACCAGGTGCTCACCGCCCGCAAGCTGACCAAATCCTATGATGGCCAACCCGTGCTCGACCGGGTCGATTTTGCGCTCGAACCGGGTGACCGTATCGGCATCATTGGCCCCAACGGCGCCGGCAAGAGCACGCTCCTCGACATCCTGGCTGGTAAAACTGTGGCCGATAGCGGCAGCTTTGCGTGGGGTGACACGGTGCGGATTGGCTATTACGACCAGCGCAGCGCCGAACTGGACGAAAACTTGCGGCTGATCGACTTTATCGAACAAGAGGCGCCGCTGATCCGCACCAAAGAGGGCGAAATCGTCGAAGCCGCCCGCATGTTGGAGTGGTTCCTCTTTCCGCGACCGCTCCAGTATGCGCGCATCAGCAGTCTGAGCGGTGGCGAGCGCAGGCGGCTCTACCTGTTGCGCACCCTCATCCACCAGCCGAATGTCCTTTTTCTGGACGAGCCGACCAACGACCTGGACATCCCCACGCTGACGGTATTGGAAGAGTTTCTCGACCACTTCGCCGGCGCGCTGGTCGTGGTCAGCCATGACCGCTATTTTTTGGACCGTACGGTTGATTTCCTAGTGCCCCTCGAACAGGGCCGGCTCGGAGCCCGCTATCCCACCCCGTACACCACGTATGTCCGGCTGCGCCAGGAAGCGGAAGCTGTTGCAAAATCAGCGCCTACACCGGTGGAACCGGCCAGCGCCCCGCCCCGCGCCGACAGTCGCAAGCCCAAGCCAAGCTGGAAAGACGCCCGCGAACTGGAGCGGCTGGAAAACCAGGTGGCGGCGTTAGAAGCCAAAAAAGCGTTCCTGCTCGAGAAGATTGCCTCTCATGCCGATGATTATCTGCAATTGCAGCAGTTGAGCGCACAGTTACAAGCCCTGGAACCCGAACTCGAACAGACGCTGAGCCAGTGGCTCGAAATAGCGGAACGGGTTGAACAGCTATAGCCATTCATTACCTAGAATCCACCCAAAACACAAAATACCTGAAAGACCTATGGCAAACCAGATCGCTCAACTCTATATCGACACCAACCGCACTATCGGCGAGATCTCGCCTCTGCTCTTTGGCGGCTTTGCCGAACACATGGGCCGCTGTATCTATGGCGGCATCTACGACCCGGATTCGCCCCACGCCGACGAGCACGGCTTGCGCACCGATGTCCTCGAGGCCCTGCGCGAGCAAAAGTACACGACCATCCGCTATCCGGGTGGCAACTTTCTCAGCGGCTACAACTGGCTCGACGGGGTCGGTCCCAAAGAACGACGCCCGCGCCGGCGCGAACTGGCCTGGCAATCCATCGAAACCAATCAGTTTGGCGCCAACGAGTTTATCGAATTCTGCCGCGCCATCGATGCGCAACCTATGCTCGGCGTCAACATGGGCACCGGCACGGTCCAGGAGGCAGCCAACCTGGTTGAGTATTGCAATGCCCCCACCGGCACCTATTTCGCCGATCTGCGCGCCCAACATGGCTACCGCGAGCCACACAATGTAAAATACTGGTGCGTCGGCAACGAGATGGACGGCCCCTGGCAGATCGGCCACCTGGACATGCACGAGTACGCCAACAAGGCGCGCGAGGCGGCGAAGATGATGAAATGGCACGACCCATCGCTCAAGCTGATCCTCTGTGGCTCGTCCAACGACCGCATGCCCACCTACCCCGAATGGGATCGCGTGGCGTTGGAAGTATGCTGGGATAAAATCGATTATCTCTCCATGCACTATTACGCCGGCAACCGCGACGGCGACACCACCAGCTATCTCGCCTCAGCCGCCCAGTTCGAAACTTTTGTCGATACACTGGCCGGGACGCTGCGCTATGTCAAAGCCAAGAATCGTAGCAAACACGATGTCTATCTTTCGTGGGACGAGTGGCAGGTCTGGTACAAAGATACATCGGGACGCGGCGGCTGGAGCGAGGCGCCCCACCTGAGCGAGGAGATCTACAACCTGGAGGACGCCCTCGTGGTGGCGCAGTGGCTCAACGTCTTCTTGCGCAAATGTGACGTGCTCAAGATCGCTTGCGTAGCGCAGATCGTCAACGTGATCTCGTGGCTCCATACAACCCCCACCGGGCTGCTCAAGCAGAGTTCGTTTTACCCCTTCAAACTGGTCAGCAATCTGGCCCGTGGCCACGCACTCGATGTGCTGGTGCGCGCTCCCATGCACGCGACGGCCAAGCATGGCGATATGCCGTTGTTGGATGTCTCGGCCAGCCATGATGCCGCTACCGGTCAAGGGACCATCTTTATCGTCAACCGCAGCCAAACCGAGAGCATCGCTACCGAAATCGTCTGGCAGAGTGCCGCACCGGCAGCGGTCCGCGAGATGTGGCAGGTAACCGGCGACGGTGTCAAAGCCGCCAATTCCTGGGATGAACCCGACAAGATCGTAGCACGCCCTTTGCCTCCCCCTCCGCTAGCTGGAAATCTCCTCCGGCTCCACTTACCACCGCTTTCCTTTACAGCCCTCAGCGTCACGGGGTAGGCGCCGTGGCATCACGAGGATCGTAACCCGCTACTCAGCGTGCAGTTGGGGAAGCTCTCCCCTGTCAAATAGCGGACAGCCCGT
>QEUW01000840.1 GCA_003577005.1 Chloroflexota bacterium | reverse complement strand
AGGAGAAAGTCTGGACAAGGCAACTGCGATGGGTTTCTTCGGTGGGGGAATACCCCGCCGGGTAGGGGATGTTCCTAATAACGCTATGAAACACATACGAAAAGCTATAAAAAATTGGAGCGCGGTGTTTGCTTTGCTAGTTGGTGTGCTGAGTGTGGCTGCTCAATGCGGCAGCCTTGCAGCCGGTCAAACAGGTGACGCACCCCGCATCACCGTTACGGAAGCTCGCGCCGGCGCAGCGGTAATGGGCACAGCCGGATCGGTTTATTTCAAGCTGACCAATGAGGGCGGCAGCCCTGATTATCTCCTCAACGTCGTTAGCGGCGTGGCCGAGGCGGCTGAAGCGCGTGAAACCATGATAGAGGCCGATGGAATGGAACGAATGGAACCCATTTCACGGTTGGAAGTACCCCCCGGCGGCTTGGTCAACTTTGAGATAGGGGGCAAGCATGTGATGCTCATCAATCTGAAGCAAGACTTGGTCCCGGGCGATAAGGTACGGTTGACCCTGATCTTTGAAAAGTCCGGTCCCATCACCATTGAAGCTGAGATACGCGACTGGGGAGCCATGAGGAAGCACAACATGTAATTGCACTCAAGCGGGGTCACAGTCCGAAACTACCCCGACCGGGACTCATCCCTCCAATCTGCCAGTAGGTTTAATCTGCCTGATCGTGGGGCGAACTCTTCATGCAAGATCCAACCCTCTCATTAATTTTACGTTCTTGGTCCTGGCAACCCCTCATCTTGATCGGTCTAGGCTCAGTAGCTGCGGGCTATGCTTATGCTTTCTATTACTTCAGGCAGCACGGTTGGTTGAATCGCCTGGTTCAGCGGGGCCTGGTCAAGCGCCACCACCCCTGGTTCTTCGCGGCGGGTCTGGCCGCTCTCTTCGTCGCGCTATTATCCCCCATTGATGTATTGTCAGACCTGCTCTTCATGATGCACATGATTCAGCACCTCCTGCTGGTCATGGTCGCGCCGCCGTTGCTCCTGTTGGGCTTACCGTCCCCCTTTCTGCGCTGGTTAATCCTGGAAAGCAGACTCAGGCGCGTTCTAGGTGGGTTAACCTATCCCCTGGCCGCTTATCCGCTCTATAACGCCACGCTCTTGGCATGGCACATACCGGCTCTGTACTCTATACGGCCGTATTTTTCTGGTGGCGTGTTATTGACCCCACCGGCGGCTGGTATCCTCTGTGGCATTGGACACCAGCCAAGTGGGTCTACCTGCTTATCGCCGCACCCCCCAGCTATGTTTTGGGAGCCATTTTGTGGGGTAGCAGCAGCGTCTGGTATCCCTTCTACACCGAGCAGCCACGCCTGTGGGGTCTCTCGCCGTTACAGGACCAGCGCTACGCTGGCATGCTCATGTGGCTGCACGGCTGGATGTATCTCATGGCCAGTATGCTTGTCTTCTTTCTGTGGTATGACCCTGAGAAGGAGGAAAAGTTGTGAACGGTAGACGCTGCTCAAATCAATCCTCCTTCCACCAAGGGTTGGCTGTGGGACTGGTTATTGGGCTACTCCTGCTAACTGGGCCAGGCTTGGTTCAAGCCAATGGGGGGACAATTGTGCTGGTCGAGAAGGTCGGCGCTTATGACCTTACTGTTACGGCCTCACCCTATCCACTTCAGGTCGGCGTGAATGATGTTAGTGTTGTGCTGGCGCGACTATCCGATGCCCAGGTCGTACTTGACGCGCAGGTGACCATTACCGCTGAACCGCTGGACCAACCCGATGAGCCGCAACCCTTCCCCGCTACTCACGACAATGCGACCAACAAACTTTACTATGCCGCCAATGTCGTCTTCCCAACGACCGGCCGCTGGAAGTTGACCGTCCAGGTGGATGGGCCGGAAGGTTCGGCCAATACCGCCTTTGAGACGCAAGTGGAGGAGCAGCAATTCTGGGGTCTTCTGGACTATGTGAATCTGGTGGCACTTCCCCTGATAGTGATAGCGCTCCTTTTCTTCATAGCAAGCCGTCGCACATGGAAAGATCTCGGCAATGAGCTGGAGCAAGAAGCGTGATGATTTTATGGAAACTACTCCCTAATCATCTTGTGCTTTTTTCATTTCTACTTTACAATAACTAATGTGAATCGGTCCTCTCAACTTGCTCGCCTATCCAACATTTTTCAAGCGAGAGCCAGCCGGATTTTCTACTTCCTGGTGTTATTGGCGCTGCTCGGGTTAATGAGCCTCGGTTGCGCTCTTCTTCAAGGAAACAGATCCGCTCCTATCGCCGCGTCCCCCGGCATTATCTTTGTCACTCCTACCCCACCTTCTGCAATTAAGCTTAGCGAGGGGCAGCGTTCCTCGCCTTTGCCGACAGTTGAGTCAACTCCGCGTTCCTATTTCGCCGGGGCGAATGAGGTGGGTAAAGTGATGGTGCTGCAATACCATCGTATTGGCTACCCGGAGGAGCGATACCAGCGTACTCCCGACAATTTCCGGGCTGATTTGCAGCGCC
>QEUW01000303.1 GCA_003577005.1 Chloroflexota bacterium | reverse complement strand
CATTTGGGTATCATTCTTTTAGTACAGGTTGGCAATTCAACCTGACTCAGCATCTATTCTGGCTAAGTCATCACGGTTCACCTTCTTGTTCCAATTTCAGCACACGGAGAACAGAGCTACACAGATAAATCAAAGAATTCGTGTTCATCCAAAAAGCCGTGTCCAAATTCATGCTCGCCGCAGGAGAAAATCAATGGCAACCACCAATCCGTTTACACAGCCCGGCGCCTGGTACAAGGGTGCCTTGCACGCCCACACCACCCGCTCGGACGGCAAACTGTCGCCCGCTGAAAGCGCAGCGGCACACCGCGCCCATGGCTATCACTTTCTCTCCATCACCGACCACGATGTGATCACCGATATGTCGGCTTTCAACGACGATTCCTTCTTGACCATCCCCGGCGTCGAGTTGAGCCACGGTCGCAACGAGGTCGGCCAGTCCTATCACATGGTGCTGGTCGGCATCCGCCAGGTGGTGCGCGCTCGCTATGGGGCGCCGATCCAGGAAGCCATTGATACCTGGGCCGAGCAGGCGAAACTCCTCTTTCTGCCCCATGCCTACTGGTCGGGCATGGAACTACACGAACTGTTGCCGCTGGAACGGCTGGCCGGTATGGAGATCTGGAACACCTCGGCCAACACCGATCTGGGCAAAGGGCTGTCCACAGTCCATTGGGATAGCCTGCTGGCGCGCAACAAAGAGTGGGCCGGTCTGGCCACCGATGACACCCACGGCATCAACGACGACTTCGACGGCGGCTGGGTCTGGGTCAAAAGCGAGCGGCTGGACGAAGAGAGCATCCTTCAGGCGCTCAACCAGGGCGCCTTTTACTCTTCCAGCGGCCCGACCATCCATGACTTCCGCATCGAGAACGGGGTAGCCTATGTCCGTTGCTCGGATGCGACCGTGATCAACTTTATCGGCGTTCACCAGTGGGGCTGGCAATATCGGGCCGAACCCGGCCACCCCTTGACCGAAGCCGAGTACAAACTGAAGGGCAAAGAGCGCTATCTCCGCGTCGAGTGCCGCGACGCCAGGGGCAACACTGCCTGGACCAATCCGCTGTTTCTCCCCTAGTCCGGATGATGTGGCGCCAAAAGCGGAACACAGAGCACATAGAGGTTTCACAGAGGACACAGAGGCTGTTCTCCGTGCTCTCTGTGTCTTCTCGGTGATCTCTGTGAACCGCTTTTTACCGGTGCCCTGGCGGCGCCTCATCTGCATTGCGCGGGATCAGACTAATGTTGCCCAGCGAACAGAGGATCTCCGTTCCCTCGCGCCCCAACAACTGGAAACGCCGGCTCCCTCCCGCATGGATGCGCAATTCCGCCGCGCCCACACGGGCCTGGACGATGACTGTCCCCCCGGTGAGGAGCGCCTGGTCGACGGTGGCGGTGACTACATTTGGGTAGCGGCCCCGCTGTTCCTCGTCGAGGATATCGATATCGTCAGCGCGAATGCAGACCCAGACCGGTGCGCCGGGCGTGGCTCCGGCCAGTCGTTGTTCCGTTTTTACAACGGCTCCAGCGCCGTCGAGCGTCACGCTGGTGCATTGGCCGGCCTCGGTGATGGTGCCTGCCACAAAATTGTTGGTGCCGATAAAATCGGCGCTAAAGAGCGTACGCGGCTGGCGATAGAGGTCCAGCGGGCTGCCTTCCTGGACGATCTTGCCCTGGTTCATGAGCAGGACGTTGTCGGCCAGCGTCAGCGCCTCGGCCTGGTCGTGGGTGACCATGAGCGTGGTGCAGCCAGTCTGGCGGTGGATCTCGGCGATCTCCAGCTTGAGTTCGTCGCGCAACTTGGCGTCGAGTTGGCTGAGTGGCTCATCGAGAAAGAGCACATCGGGCTGGGGCGCCAGCGCACGGGCGATGACCACGCGCTGCGCCTGGCCACCTGAGAGCTGGCGGTACGTCCGGTTCTCCAACCCTTCCAGCCGCACCAGCCGCAACATTTGGTGGACCCGCTCGCGCATCTGGTTCTTGGGCCATTTGCGCAGTTGCAGCGCCCAAACGATATTGTCATAGACCGACATATGCGGAAGCATGGCCGGCCGCTGGAAGACAAAGCCCAGATTGCGTTTGTGCGGCGGTACATGCGTGACATCGTTGCCGCCAATAAAGACCTTGCCACCATCTGCCTCAACCAGCCCGGCGATACAACGCAGCAGAGTTGTCTTGCCACAGCCTGATGGCCCTAAGATGGTCGTGAAGGAACCTTCGCGGATCTCCAGATCGACATGATCGACGGCAGCCACATCGCCAAACCGTTTGACCAGACGCTCGGTACGGATATTGGCCATGAATACTCCTGTGTAATACGTAATGCGTAATGATACGTAACACGTAATGCGTAATGCGTGATGCGTGATGCGGAACACGTATTACGTATTACGTATTACGCATTACGCATTACCTATTATCGGCACTAAACAAAAATCCCGCGGAACTGTTTGCGGAAGACAAAGTAGAGCGTCTGCACGAAGCCCAGCACGATGATCTCCATGACCAACACCTGCACGGCGATCCACGGGGTGAAGCCGATGCGGCCGACATCGCGGAAGATGTAGAGCGAAACGGTCGGTTCGTTTGCCCCCAGGATGAAGGGCACGACAAAGGTGGTGGCGGCGGCGGTGAAACCGATCATGGCGGCGGTGATCAGCCCCGGGCCGATAAGCGGCACGGTGATACGGAAAAAGGTGTGCAGCGGTGAGGCCCCCATCATGAGCGCGGCCTCTTCGTAGACCGGGTCTACATTGGCCAGCGACCCTTGAATCGACCGCACTACTAGCGGGATCGGCCACATGGCGGTGACGATAGCGATCAGCCAGAACGAGCCGCGCCAGTCGCTAAAGAACATAAAGACATAGACGCGGATGGCCGATGAATAAGTCACTACCGGAAAGATGATGGGGATAAAGATCAACACCGAGAGCAGCGCCCGTCCCTTGAAACGTTTGCGCTCCATGGCGTAGGCTGCGGGCAGACAGATCACCACCAACAGCGCGGTCACCGCAAAGGCCAGCTTGAGGCTGTACCAGATCGAGCGCAAAAAGCCTGGCCACAACACCTCTCGAAAGGCGTTGAGCGACCAATAGCGCGGCGGAAAGACCACATCCGATGTAAAGGACGTGAGTAACACCTGCGCCACCGGCCAGATGAGCAGGGCGGCCAACAGCAGGGCGTAGACATTGAGGCCAATCGCCACCGGGCGTGCGATCTTCATTGCTGGCCTCCTTCCTCTTGGGTACCCAGATACAGATAAAAGAGAACAGCGCAGATGGCAGTCAAGATCACGCCCAGAGCCGAAGCCATAGGATAATTGAAATAGGGGGTGATCTCGCGCTGAATCTTGTTGGTGAGCCAATCATTGTAAGGCCCGACCAAGACCAGAGGGATGGTATAGGCGCCCACACCACCAGAGAAGACGAGTAAAAAGGCCCCGGCGATGCCGTTCTTGGCCAGCGGGACCGTCACCCGGAAGAAGGTTTGCCACGGGCCGGCGCCCATTGTCTGGGCAGCCTCTTCGTAGAGCACATCCACGTTGGTAAAGGCGCTGCGGATCAGCAACACCGACAGCGTAGGCAACGACATCCACACAATCACCGCCCACGGCGAGCCCACCAACGAAAGCGGTTCGCTGATAAGACGCAGCTTCATCAGAAGCCAGTTGAGCGGGCCCTGCGGGGTCAGCGCATAGGCCAGCGCATAGATCGTAAAAATCTCGCCAAAGATGGGCAGCAGAAACGACAGTTCGATCACGCTCTGGCCAAAGACCTTCATCCGCGCCAGAAACCAGGCCACCGGCAAGGCCAGCAGGATATTGGCGGCCGTTGTGATAAAGGCAACGCCCACCGTAAATGCGATGCTGTAGCGGTAGGTGGGGTCGGCAAAAGCCTGGGCAAAATTGCCCAGATTGAAGGCCGGTTTGGGGAGCCAGAGCACACCGGCCACCAGCTCGCGCTCAAAAAAAGCAAAGGCGATCTGAAAGAGCATGGGCGCGGCAAAGACGCCCACCATAAATAGCAAGAGCGGTGACAGGAGCAGCAGCGTCCCACTATAGCGGCGCAGCCAGAGGCGCACCCGGCTGGGAAACGAGGGTTGCGCGATGGTCTGCACCTCACTCAGGATGGCATCTTGCGGTGAAGAAATGTTCATGATGTATCAAGGCTGATAGACCGCGGATCAAGCGAATTAGGCGGATCTACGCAGATTTTTGAGCCGGATGTTGTGGCGCGCGGCGGAGGTACCATTTCAATCGCGTTCGCCAGTACTAAGAGCCTATCCGAATAACTCTGCGACAACGATTATTCGTTGGTGTAGTTGTCGGACCCGCAACCGTTATTCGGGTGGGTTCTAAAAGGACATCCGCGCAAATCCGCCCAATCCGCGGTCTATAGTTCTTTGCTTACCCCAGCACGATCCGCTCGTAGCTCTTGGCGATCCACTCGGCGTTCTGGTTGTACCAGGGCCAGTCGATCTTGATGATCAGGCTACCGGGGTCTTCGGGGTGATAGGCCTTGGCCCAGTCTGGAATCAGGTCACGGGTTTCCTGGCGGCAGCCACCGGCATAGGTAACGAGGAACTGCGACTCGGTGATATTCCAGCGATTGACAGCCTCCTGGTCGGGCGCCTCTTTGTACCAGCCGGCGGTGTTGAATTCGGTGCTCAACATCCAGTTGATGAGCACGCGGGCGGCGACAGGGTGAGCTGCGCCGCGCACTGCGCTCAATGTCTCGCGATTGGCAAGGATGCCGGATTTGGGATAGAAGGGCGCCAGCACATCGTCTTGCTTGTTCCAGTCGGTGCCCAGCAGTTCGCGGGTGTAGACACCCCAGGTGCAGCCGACCCACGCCTCGCCGCTCTGGAGCATCAGACGCATAGCCGGGTCGTTGCCGATGTCGCCCCACTTATGGATCTGCTCCTCCATGCTGTTGTCCTTCCACCACTGGAGGGCGCCTTCCCACGCCTCTTGCGACCAGAGCGTCCCCGGCACCTGGCCCTTGTTGACCAGCTCGTTGACAAAGCCGCCAAAGACATAGTGGCCGCGGCTGTCGTTGAAGGGGTAGTCGATGATCTTATCGCGCAATTCAGGGTCGGCCAGGTCGGTCCAGTCTTCGTAGCGGCTGACGTCGACCTTGTCCTTGCGCATGATAGCTTGCAGCCACTCGTAGCCCTGATAGACGGCGCCATAGACATCGCCGCCGTTCTCTTCGCTGCCGCGGAAGAGATAAGGCTCCTCCGTGTCTTCCAGATTGGGCAGTAGCGGCTTGTACGGGTCCATATTGATCGGCTCATACCACTGGAGCGCCATGGCGGCGTCGAAGGACTCCTCCTCCTTGTCCACCACATCGAGGCCGATGTCCTTGATCGTCTTGCCGGCAACGGGCAATTCGCGCAGCGCGTTGTCGAAGACGCCGGTCACCCAGTTGAGTTTGACGCCCACGCCGTACAGCTCGTTGGTGTACTCGGCAAAGCGGGTGACAAAGTGGGTCTCCGGCAGCCCGGAGAAGCCCCAACTGCTGACACTGACTTCGGCGCCTTCAGCTTCCAAGGCGCGGCCCACGGCTTGCGGGTCAGACAGGTCGAGGTCGGTTGGCGGCTGGTCAGCAGCGGGGGCGCCCGAACCACCGGGGCTGACCGGTGCGCACGCGGCGACCACGAGTGCCCCTGTGGTCAAGCCAGTCATGCGCAGAAAGTCGCGACGAGACAAATTTGTGGCGCGCATCATAGTGGAATTTCCTCCTCGGTTGAATGGTTGAGTAACAATTTCTTGGCAAAAGACTGTGATTATCGAAACAACCAGGCTGTCAAGACACCTGCACCGGATCGCATAGCGGGCAGCCGAAAAGGTCTGGGGAGCGGCAGTGCTCGGCAACGATACGACGCCCAGTGATAGCCTATGGGCGTGCAGACCACAAAATAGAGGGAGGGGAAACTGGTACAGACCACTTAACCAGTTGCCGGATATGGTAGCATGATCTTGTTCCCTTGTCAAGACCCCAATTTGTGATTTGTGAGCCACCCGCTCACACCACACAAAATCGTGGCGGGCGTTGCACTGGCCGCAAAAGAGTTGGTCATGCCGGAGGGTCTACCGGCCAGTACGACGCCCGTCACAGGCCTCTATACCCCAACGAATAGAAGGACAACACGAGGGGTCAGGCTGTTCTGGTGGCGCTGGGCCATATTGTGTCAATGCCTGTGACGTGCCTTGTGTCAACCTGAGCTACCAAGATAGGTCGAAGCTCGTATATAATGAGCGTCGTCACAGAAGGAAAATTGCGGGGGTCTGATCAGATTGTTGACCATCAACAACCTGCGTCGTCGCACGGCTAATTGACGGTTATGAGGAGACTGGAGGTGTTTGCCATGTGGGGTAATGAAATTCGCACTCAAATGCCGGCTTTGGATCCGGCAAGTGCCAGGTCCATTTTGGTAGACCGCACGTTGTTGCGCCTGTCAGCGACTTTGCTGTTGGCCGGGCTCTTGTTCACCTTTCTCGTGGGCATCCTTCACACCGACCGGGAAAAAGCCAATGACCACCCGGCTGCGTTTGCCGATTACGCCAGCAGTGATATTTGGACCGCTGTCCATCTCGGCCAGTTCGTAGGCATGGTGATCGTCGTGGCTGGGCTTCTGGTCCTTTTCTATGCGCTCAACGCCCAAACCGGTGTGGCGGGGTGGGCGGCTCGCTTTGGATCTGTTGCGGCAATCGTGGCACTTGCGCTCTACGGTGTGCTTCAGGCTGTGGACGGGGTTGCCCTCAAACAGGCCGTCGATGCCTGGGTGAGTGCGCCCGACTCGGAGAAGGCGGCGCGCTTTGCGAGCGCTGAAGCGATCCGTTGGCTTGAATGGGGGGTTCGCAGCTATCAAAGTTTTATGCTCGGTCTCTCGTTTGTTCTCTTTGCCACCGTGATGGTCTCGATCAGGCCAGTCACCAGGGTAGTCGGTTACCTGATGGGGCTGACCGGCCTCGCTTACATCGCACAAGGCTGGGTGCTGGGTGCTGAAGGCTTCTCAGCCACTAATACGGCGCCGACGCTACTCGCCTATATCCTTTGGCTCGTGTGGAGTAGCTGGCTTCTCCTCAGCGCCGGGCGGGCGCGGGAGACAACGTAGAGCAAGATGGCAACTTGCCCCGCGCCCAGTTGTGAGCTCCAAGCCGCTCACAAGCTGCTTTCCTGGTAGGGTTAGTACGGCGCGGCCTCAATCCCGTCGTAGGGGTTTGAAGGGCGGCGAGTAAGCCTTTCCACACCGGAAAACGCTTCCGCCGCCCTTCAAACCCCTACCTATTTGCGCCGTCAGGTACTAGACTTCCGGGAGGTGGCCGGGGAACCCCTGTCAGGCGAAGAAGCTACTCGGCCACCTCCCGGAAGTCTTCGTTTGGGCGCCGAGTGGAGGGTCGTTGATTGAGAGAGGCTTCACACTGGTCGGGGGCTGGGCCAGAACCGTGGATCTACAGAAAGGCGCGGATTCTCGCATCCGAGCACAGATCCGCGTCTTTCTGCCGATCCACGGTTCTTGACTGCGCTGTGGCCCAGTCAGCATCGGGCATCAAACCGGGACGTTCGCCTGGCGAAGATAGCGAACCACCTTTACTCATCTATGCCGTTGCAAGCGACTTCGACTTTTGGCGCCCACCTTAGCTAGTCACGTTCGCCCAAGAGGATTGCCTGTTCGGTGCTGAGCTCGCGCCCGGCTTCCCAGGCAACATGGAAGCCCGCTTCGCTCAGGGCAGTGCGGGTGCTGTCCACCAGGCGCGTGTAGTCGTCCTGGTCGGCCGGGGCCAGGAACGGGGGCAGCGTGTCAAAGATGCGATAGGCCGCGGCCAGCAACTGCGCTGCCCTCTCCGCTTTCCCACGGGCCAGCGCCACTCCACCCAGGCCCGCCAGACAGCGGGATACAAAGTATAGGGTGTCCAGTTTCCCAAAGTAGAGGAGCGCACACACATAGTAATGAGCAGCGCGATCCAGATTGCCCTGAGCGCGCTCGACTTGGCCCAGATGGTGGAACAACACCATCGTGCCGAACTCCTCGTCCATTGTCTGAAACAGGGAGAGGGCTTCGTGCCAATGGCTGACCGCGGCGGAGACATCCCCTAGCAGCCAGTATGCTTCGCCCAGCATTTCCAGTGTCCAGGCAACCTCACGTGTTCCTCCCCGCCGGCGCCAGATAGCAAGGGCTTCGGCACAGGCTGCTACTGCTGCCGCATAGTTGCCGGCCAGGGTTTCGTTGATCCCCAACTGGCGCAAGGCCAGGGCGATGCCATGTGGCTGGCCGAGCTCACGAAAGATGGCCAGACTTTCCTCGGCATAGGCGCGGGTTTGCTCGTAGGGCGCACTGGCATAGCTCAAGACGTGAACCAGGTTGGACAACACAGTCGCCACCATCAACCGGTCGTTCAGGCTGCGAAAGATGGGCAAACTCTGTTCAAAGTAGCGGCGGGCGCGCGGCGAATCGCTCATGCTTGATGCCAGCCAACCCCAGGCCCGCAACGTCATGGCCTCTCCGGTGCGGTCATTTGAGACGCGAAAAAGTGCCAGCGCTTCGTCTAACATCTGTGCCGCCGGTTGAAAGTCCATCCGCTGTTGGGCAAAGAGGCCAGCCCTCAGCAGCCCTTGCGCACGAAGTGGGGTGGGGGCAGGATTGAGCGCCAATGCCTGCTGCAACCAGCGGCTGCCTTCGTTCTGATAGCCGCGTGTATCCCAGAAAGGATAGAGGGCAATGGCCAAACGGAGCGCCTGTTCACCTTGGGTCTGGAGCGACCAATACAGGGCGGCGCGCAGGTTCTCGTGTTCCTGTTCCAGGCGCCGGCACCACACACCCTCGACGTGGTCGAAACTCCACGGCACTTGCGCCTCGGCCCACTCTGTATAATAGCGCGCATGGTGGCTGCGGGCGACGTCTACTTCCTGATGCAGCGTAGCCTGCTCCAGAGCATACTCGCGGATCGTCTCTAACAAGGTATAGCGCCGGCTGTCATCCACATCGTGCTGCACCAGCAAATTGCTGGCGACGAGCGATTGGAGAGTGCTGATAAAGGGTGATTCCGGCGGGCACACACCGCCAACGGTCGAACCCCCTATCACTGCCCGGGCAGCGTCCAGGTCGAACCCACCGGCAAATACGCCCAACTGCCGGAATAATTGTCGGGCAGCCGGCAGCAGCAGCCGGTAGCTCCAGGCGATAGCATTGCGCAGCGTGCGGTGACGGTCGGGCAGATCGGCCGCACCGGCCTCCAACAGATCCAGGCGCCCTCGCTGCAACTGGTCAAGCAACTGGCGAGGCGTAAAGAGTTCGCTGCGGGCGGCGACCAATTCAATCGCCAGTGGCAGACAGTCCAGCCGCAGGCAAATCTCGGCAATGCTGGCGGGGCTCTCGCCCATGAAGGTGAAGTCGAGGTTGATGGCCTGGGCGCGTTGCAAAAAGAGTTCGACCGCCGCCGCCGGCTCCAGCGGCGGCACCTTGAAGCGCTGCTCGGCGCGCAGACGCAGCGGTTCCCTGCTGGTGACGAGCACCCGCAGCCCGGCGCACTGTTCAAGTAATTGGGCGACCAACGGTGCGGCCGGGGTTACCTGCTCAAAATTATCCAATATCAGCAGCAGTTCTTTGCGCCGCAATGCCTCCACCAGGCGGATAGAAGACGACCTTGGGCTGCTCTCGGTCAGTCCCAGTCCGGCCACGATGGTTGTCGCTACTAGCTCAGCGTCG
>QEUW01000302.1 GCA_003577005.1 Chloroflexota bacterium | reverse complement strand
TCCTTCTTGTTCTGAGGTTTTTGGCGCATGACCGCCTATTTGATTCGCCGTCTCTTTCAGATGGCGCTGGTCTTGCTGTTGTCTGCCGGATTTACCTATGCGCTCTTCAACTATGCGCCCGGCGGCCCGCTGCAAGGGATCCGCCAGCAACAACAACGGCTGAGCCCGGAGGATTTTGCCCGGATCCGCGCCCAGTTTGAACTAGACCTTTATGGCCCGATCCGCTTTTCGCGCTGGCTGATCGGCTTTCCCAGCGGCCCCATTGTGATCGGCGGGCGTGAGTTCTTTGCCGATGTACCGGTGGGGTGCTATATCTATGATGACCGCACGGGCCAGTGTCAGGACTACGTCTATCTTGCCGAGTTGCCGGTCATCCACCCGCCGATCTTGAGCAGCAGGGGCATTTTGCGCGGCGACTTTGGCCGCTCCACCGTGATCCGCCAGGGGCGCCCGGCCATCGACGAGATCCTCAGCCGGCTGCCGGCCACACTCGAATTGATGGTGACCTCCACCCTGATGGCGTTGCTGATCGGTGTTCCCATTGGCATTTATAGCGCCGTGCGCCAGTATTCTCGTTTTGATTATTTCTACAGCACGTTGGCCTTTTTTGGCTCGTCCATGCCGGTCTTTTTCTTTGGGCTGTTGCTCATTCTGGCATTTTCGGTGATGCCCGTCTTTTTGCGTGATGCCTACCCGTGGCTGCCCAGCCTTCCGCCGGGTGGCCGGGCCGCGGTGCGTCCCTATGAAATTGCCGCTTGGCTGCCGCGCATTGAACCCAACACCCTGATCGACCGGGCGATCCGCCTGGCGATGCCGGTGACGGTGCTCACCTTTTTTGGCATGGCGACGTGGAGCCGCTTTGTGCGTTCCTCCATGCTAGAGGTACTGCGCCAGGATTATGTGCGTACGGCGCGCGCCAAGGGGTTGGTCGAGCGGCTGGTTATCACCAAACATGCGCTACGCAACGCATTGATCCCCTTTGTCACCGTGTTGGTATTGCAGATCCCCAATCTCTTTGCCGGCGCGATCCTGACGGAAACGATCTTTGCCTGGCCAGGTATGGGCCAACTCTTTATCAACGCACTCAACCAGAGCGACTACCCCATTGCCCTCGCCTTTGTCTTTATCACTGCGGTGTTGACGGTCTTTGCCACGCTGCTGGGAGATATTTTATATACCGTGGTTGACCCGCGGATTCGGTATGGATGATACGTAATCCGTGATGCGTGATGGGGATCGTCTCTTACAGATTACGTATTACGCATTACGTTGTTGAATGATCGTTGGAGAGCTAACGTATGGCGACCACGGCCGGTACGCTGCCACGGGAACAGGCGGCCCGGATGGATACACGGACCGAGAGCCAGTTTTGGATCGTGGCGCGGCGGTTTTTTCGTCACCGCATGGCGGTGATCTCGCTGATTTTTATTATCGGGATGCTGGTCGTGTCGATCCTGGCGCCTTATATCGCCCTATACCCTCGCGACTTGCAGGACATCGGTGCGCCGAGCCGTCCGGCGCCCCCGGGCATCACCGGCAGTGTGGGCCAGGTGCATATTCTGGGTATTGACCACCTGGGGCGTGACCTTTTCACCCGTGTGCTCTACGGCGGGCGTATTTCGTTGACCATCGCGCTGATCGTAACGATCGTAGCCGAGACAATTGGGCTGACCATCGGCGCGCTGGCTGGCTACTATCGCGGCTGGGTGGATGCGATCATCTCGCGGCTCATCGAATTTTTGTTGTCGATCCCGCTGTTGCCGATCCTGCTCATCGTGTCGGCTATTATGATCCGCACCGATGCGCAGTTGCCCCTGCCACACTTTGTCACGCGTGCGCTGGGCGCTGTCTTTTTGACCAATGAGACGGAGACTAACAAGATCATCGTCTTGATGGGCATCTTGACCGCTTTTGGCTGGCTGGGTGCCGCCCGCCTGATGCGCGGTATGGTGCTCTCGTTGAGCGAGCAGGATTTTGTCCACTCCTTGCGCGCCTTTGGCGCCTCGGATGGGCGCATTATCTTTCGCCACTTGATTCCCAATGGGATGGCGCCCATCTGGGTTAATGCCAGCCTGAGCGTGGGTGGGGTGATCATCCTCGAAGCGGCGTTGAGCTTTCTGGCCTTGGGCGTGCAAGACCCAACCCCCACCTGGGGCAACATGCTCGACCAGGCGCGCAGCTATATGTTCCAGCACCCCTGGCTACCGTTGGTGCCGGGTATTCCGTTGGTCTTGGTGGCGCTGGCCTTCAATTTTATCGGCGACGGGATGCGCGATGCGCTCGACCCGCGGCTGAAACGGTGATCAATTGTCAAGGGTGAATTGTCAATCGTCAATTGTTAATGTCAATTGTTAATCGTCCATCGTCTATTGTCTGTAGTGCATGATTACAAGCAACGGCAACAAAGAACAAGTACTCCTTGAAGTCAAGGGGTTGAAAACGTACTTTTATACGGAAGATGGCGTCGTCCAGGCGATCAATGGGGTGGATTTTCGGATCCAGCCAGGCGAGATTATGGGTTTGGTGGGCGAGTCGGGCAGCGGGAAGAGCGTGACGGCGCTTTCGATCATGCGGCTGTTGCCGGCGTCGGGCCAGATCATTGCCGGCGAAGTGCGGCTGAATAGCAGAGACCTGGTGCAACTGCCCGAAGCCGAAATGGTCAAGCTACGCGGCGACGAGATCGCCATGATCTTTCAGCAGCCCACTAGTTGTCTCAACCCGGTCTTCCGCATTGGCGACCAGATCGCCGAAGTCTTGATGGTTCATGACCAGCTACCCAAGCGGCAGGCGTGGCAAAAGGCCATCGAACTGCTGCGCAAAGTGGGTTTGCCGGCAGCTGAGAAACGAGCCAATGCTTTCCCGCACGAAGTGTCGGGCGGCCAGGCGCAGCGCGTCATGATCGCGATGGCGCTCGCCAGCCACCCCAAATTGCTCATCGCCGATGAGCCGACTACGGCGCTGGATGTAACTATCCAGGCGCAGATTCTCGACCTTATGCGTGCGCTGCGCGACGAGATGGGCACGGCGATCCTGCTCATTACCCACGATATGGGCATCATCGCCGAGATGTGCGATAGCGTAGCCGTCATGTATGCCGGGCAGATCGTCGAATACACGGATGTCGAATCTCTTTTCGAGCAACCGCTCCATCCATATACCGAGGGGTTGTTGGCTGCCATCCCGGTATTGGGCGAGCACAAAGAGACGCTGGCGGTCATTCCAGGGTCGGTGCCCAACCTGATCAGCCTGCCGCAAGGGTGCAAATTTTCTCCTCGCTGCCCCTATGTCAAAGAAGAGGTTTGCACGGGTGAAACACCCGAACTGCGCGAGGTGAAGGCCGGTCACTGGGTACGCTGCTACATGCGCTTCCCCGAAACACAACACCTGTGGGCCGGGGTCAAACGGGCCGATTGGCAGTTCGCCGGTGATGAGATCTTTGTCGAACCTGTCTGAATTTTGGATTTTAGACTTTGGATTTGCGATTGCCCTGGCCACATCCTGCCCGAGAAGAACGCGGATCTAAAATCTATAATCCAAAATCTAAAGTTTAAAATAAATCACAATGGCAATCCCCGTCAATATTGCAACAAAAGATTTGCTCGTTGTTGAGAATCTAAAGACCTATTACCCCGTGCGCGCCGGGGTGTTGCAGCGCGTCGTGGCGCACGTAAAGGCTGTTGATGGCGTCAGCTTTTCCATCCGCCAGGGAGAAACCTTTGGTCTGGTGGGGGAATCGGGCTGTGGCAAGTCGACCATTGGCCGGACAATCTTGCGGTTACAAGAGCCGACCGCGGGGTCGGTCTTTTTTGATGGTGAAGATCTCTTTGCCAAACGGCGCAGCGAAATGAAGCCATTGCGCCGCCACATGCAGATTGTCTTTCAGGACCCTTACTCTTCGCTCGACCCGCGCATGCCTGTCGGTGACATCATTGCCGAAGGGCTGGAGATCCACGGCATAGGCAACCGGCGCGAACGGCAGGAGATCGTATTGGAGATGTTGGATAAGGTAGGGCTCAACCCCTACCATGCCAACCGCTACCCACATGAGTTTTCGGGCGGGCAGCGCCAGCGCATCGGCATTGCCCGGGCATTGGCGTTGCGCCCCAAGTTTATCATCTGCGATGAGCCTGTTTCGGCGCTCGATGTATCGATCCAGTCACAGGTGCTCAACCTGTTGCGCAACCTTTCGGAAGAATTTGGCCTGACTTATCTCTTTATTGCCCACAACCTGAGCGTGGTCGAGCATATCAGCGACCGCGTGGGGGTGATGTATCTGGGCAAACTGGTCGAGGTTGCAGATCGCAAAGAGATCTATCACAACCCGCAACATCCGTATACGCAGGCGCTGCTCTCTGCTATCCCGATTCCGAAGCCGCGAGCCAAGCGGGATCGAATCATCCTCAAGGGCGAGATTCCGTCGCCGCTCAACCCGCCCAGCGGCTGTCGTTTTCATCCGCGCTGCCCGTATGCCTTTGACCGCTGCCAGGTCGAAGAACCTGCCTTTGAAGAGAAGACAGCCGGTCACTGGACCGCCTGCCATCTCTACGAGCGCATGGGGGGCGCCGCCAGGACACCGATGATGCACTAGCGTGTTTCGTGTTCCGTGGTGCGTGATCGCATAGAGCGGGACACGAAACACGGAATACGCACCACGTATCTGATTACAAACGAAATCCCCATAGCCACAAGGAGCGAACCATGCAGCGTACTCTTTTACCTTTTGTCTCGATTCTGGTTGCCATGGCGCTGATCCTCAGCGCCTGCGCCCAACCGGTGCCCATCGCGCCGGAGGAGGCACCGGCCGCAGCGCCGGCCGCGGAGGCCGCCGAAGGGGCCGCTCCTGCGCCGGATCAGATCACCCCCGGTGGTATCTGGATCCGTGGCGAACTCTCCGACCCCTCCATTCTGAATCCGATCTTGTCAACCGATACTGCCAGTTCGGGTGTTCATAATATGCTCTTCCCATCCCTTATTGGACAGGACCCCTTCACTGGCGAGATCGTCCCTGATGGATCGATGTCCGAGAGCTGGGAAGTTTCGGATGACGGTCTGGTCTGGACTTTCAATCTGCGCTCTGGTATCACCTGGAGCGATGGTGACCCGGTGGATGCCGCTGACTTTAAGTTTACCTATGACGCCGTTGCAAGCCCCAACGTGGATACCGTGCGCAAGAGCCTGATCGAGGGCATCGAGAGCATCGAGACGCCCGATCCGCAGACCATTGTCGTCACCTTTAGCGAAGTGCGTTGCGATGCGCTGACTAATCTGGGTTTGGGGTGGTTGCCCAGCCATCTCTATGCCGAGGACTTTAGCGACATCATGGAAAACCCGCTCAACACCGAACCCGCCGTGAGCGCCGGTCCCTTTATCTTCCGAAGCTGGACCCGTGACGACAACGTCACGCTGGAACGCAACCCCGACTACTGGGAGGGGGCCCCCCACATGGAGGGGATGATCTATAAGGTGATCCCCGACCCCGGCGCCCGTCTGGCCCAGCTCCAAAGCGGGGAAGTCGATACCATCCCCTTGCAGCCAGAGCAGATCGCTTCAGTGCAGGGCAACCCGGAGATCAATATCTACAATTTCAAGGCGGATGGCTATTCCTATATCGGTTTGAACCTGGCCAACCCCGACAATCCCCAGCCGGGGCAGGATGAGGATGGCAACCTGATCGAACAGGACCCCCACCCGATCCTGAGTGACATCAATGTACGCAAGGCGATTGCGCACAGCCTGGACTATGACGCGATCATCGACCAGGTCTTTCTAGGACAGGGCTACCAGATCGCCGCCAATGTACTCCCGGCGGTGGAATGGGCGCACGATGACACGCTCCAACCTTACGCCACCGACCTGGATCTCGCCGCCCAATTGTTGGAAGAGGCCGGCTGGGTGGATGCTGATGGTGACGGTGTGCGTGAGAAGGACGGGATGCCGTTAGAACTATCATTGCTGACCAACGCCGGCAACGCGACGCGCGAAGACCTGGGTGTGCTGGTGCAAGACCAGCTTAACAGCATTGGCTTCCAGGTCAACTTTGAGGCCATCGACTTTGGCACGTTGATCGAACAACTGACTGGCCAGACCTATGACATGGTTATCATCGGCTGGGCCAACCTGGGCAGCGACCCTAATGACGATTCCTTCTGGCACACCAAGTATGATGTGCCAGGCAGCGGCTTCAACTTTGTCAGCTATCACAATCCTGAAGTCGATACGCTGCTTGAGCAGGGCGTCACCGTCGCCAGTTGCGACCCTGAAGAGCGGGCGCCCTACTACAAAGAGATCCAGCGAATGATTTACGAGGACGTGCCCTACATCTTTATCAGCGGCTCCATCGGCAACACCGGCTACAATGTCCGCTGGGGCAATGTTGACCCAGGCCCGTGGAGCTTCTATTATAACGTCCACACCTGGTATCTGCGGTCGCTGCAAGAGTAATAATGCGTAATGCGTAATGCGTAATGCGTGATGCGTAAGCAGTAGTCTCACGCACTACGCATTACGCATCACGCATTACGCATCACTTATCGTTCTACGTTCTACCTTCCATGACACGCTACATCATTCGCCGGCTGTTGCAGGCCATCCCGACTTTGTTAGGTGTCAGCATCTTGAGTTTCCTGCTCACCTACTCGGCGCCGGGGGACCCGTGTATCTTTCAGTTTGACCCCAGGCGCACACCGGAGGATCTGCAACGGTGCTATCTGCAATATGGGCTTGACCAGCCCTGGCTCTACCAGTATCTCAACTGGTTTACAGGGATTGCCATCCGCTTGGGCGACCAGGTAGAGGCCACAACCGGCCCACGGACGCGCTGCACCTATGTCGCCAGCCTAGACACAACGGTCTGCGACCGCAGCGGCGGTATCCTGCGCGGGGACCTGGGTATCAGTATGAGGACCAAAGGGCCGGTATGGGGCGAATTGGTCTCGCGCATGCCGGCCACGTTGGAATTGGGGCTGGCCAGTCTTTTGCTTGCCCTTTTTATTGGCATCCCGTTGGGGGTGCTGAGTGCGGTCTACCGGGGCTCGATTTTCGACAATGTTGTGCGCTTTTTTACCGTCGTGGGGCAGGCCGTGCCAGATTTTTGGATGGGGCTACTGCTGATCTTCTTTTTTGGCGTCGTCTTGCGCATCTTCCCGACGGGGGGGCGCTGTACGGTTTCGCTCAGCGGGGAGTGCCAGTTTTGGGACTGGCTGCACCACCTGGTGTTGCCCGCTTTTGTATTGGCCTTTGGCGGCATTGCGGTCTTTAGCCGCTTGATGCGCACCGAGGTGCTGGAAGTGATCCACACCGATTATATCCGCACGGCGCTGGCAAAAGGTTTGGCCCCCAACAGTGTCTGGTTTGTTCACGCCTTCCGCAACGCCATGATCCCGTTGATGACCGTGCTCGGTCCGGCCTTTCTTGGCTTGCTGGGCGGCGCAGTGGTGACAGAGACAATCTTCTCCTGGCCGGGCATGGGGCGGTTGGTGATCGACGCTGTCTTTGCCCAAGATTATCCGCTCGTACTGGGTGCGACCATGTTTTTTGCGGTGTTGGTGATTCTTGGCAATCTGTTATCGGATATCCTCTATGGCCTGGTCGATCCGCGCGTGCGGTTGGTATAGGTCAAGGTGGCAGCTTGGCCTACGAGTCAAACGCCGGTGTGCAGCCTGAGGGAGAATCGTTGAATGTGCGCACAGCGTGCGACCACGTTCCCCACAAAACTGACCGAGGCGCAAATGCCTAGCCGCCAGTTGAAACTGGGCCCCCAAAGCTATTGGGCAATTGCGCTGCGCAGCCTGCGCCAGGATCGGCTGACGCTGACCGCAATCGGTATTGTGACGCTGCTGGCATTGCTGGCGCTCTTGGCGCCAGTGATCACCACTGTGCTGGTCGGCGTTGGCCCCAACACCACCAATACCAGCCATGCCTTTGCCCAGCCCTACCTCTGGCCCTACATCAAATGGCAATTGGGGATCGATACGCAGAGTGCCGCCATCATGCTCGGCCAGACCGACGGCATCCCCCACTGGTTGGGGGCGGACCGGCTGGGGCGCGACCAACTGGCGCGCCTGCTCTATGGGGGGCGCGTCAGCCTGGGGATCGCACTAGCCGCCGCTGCGATCGGCATGGTCTTTGGCGTGGCCGTGGGTGGGGTCGCAGGTTACTTTGGGGGCACCATCGATGATATCGTCATGTGGTTTATCAACACGGTAGTGGCGATCCCTACGATCTATCTGCTCATCATTGTCTGCGCCATCTTCAAGCCCAGCCCGGCGACGTTGATCCTGTTCTTGGGCTTTTTTGGCTGGTTTGGCACGGCGCGTTTTATGCGCGGCAATGTGCTCAAGGTGAAGCAATTTGACTATACCCTTTCGGCGCGCGCAATCGGTGCCACCAACTGGCGGATCTTGACCCAACATATCATCCCCAACAGCATCCCGGTGATTGTGGTGATCACCTTTATCGATGTCGGGGTGTTGATCCTGGTCGAATCGGTGCTCAGCTTTTTGGGGCTGGGGGTGCAGCCGCCCACGCCCACCTGGGGCAATATGCTCAACCGGGCGCGCGACTTTTTCTTTACCGTGGACCCGGCGACAGGCAAGCATATTGCGCTCCATCTCATGTACCCGCCGGGGCTGCTGATCTGGCTGTCCGTGCTCTGTTTTTACCTCATCGGCGACGGGCTGCGCGATGCGCTCGACCCCATGCTGAAACAGCGGAAATAAAAAATCGATCCGCAGATTCCACAGATTTTGATGTGGTAGCCCGCCTCTTTATGTAGAGCTTATCTACTCTTCATCGCTCCCTCATTTGGGCGGATTATAAGCTACTTCACAAGACAATGTAGTATTTCATGATATGCTACAAAAACCAGCACAACAAACGGCTAGTTTCCAACCGTTTTCACCATTCGCACACGCGCTCACCGTTTGAATTTGAGAGGAGACACCATGATCCCAACTGCGCGACGACATCTTACGCTCCTGGCGCTGCTCATCGTTGTGGCGCTACTCGTGCAGGCGTGCGCGTCTGCTACCAGCCCGGCGGCGCCGGCCGCGCAAGCTGTCGCCACTGCGGTGGAAGCCGCACCCGAAGCCGTGGCTACCGTCCAACAGTCGCAGGCATCACAGTCGGTGGAACTTCGGGGCGTCACCGTCGTCAGCGACGAAGATGTCACTACCCCTCGTGACCCCGCTCTCTTTGGCGGCCAGTATTGCAGCACCGCCGCATCGGACGCAGTCAGTTTCCATCCGTACACGACGACCGACACCGCTTCATCGAGCTACTACGGTTCGGTCTATGCCGGTGGTCTCCTGCGGCTAGACGAAAACACGCTCGAGTATATCCCCAACATGGCCGAGAGCTACACGATCTCCGAGGATGGTCTCACCTTTACCTTCAAATTGCGCGAAGACATCTACTGGAGTGATGGCGAGCCGCTGACAGCCCATGATTTCAAGTGGACCTATGACCAGGTCAAAAACCCGGACAACGGCTACCCGTACCTCTCGCAACTCGACTTCATCACCTCGTACGAAGCGTTAGACGACTACACGTTGGAAATCAAAATCGAAGAAGTCTATGCCCCGGCGCTCGGACAGATGTCTGGATTGATCATCCCGTTGCCCAAACATGTGTGGGAAAATCTGCCGTGGGATGACCCGGAACGAAACCCGGAGATCAACCGGCCTTCGGTTGTCTCTGGCCATGACCCGGAACGAAACCCGGAGATCAACCGGCCTTCGGTTGTCTCTGGCCCGTACAAGCTGGCCGAATGGACGCGTGACCAGCGCGCCATCTTCGAGGTCAACGACATGTACTGGTATCGTGGTCGACCCAACATCGAGCGCCAGTTGGTCGAAATCGTGCCGGATACCGACATCTCTTACCAGAAGATGCGGAGCGGCGAGTGCGACACCGGCACCATCACGCCTGAAAAGCTCGAAGAGGCCCGCCAACTGGAGAATGTCACCGTCTACGAGTGGTGGCCCGCCGCCGCGACGTGGACCTACATCGGCCTCAATATGCGCGAGGGTTTTGCCACCAGCGACATCAATGTACGTCACGGGCTCTCCTACG